>DAOTXU010000477.1:0-1533 GCA_034435135.1 Anaerolineae bacterium | reverse complement strand
TCAAACTTTTGCCAACAGCTGGCCGTGCTAAGCGTTTCTCTACCTCACCCCCGTCTCGCCTGCGGCTCGACACCCCCTCTCCGCAAGCGGAGAGGGGGACGGGAGGCGAGGTCGCCCGCAAACACGACCAGCGCCACCGCATCGGTGTTGTTGGCTCAAAAGCTTGAATCACTTCAATCTCAGTGGGCGAACCGCAGCACCCGGAACGCAACGCCTTACGGGATAACCAAGCGCTGGCCCACGTAGATCAGGTTCGGGTTGCTGATGCCGTTGACGGCGGCCAGTGTCCAAAAGCTGACCCCGTAATACCGGGCGATGCTGGCGAGCGTCTCGCCCGCCCGCACGATGTGGACGCGCCCTTGTGGCGGCGGCTGGTAACCCGAACTGCCGCTCACGATGAGCCGCTGGCCCGCGTAGATGTAGTTCGGGTTAGCGAGGCCGTTGAGCGCCATCAACGTTTGCACCGTCGTGCCGTAGTACCGGGCGATGGTGGACAGGGTTTCGCCATACTGGACGATGTGGACCCGCACACCCGTACCGGGACGGGGAGAACCGGGATCGCCATAGGTGTTGCTGGTGACCGGCAAACTCATGATGTTCGCGTTGCCCTGCGGCTGCACCAGGCGGTTAAAGATCCACTCCTGGCGGCCAAGCGGGTTCTGCAACTGCACCCACGTGCCGTTGACATTGCGCCCAATCAGCACGACCTCCTGCCCATACGGCAATTGCCGCACGACGCCGAAGGCCTCGCTGGGGCCGGAACGCACATTGGCGCGGTTGGCGTTGACCACATTCGCTTTGATCGCGGTGGCGCTGGACGGCGGCGTGGTCGGCGTGGTATCGCTCGTGACCGGCAGGAGCATAATGTCATAGAAGTCGAACGTCTGCACGTAGTAAGAGTTCACCCACTCCTGGCGGCCCCCACTCGCCGCCAGTTGCACCCAGGAGCCGTCGGCGTTGCGCCCTACCAGCGCGACCACATCGCCGAAGCGCAGCCCCCGGACGGCGCGGTAGGCCGGGCTGGGGCCGGAGCGCACATTGAGCCGATCGGTGTTGACGACGGTCGCCAGCACGCCGACCTGGTGCAGCTCGTCAGCGGAAGCGATCTGCACGACGGGGAAAACCCCCACAATAAACACAGCTGCCAGCAAAGCAGCCATGAGACGGGCGATCCGAGTAACTGTCCGCGAGTTCATCTCTCATCCCCCTTTAATCGGCGGTCTCTACACTACTAGCTACCGGACACTGAACGCATGTTCGAGAAAAAGGCTCTGGTATTCTCTTACCTCACCCCCTCCCCCTTCGGGCAGTCCCCCTCTCCATACGATGGAGAGGGGGATGCAGACGCAGAACAGGAGCAACTCCCCCTCTCCGCGTGCGGAGAGGGGGACGGGGGGTGAGGTCGCCCGCAAACACGACCAGCGCCACCGCCTCGGTGTTGTTGGCTCAAAAGCTTGAATCACTTCAAACTTAACATTTCATCACATAAGCTGTGATATGATGGGGGCTAACAAGCAACCCGCCGACTGAAGT
>DAOTXU010000476.1:0-28557 GCA_034435135.1 Anaerolineae bacterium | reverse complement strand
TCTCGCCTGCGGCTCGACACCCCCTCTCCGCTTGCGGCTATAGTCCGGCGTAGCCGGGAGAGGGGGACGGGGGGTGAGGTGCCCGCCAACACGACAAGCTCCACACGCACCGGGGTCGTTGGCTAAAAAGCTTGAATCACTTCACTCCTAATCGCGCACGCGCTGAAACACCTCGCGCAGCGTGACCATAAAACCGGGTAGCGCGTCGCCTCCGTCCAGGACATCACCCTCTTGGGAGAGCGTGGTCAGAGACCCGTCGGGACGGTAGATGTCGATCAGATGGTCATCGGGGTAGACAACCCATACGGTGCGCGTCCCGGCGTGTAGATATTGAGACACTTTCCGGTGGATTCGTCGTCGGGTGTCGGACGGGGAAACAACCTCGACCGCCAGGTCAGGCGCGATAGGGTAGTACTGCCCGGTCATGGGCGTCAGTCGCTCCTTTGCGAGAAACCCAACGTCCGGCGCGCGCACCGTGTTCGGCTTGAGGATAAAACCGGTCTCCGGGGCGGACACATCGCCTAAGTCATGTTCGACAACGTAATTGGCGATGAGCCTGAATAACTCCCCCACGACCGCGCTGTGCTTATCCCCTGCTGGCGACATCGCGATGATCTCTCCCTCGTCCAGCTCAAAACGCTTGCTGTCTTCCTTGTGAGAAATCTCCCACAGGTCCTCAACGGTGTAAAGACGCTCCTGAATAGCCATAGCCTCACCTCAGAACACCGGGGCAAAAAGCCACCCCATACTCGTAACGTTACGTTATTGCCTTTTAAGGATAGTTCGCCAGTTCCATATACGCAAGCCCCACCTGCGGCCCGGCGTGGTCCCCGGCGCGCACGCGCATGACGCCCTCCCAGTAGTTGATCGTGTTCATCGCCTCGGCGGAGGCCATCGTCTGCTCGTCAAAGTACGGCTCCAACGCGAACGCGCCCACCGGCGTCTCGATGAGCCATTCGAGCGGGTAGCGCAGGCCGTACCGGTCCGAGCGCCACCAGCGCGTGGGCGTGAGCGTCGCCGCCTCCGCGCCGAGCCGCCACTGCACGCCGCCGTCGGGCGCGATGTAGGTCAGCCCGCGCAGGTCGGGGAGGTCGCCGCCGTCGCGGGTCTTGAAGTTGAACAGCATCAGGTAGCTGCCGTCGTCCAGGCGCAGGCTAAACCAGTCCCAACCGACGTGGCAGTTCTGGAAGTTGCCCCACTGGTGGTCGAACCAGGTGTCGCCGCGCACGCGAACCTCGCGCCCGTCGATGGTGAGCGTGCCGGTCGTGGTCAACGCGGGGTGCGAGTAGTAGTACGACAGGCCGGCCATCGTCGCCGGGTCTTGGTTCGTGCATACACCCATACCGGCGATACCGTCGGGGCGATGGAGGATGTAGTCAACCTTGTCGTTGACCAATGTCAGCTCCATGCCAATCGTCTGCTCGGCATCGCGCCCGGTGGTGGTCTCATGCGCGCTGACGATGACCCACTCGTCCGACTCCTCCCAGTGCGTGAGCGTCGTGTGTGGGTCTTCGTAGCGCCAGAAGGCTTCGGCGCGCGCCTCGTCGAAGCCCTGGGCGGCCTTGCTCGCTTCGCCGTCGAAAAGCGGGAGGTAGCGATAGAAGGGATGCGCGCTCTCGCGCACGTCGCTGATGGCGGCGTGCACGTTATAAAGGACGATGCCGCCCATCTGCTTGACCTTCGCCTCGAACACGGTGAACTGGTAGCCATACAGGTCCCCGGTCTCCGCGTCGGTCAGGGCGCCGGTGAAGTATAGCCACCCGCCATAGTCCTCGGTGGCGACGGGCTGGTCCGCCTGGAAGCGGTGCTGCGCCGGGAAGTCGAAGACCTCGGCGGCGCGGCCTGAGCCTGCTTCCTGCGCGGTCGTGATGGGCAGCACGCCGAGGATCAAAAGTGCCGCTGCGAGGATGAAAAGGGTCTTGCGAGTCATGATCGATGCTTCTCCCTGAAGTGATTCAAGCTTATGAGCCAACGCCCCCGGTGCGTGTGGAGCTTGTCGTGTTGGCGGGCACCTCACCCCCCGTCCCCCTCTCCCCGCGACGCCGGACGATAGCCGCAAGCGGAGCGGGGGTGTCGAGCCGCAGGCGAGACGGGGGTGAGGTAGAGAAAGGCCTTAGCACGGCCACCGGTTGGCGTAAGTTTGAATCAGTTCCCTAATAAAACCTGTAGGTGCGCGGCTCGCCGTGCACCTACAGACGCTTGCGATGATCGATCTTTGCAGCCGTTCTAGCCCGACGAGCCTCCGCTAGCCGGGATCGGTTCGACGCCGGCGCACTCAGGCGGCATCTGAATAGCAAGCGGCTGGTCAATGGAGAGCAAGTTGTACTCCATCGTCATCGTGCCCTGTTCGCTCTCGGTCGGGGGTGGGCTGCCAGTCATTCGCAGGCGTACCACATAGCCGCCCTGGTCGGCCACCCACACGTCGGCGCTGACGTTTTGCAGCCCTTCCTCTCCCTCGCTGATGAGCGCGTCCCCCTCCAGGTGGTATTGCGTGGTCTGCACGCCGTTGACCTCGCCGCCCGGCCCCACCCACGAGAACGCCGGCAAAGAGGTGGGGAAGAAATTTTCGGGCGCGAACGGGCCGGATGGGTCCACCAATTCCGCCGCCCCGCCGCCCTCGATTGCGATGCACACCCCAGGGAAATCAGCGGGAATCATGGTGCCAGTGGTATACGTGATATTGTTCAGGAACACAATGCGCGTCGTGCCGGGCGTCAACGCCTCGCTGCCCTCTCCCATGAGGCTGGTGATGCTCCCAGTGAACGTCATCTCGATGAAAGCAGCCTGGTTCGGCGTGTCGATACTTTGGCGAAACTCCATCCCGCCGGAGGCGGGCTGACCGTTATACGTGCCGTCGAACGTGACGTTCATGCTCATGCTGTAGCGAGTGAAGCTCGAAGGGTCTATCGACTGCAACTGGAATGTCTCCTGGCCGGGCGGCGCGTTCACGCCCTGGGTGGGAGGCGCTGCGCTTGGGCTTTCAACAGGAGGGGGTTGCGTGACTTGCTGCGCGCGAGCTGCTGCCGCCGTTTGAGTGGCAACCTGGTTGATATCGAGGGGGGCGGTCCCGCAACTAGGACAGGTGATCAGCATAACCAGTGTAAGGAGAAAAATCACACGGCGCATAGCAGGCTCCTTGTGCAAAAATACCATGCGCCGCAGTATAAACCAAAAGCAAACCGCACACCAATTCGGCAGGTATACAGACCACATCGTTCTGGTGCTGCTTCAGGGGCGCGACATCTTCCTATCCGGACGAGTTGCCGCGCCCCTGCTGTTTCTTACCACAACTGGTGCACCAGCGCGCGGATGTATTTGTCGTACACCGCCTGCACGCCGGCCATGATCTCCTGGCTCAGCGGCGGCAGATCGCCGGCGGCCATGTTGTCGCGCACCTGGTCGGCGCGTTTCGCGCCGGGGATGGCGCACGTCACCGCGTCGAACATGGTGATACAGCGCAGCGCGAACTGCGTCATGGTCATGCCTTCAGGCTTGATCTGGCGCAGTTCCTCGACCGCTTGCAGGCCGGCCTCGTAATCCACACCGGAGAAGGTCTCGCCCCGGTCGAAGGACTCGCCATAGCGGTTGAAGCGCCGATGGTCGTTGGCGGCGAACTGGCTGTCGCGCGTGAACTTGCCGGTCAGCAGGCCGCTGGCGAGCGGCACGCGCGCCAGGATACCGACCTTGCGCTGGATGGCGAGCGGGAAGAATAGCTCGGCGGGGCGCAGGCGGAACATGTTGAAGATGATCTGCACGCTCTGCACGCCGGGGAACTCGGTGGCCTTGATTGCTTCTTCGACCTTCTCCACGCTCACGCCGTAGTAGCGGATTTTGCCCTGCCGCTGCAAGTCGTCGAGCGCCTGGAACACCTCTGGCCGGTAGTAGACCTCGGTGGGCGGGCAGTGCAGTTGCAGCAGGTCGAGCGCGTCCGTGTCGAGCATCTTCAGGCTGCGCTCGACATACTCGGTGAGGTTCCTGGCGTTGTAGCCGTCGGCGGTGTGCGGATCGAGACGGCGACCCGCCTTCGTCGCCACGAAGACCTTCTCGCGGCGCTCCTTGAGCACCTGGGCGATCAGTCGCTCGCTGCGCCCGTCGCCGTACACATCGGCGGTATCGATGAAGTTCACGCCCATGTCGATGGCGGCGCGCAGCGCGTCGAGGCTTTCCGCGTCCTTCACCGGCCCCCACGCCCCGCCGATGGCCCACGCGCCAAAGCTGATGACGGACACTTTCATATCGGTTCGTCCAAGTTGTCGGTATTCCATGCGATTCCTCCTTCGTGTAGTCAGAAAAGGCAGGGCCGTGTTAGCTCAGCCGCATCATCGCCATCCACGCGCGGTTGACTTCAACCATGTCCGCGCCGGTGAAGGCCAGCGTCACGCCGTTCAACCGCTCCACGCCGGGGACCACGCCGGCGCGGTCGGCGTTGAGGGGCGACTTGAATTCCACCTCGAACCGGATCGGCGTTTGCAGCTTGAGCGGCTTCATCTCGCCATCCCGCGCGCGCTGCACCGCGCGTTTTGCGCCCGCGCGGATGGCCTGCTGCGCCTTCCCCGGCGTGAGGTTGCGCGCGGCGGTGTAGTTGATGCCGTGCTTGACGATGACCCGCTCCGCCCAGGGCAGGAGCGCGGCGACCTCGGCGGCGAGTTTATCGTCGCCGGCGACGAGGGCGGTCGGCGCGCCGAAATGCCCCCCATACGCCGAGTTGAACCCCATCTCGCCCACCGCGACCCCGTTGAGCCGCAGCGCGGCCACCTCGCCGGTGAAGGAGTGCGCCAGCGGCGAGGCCTCCGTGCCGGCCATGGCGTGGTAGCCGACGAGCATCACCGCGCCGAAGTCGCCGGTCTCGACGCCTTCCATCATGCACCCGGCGCGGCTCTGCCCCCGAATCAGCCAGGCGTCCGGGTGCAGTTCGTCGGCGAGGAGGTTGTCCATTGGACCATGCGAGTCGGCGACGACCACTTCCGCAGCGCCGCCGGCAAACGCGCCCTCGATGGCGGCGTTGGCCTCGGCGGTCATCAGACGGCGGGCCGCCTTGAAGTTCTCGCTCTCCGACCAGGCGTCGTTCTTGGTCACGACGCACGCAATGCCTTCAATATCGACAGAAATGAAGACGCGCATTCCACCATCCTTTCATTGGTGCGATAATGTAAGTGGGATGGCGGAAAGTATAACACGCTTCTTTTCGTAAACGAGGACAGAGGACTCAAGCCCCCTGTCCTGTGTGTTCTAAACGTGAGCGTTCAGTTCTCAGCAGCCGCCGGCTGTCGAGGCCCCCGCTTCATCGCCCACTTCGGGAGGGTACCACAGCAGGTCGGCGAGATACCCGGCGCGCCGGAGTTCGATCACGCGCTTGACCGCCGCCTGTACGATCTTGTGCAGTGCGCAGCATTCCCAGGGCGCAAGCGGAAACCGGAGCGTGCCGTACTTGAGGTAGACCGTCGCGCCAGTGTTCCGCGCCTCATCGCATGGCTCGCTTTGCAGGCAACGGACGTCGCACTCGGCGACGAGGTTATGGAGCATGAAGGGCAGACCCATGAAGTCGCCGGGGCAGTAGGGCAACACGTTCTCGCCCCAGACGAGGTGAATCAATCCATACTCGCACAGATAAACGCGGTGTGTCTCATCGATCTCGGCCAAGACCTGCTCACAACCGTTCCATGACCGTTCAGTTTTGATTGGGCTTGTCGGCGTCATGGGTCTTCCGCTCTGCCTCATCTCGCCGTTGACGCCAACGATAGCCTATTCGCTCCGAGCAGAGCAGTGATACATGTCACTAAATCGGGCGAAGCCTATCGTATTGGTAAAGAGCCTTTTCTCACAGATATGACCATCGTAATGGCGCTTGACGGAAGTCCCTCTCAGGACTAAGATAGACATAAGGTGGTCGAGGAGGGGGCCAATGCACGAAGAGGTTGCTCAATTTACGTTCACGACTGGTGAGAAGCGACAGCTTCTCGACATCGCCCGGCAGGCCATCACCGCCGCCGTCAACCGGGAGCCGCTCTCGGAGCTTGACCTTAGCGCGCTGCCCCCGGCGCTCCGGCAGCCTGCCGCCTGCTTCGTGACGCTCCACATCGACGGCATATTGCGTGGGTGCACCGGCAACCTCGTTGCCCAGCGCCCTGTCGCCGAGGAAGTGCAACTGACCGCCGTCCAGACAGCGTTTGAAGACCCCCGGTTTGCTCCCGTGAGCGCCAGGGAAGTGCCGTCGCTGGACATCGAAATCTCTGTGCTCAGCCCTCCCCAGCCGTTGGCCTATAGCTCGCCCGACGACCTGGTTGATAAGCTCCGCCCCGGAATCGACGGCGTGATCCTGCGCCGGGATATACGCCGCGCAACGTTTCTGCCGCAGGTGTGGGAGCGCGTCCCTGACACGGAATGCTTCCTGGAAATGCTTTGTCAGAAGATGGGCCTGCACCCGGACGCCTGGCGCAAGGGCGATATGATTGTGGAGACCTACCGCGTCATTGCCTGGAGCGAGGCGGAGCTGTCGAGCAATTAGCACCTGAGTGGGACAGGGAACTTAAGCCCCCGTCCGTATTGCGCGCGTCACTGCGCGCTGGGGAGCACAAACGTAAACGTGCTCCCGCGCCCGTATTCGCTTTCGGCCCAAATCCTGCCTCCGTGCCGCTCGACGATCACCCGCGCGAGCGTCAGGCCCAGTCCGCTGCCTGGCAGGTCGCGCACTGACTCATCTGAAGAGCGGTACATCCGGTCAAAAATCTGTTCCAGGTCCCCTTCCCGGATGCCCGGCCCCGGATCGGCCACCGTGCACATCACCTCCTCGCCGTGCTCGAAGGCGTGCACCGCTACCGTGACCTCGCGCGGCGAGTAGAGCACCGCGTTGTGGAGCAGGTTATAGACCACCTGCAATAGCCGTTCGGGGTCGCCCATCACCAGCGGCATCGGCTCCTGCGTCGAGATGGCGATGGTGATTTTCTTCTCGCGGGCCATCTCGGCCAGCCGGCCCACCGCTTCGTAAATCAGGACGCCCAGCCGGCACGGCTCGTGACGCAAAGGCATTCCGGCCTCGATCCAGGCCAGTTCGACCAGCGGCAGGATTAGCTTATTGAGTTTGTCGGCGGTCTGGCGCACGCGCGTCAGGAATTTGTCCTGTTCCTCATTCAGTTCGCCTGACCGGGCGACCAGGTCGGCGAAGCCGCCGAGGGCCGAAATGGGGTTGCGCAGGTCGTGCGCAATGGCCGAAACCAGCGCCTCGCGGCGCGACTCCACGTCGTGCTGCTCGGTCACGTCGTGCAAGACGGCGATGCGCCCTCCGTCGAGCAGGTCGGTCGCCATACCGACTGCCAGGCGCTTCTTGGGCAGGCGCACCTCGCGGCTTTGCTCCCCACGCCCGATCAGCAGGTCCACCAGGTCGCGCTGTTTGAAAGCCTCTTTCGGCTCGCGGCCCAGGCAATCCTCCAGTGGGATGCGCAACATCTGGCCGAGCGCCGGGTTCACCCGGCTGACCCTTCCCCCGGCGTCGGTGATGACCACGCCGTCGCTCGTGGTGTGAAAGAGAAAGTCGAGCGCCGCTTGCAGATCATTTTCGGCGGCCATATGCTCACCGCTTCAATGTTCGGTGGTAGGGGCACAGCAGCTTGTCCCCGTTCAAGGGGGGCGCTGTGCCCCTATGAGGTCTCACTGTGCGCGGACGGCGTGTCTTCGGCTGCGAGGGGTTCAGGGTCTTCCACCGCCTGCCACGCTTCATCTGTCAGACCGACGACCCTGCCCGATGGGAAGGCGATTTGCGTGCCCTCGGCGGAGCGCGTCACGGCGACGCCGCGATGCGTCACCATCACCGGCCAGGGAAGAACGTAACGTCCACCGGCCCACACTTTGCGCGGCGAGACGATTCGCACGCCGATGAGGCGCATAAACCAGTGCAGCGGTGTGACGCCCCAAATATGATCCACGTCGCCGAGACCTTCCAACACGTCCGAGTTGTACGCTTCGCGGAACGCCTTTTCCGTCTTGAGCGTGTGCAGTTGCGCGGTCATAATCCGCTTGAACAGTTCAATTGATTCATCGATATAGCCGTAGTCGAGCAGCGCTTCGCCGATCATGGTGTTCCACATCATCCACACGCCGCCGCTGCCGTCGCGGTTGCTGGGGGCGTAGTTGGGGTCTTCGGCGGAGCAGTTGGGCATCCCATAAGGGCGCCAGAAGCGATCCGGGTTGGTGATGGTCTTGCGCACCAACGCCTCGGCGCGGTGGCGGCCCGGCAGGCCGGCCCACAGCGGCAGCAGCAACGTCTGATCGATTCGCGTGGTATCGACGGTGCGCACCTCGACGTCGTACACCCGGCTCAGTCCCTCCAGGCGCACTGTGTCGATCTGCTTGTAGAGATAGCGGCTCGTGGCGGTGCCGAACCCGCGATACCAGTAAAAGCTGGCCGGCTCGATCAGCTCTTCGACCTTTTTGCCATCCCGGTCTACGCCAGTGATGTACGCGGTCACCGTTGGGACGTGATCGACGCCGCCGGTGGCGCGGATCAGCGCGCGGTTGGGGGTCGGGAGCCGCAGCGACGCGACGAGTTCTTCGTCGCCCTTGCATTGCCCCACCAACCCACCTGAGGTCGTCAGGCCTGAGTCGCGATCCTGGTAGTGGTAGCAACTGGTCTTATCGCTCCACATGGCGTTAATCAGCCCGGCCAGGTGAGTCATGCGCGCGTCGAGCGCGCCGCGCGCGTCGTCGCGGCCCAGCAGGATTGCCATCTCGCGCAGACTGCGCGCCTCGCGGTAGAGGTAAACGCCCAGGTCGGGGCATTCGTACTTGCGGATGTCTGCGCCCTGCCCCCACCGCCGCCAGCGCACGAAGGTGGGGCGCTCGTCAAAGGCGGACTGGCTGGTATCCTGCCATTCCGGGAAGCCGTCACCGTCGCGGTCCATGTCGGGGGCGAACCAACGCTCGAAGAATCGCAGCAAGTCGGGGAACACCTCAGCCAGGAAAGCCTCCTCTTCGTCGTACTGGTAGAGCGTCCACGCGATGGTCGCCAGCAGCGGGATGCAGAGTTGGCCGTTGCGCTGTCCACCCAACCCCGGCTTCCCGTCGATCCAGCCGTCCGGCTCGCGCACCGCCAGCCAGTTGCGGATCACGCCCTTCGCCAGGTCGGGAGCGGCAGGCGCGACCGCCGGCAGGTTGACGTAAGCCTCGGATGCAGCCTGGCCGTCCCACCGCCCATTGTGATCGCTTCCGTCGCCTGCCGCGCTGTACCCATGCGCGGGGTTGCGCGTGAAGATGAACGACGGGTGTGGCAGGTTGCCGGTCGGGCCGACGTAGCTTTGCAAGGCGACCTTATACGCGAAGGCGAGGGCTGCGTCCCAGTCGGGATCGCCAGTACGGATGTCGGGCGTGCTGGCGTTAATCGCCTCGATTCTGGCGAAGGCTGCATCCCAATCCACGTCGAACAGCCAGTAATTGATCGCGCCGATGGCGTCCACAATCTGGCCCAGACCCACGTGAACCCAACGCGCCGAGGCCTTGCCGCCCGCCGGTACCGTGAGCGCCCGGCTCAGGCGCGCACCTCTCAGCGCCGCGCGCGCGCCTTCTAGCGCCAGCACCGGCGTGATGTTGCCCAGCCGGCCCACGCGCAACACAGGCGACGCGCTTTCCAGCACCAGCAGGCTGACTTTGACATCCTTCTCGTCCACGTCGGTCACTTCTGCGCCCAACTCGGCGTGCAGGTTGACCGGCTCATCGCCTTCGTTGGCGAACGTCCAGCGGCAGCCAACGGCGTGCGAGTCCATCGCCCAAAATTCAGCGCTCAGGCTCAGGCTCAACAGCGGCTTGGCCGTCACCCGCAGGTAGTTCGGGGCGAACGCGCGCAAGACCGGCCCCTGTGCATACCCCTGCGCCTTTGTGATGTTGCGTGTGCCGATGACCCACGTGGGGATGATGTGCGCCTGGCCGCAGCGCCCCCCGTAGCGCGTTTGCAGAACCAGGGCGGGTGCGTCGCCCGCACCCAAGACCAGCTCCCAAATCTGGTCGTCGGCATAGTCGGTGTCACCCAGGCGCACATCCGCTGCCAGCCGCAGGGCTAACGGGCCATCAGGAGGAAGTTGCCAGTCGCGCATCGCAGTCCGCCTTTTCTGAAAAGCGATTCTAAGCCATCCCAAACACTTAGACAGGGGCTTAAGCCCCTGTCTGAACTTAACGCATAGCCTCCTAACGCGGCGGCTCTATTGCCCAGGTACCGTCGGCTTCATGGAAGTACACCATCTCATTGCCCAACGTCACCAGCGTGTGCACGCCCGGACCCCGTTCATAGTTCCCGTCTTGATCGACGATCCCGCCGTGATCGTATCGATAATCGGTCGTGTAGCCGTATTCCACATCTTTGGCCCAGCCGAGGGCCTGGCGGACGGCCTCGTTCTCGCGCCACACCTTGCCGAAACCCCGAATCGGCTGCTGAAGACCCGCCGGCGGGGTCAGGGCAGGATCGTATTCCGCGTCCCCTTCTCTAAATTCGTCCGGGTAGCGTACCCACTGTCCACCCTCCGAAGCCACCCAGATTTCTTTGCTCGGCTCCAGCCAGAACATGCGGCCCCGCTCGAAGACCTGTTCGGCCACCAGGATGCGCGCGGTGACCGGCGTGGGGAAGCCAACCGGCAGCGGCGTCGGGCCGATGGTGGACGCTGGCGTGGAGGTAGGGGTGGGGGTCGGGGGCGGCGGGACTTCGGTGGTGGGGATGATCTGCGCGGCCCCAGGGGTTGGCGTGGGAGGTTCGGGCGTCGCGGTCACAATGACCATCACCGTCTGCGTGATGCACCCGCTGGTCGCCGCCATCGCTGCCAACAGAGATAAGGCCAGGATCAACTGTCTCATGTCGCCTCCATCGTTACGGAAGCGAATTGTAACAGCCTTAGCGCCAGGCGCAAACGCGGCCTTACCTGCGGCTCATCTCCGAAACCGCTACGAGCGCCGGGTTTGGCGCCTGCTCTGTGCGTCCGGGGTGCGCACGCGCTTTGTTTTTTGCCCACTTTGCGGTATACACTCCGAAGCTTGACTCAACGGAAAACAGCACGGACAGCGGGCTTAAGCCCGCTGTCCGGCAGAGGTCTTGCGTAACTTGTGCGGTTGAATCTCAAAGCTTTTGCACGGAGAAGTTGTTGGCATGTACTGGCGCGTTATCAGTAGTGTGATCTTGCTTGCCCTCTTCCCATTCGCCTGCAACCTGACCGCAGCGATCCCGCCGACGGCCACGCTCCCCCCGCCGACCACTGCGCCGCCCCCGACCCACACGCTGGCCTGGGTCGTCACCACACCGACGCCCACGCCGCCCCCTGAAAGCGCGGCGCTCACCCTGTCGCCGACGATCACGCTCATGCCTTCGCTCATCCCGACGGTCACCGCCTGGCCGACCGCCACACCCACCCCGGCGTCGGCCTCGCACTTCACGATGGTGCTCATGGGCGTCGATAGCCGGCCTTCTAACCCAAGTTGGATGACCGACACGATGATGCTCTTCGACCTCAACCCGGAGGCGGGGACGGCGGCGCTGCTGAGCATCCCGCGCGACCTCTGGTTCTGGAGCGGCGATCCCAACGAGCCGCTGCGCCAGGTGAACCGCTTCTACGCGCTGGCCGAGTTGGACCGCGACGACACAGGCGGCCCGGCGGTCAAGGAGATGCTGAAGTTCAACCTCGGCGTAGACGTAGACGCCTACGCGGTGATCGACTTTCAGGTTTTCGTGGAGCTTATCAACGCCATCGGCGGGGTTGACATGGAGCTTTCTCAGCCGATCTCCGACCCGACCTACCCCGACATGGGTTTCGGTTATGACCCTTTGTACCTCCCCGCCGGGTTGGTTCACCTGGACGGCGAGACTGCGCTCAAGTTCGCGCGCACCCGGCATGTCGACTCGGACTACGGGCGTATCAGCCGGCAGCAACGTCTGCTGATGGCGATCCGCGACAAGCTGGTGCAGCCCGACGTGTGGCCCCAGTTCATCGCGCAGGCGCCCGACCTCTGGAGGCAGGTGCGCGGGCGCGTCGATACCGACCTGACCGTTGACCAGCTTATGCAACTGGCTTTGTTTGCGCGATCCGTGCCGCTCGAAAACATCCAGTTCGCCACGTTGCGCGCCAACGACGAAGGCGTCGTGCAGCGCACCGCGCTCAACGATGGCCGGCGCGTGTGGGCGGTGGTGCCCGACCTCGCGGACGGCTTTGTCCGGTCGCTGTTCCGCATGGGGGAGTAGCGTTCGGTAGCTCCCAGGGAGCTATGCGCCGAAGCTACAAGCCATAGCGCTGGCGCGGTTCGTGCTATATACTCATAGCACATTTGCTCGATATGACAGGGATGTGTTGCGATGCCACAAGACGAACTCGTCCTCATCGACGGGCACGCGCTGGCTTACCGTATGTACTACGCGCTGCCGGTCGAGAGCTTCACCACGCGCGAGGGCGAAGCGACCAACGCCACCTTCGGCTTTACGCGCCTGCTGCTCGACATCCTGCTCGACCAGAAGCCCAAGTACCTGGCGGTCGCCTTCGACGCGGGGATGAGCGGGCGTGACGAGGTGTTTGCGGCCTACAAGGGCACGCGCGAGAAGTCGCCCGCCGACCTCAAGCCGCAGGTCGAGCGCATTCACGAACTGCTTGAAGCGTTCAACGTGCCCACACTGGAAGTGCCCGGCTGGGAGGCGGACGACGTCCTCGGTGCGATTGCGCCGCAGGCCGAAGCGCAGGGCGTGAACGTGCGCATCCTCACCGGCGACCGCGACCTGCTGCAACTGCTGACGGAGAACACGCGCGTGCAATTGCCGGGCAAGAAGCTCAGCGACGTGCAGCTTTACGATCTGGCGCGCTTCCGCGAGGAGTACGGCCTCGAACCGGCGCAACTCGTGGACCTGAAGGGCTTTGTCGGCGACAAGAGCGACAACATCCCCGGCGTGCGCGGCGTCGGTGACAAGACGGCGACCAAGTTGCTGCAAGACTACGGCACGCTCGAAGGCGTCTATGAACATATCGACGCGATTAAAGGTGCGCTGAAAGAGAAGCTGGCCGAGGGCCGCGACGACGCCTTTCTCAGCAAGCGGCTGGCGACCATCCGGCGCGACGCCCCGGTCACGCTCGACCTGGCGAAGTGCGTGGCGGCGGATTACCGGCGCGCGCCCGTCGCCGAGTTGTTCCGCCAGTTGGAATTCCGTTCGCTTATCGACCGGCTGCCCAAGAAGGACGAAGAGGGGCCGGCTCTGGCGCAGCCCGTGCCCGAACAACTCGCGCTGTTTGGCGAGGAGATGCCGGCCACTGAGGGGAAGCCATCCGAACCGCCCCCGGCAGGGCCGACCGCATTCACCATCGTGGACGACGAGGCGAAGCTTACGGCGCTTGTGAAACGGCTGGAAGCGGCGAAGGCGATCACGGTGGACGTGGAAAGCACCGGCACCGACCAGATGGCCGCCGACCTGGTAGGCATCGCCCTCACCACCGAAGAGGGCGAGGGCTACTACGTCCCGGTAGGCCACAAGACCGGCGAACCTCAACTCCCGCTGAAGCAGGTCATCGACGCGCTGCGCCCCGCCATGACCAATCCCGACATCTCCAAGTACGGGCACAATGTCAAGTACGATTACGTCGTGCTGCGCCGGCACGGGCTGGACTTCGCGCCCATCGCCTTCGACACGATGGTGGCCGAGTGGCTGCGCGACCCGTCGAGCCGCAACCTGGGGCTGAAGAACCTCGCCTGGACAACGCTGAAGATCGAGATGACGACCATCGAGAAACTGATCGGGTCGGGCAAAAACCAGGTCACGATGGCGCAGGTGCCGGTGGCGCACGCCGCCGCCTACGCCGCCGCCGACGTGGACATGACTCACCGGCTCGTGCGCGTGTTGGAGCCGGACCTGCGCGAGAAGAACGCCTGGGACCTGATGGTCAATCTGGAAATGCCGCTCATCCCGGTGCTGGCGGACGTGGAGACGCACGGCGTGCTGTTGGATACGCAATTCCTGGGGGAAATGAGCAACGAATTGGGCGACTCGCTGGCAAAGCTGGAGGGGGAAATCTTCAAGATCGTCGGGTACCCGTTCAACGTCAACTCGACGCAACAGCTCAGCGAGGCGTTGTTCGTCAAGCTGGCGTTGCCGCGCGAGGGCCTGCGCAAGACCGAGGGCGGCCAACAGTCCACCGCGTCGGATGTGCTGGCGCTACTGCGCGCACACGACCCGCATGGGATTATCGACCTCATCCTGCAACACCGCGAGCTGTCCAAGCTCAAGGGCACTTACGTGGACGCGCTGCCACAACTGGTGAACCCGATCACCGGGCGCGTGCACACCTCGTACAACCAGACCGGCACCGTCACCGGGCGCATCAGTTCCAGCGACCCGAACTTGCAGAACATCCCCATCCGCACCGAGACCGGCGCGCAGGTGCGCAAGGCGTTTATCGCGCAGCCGGGGTGGGTGTTGCTGGAATGCGACTACTCGCAGGTGGAGCTGCGCATCCTGGCGCACATGAGCGACGATCCCGGCCTGAAGGAAGCCTTCAATCGGGGGTACGACATCCATGCGGCGACCGCCGCCGTGATCTACAACAAGCCGATGGATCAGGTGACCAAGCGCGACCGCAACTTCGCCAAGCGCGTGAACTTCGGCCTGATTTACGGCATGACCGCGTTCCGGTTGGCGCGCGAAACCGACCTCACGCTCGCGGAGGCGGAGCGCTTCGTCGAGGCGTACTTCGGCGGCTTCCCGAACGTGAAGAAGTTCCTGGACGGGACCATCAGAAAGGCGGAACGGCAGGGCTACGTCGAGACGTTGTTGGGCCGGCGGCGCTACTTCCCGGTGTTGCAGACCGACAAGCGTGACCGGCAGCGCGCCAGCGTCGTCGCCCGGCAGCGCGCCGAACGCGAGGCGATCAACATGCCCATCCAGGGCACCGCTGCCGACATCATCAAGATTGCGATGATTAACCTGCACCGCGAACTGCGCGCGCAAGGGCTGCGCGGGCGCATGATCTTGCAGGTGCATGACGCGCTGGTGCTGGAGACGCCGGAGGAGGAGCTTGAGAAAACGGCGAAGCTCGTCCGCCGCGTGATGGAGGAGGCGTATACGCTCAGCGTGCCGCTCAAGGTGGACGCCAGCGCCGGCCTGAACTGGTTCGATATGTCGCCGGTGTAATCTTTCGCGGCAAGATTAACATAACGTTCACGTGACTGTGAATCTTGACGGCGGTCTCTATTCAAGATTTACTATCCTCTGCGTCAATTTGTCCTAGAATGATTGTAAGGATGGCCGCAAGATTTGAGTGAAAGGAGGGGGCGCGCTCTGCTGCAAAGCTGAGCCTGTTCCTGACAATGCCCACGCCGCTGAGCATCGTGCGCAGCTTTAAGTAAGCTACAATATGCCTGGGTCACCCCAGGTTGAACTGCGATTGCATCCCCCATCGACCCCCTTTGAAGAACTTCGGGAAGCGACAACCCTCTCGCAATTGGGCGTAGGCGCTAGTCTGACCCGTGAAAAACCGGTCGCATCGCATCCCCATCTTCAGCATTGTGAACGTGTACAACGACCATTGCCGTGATCTGTGTTTGCAGCGGAGCAGGAGAGAAGGCGAAACGAGCAACATCGTCTTTATGCGGTAATGTAGCGCAGGCGCTTTGTCATCAGGAGGTGACAAAATGAACACCCTCTATGCCGCGTGGATAGTGTCAGCCCTCGTGCTGATCGTTATCGCCATATTGCTTGGTTGGACCTCTAAAAAAGTCTGGTATGGCATCCTGCTGGACGCCTACAATAAGGTCAGCCTAAGCCAGTTGCACACGGTGCTGTGGACGATCCTCATACTCTCGCTCGTAATAGGGGTTGTTATTGCACGCGCGACCGTTAGCGTTGATCCGGTGGGCTTCCGAATCCCTGACGAAGTGCTGACGCTGGTGGGGATCACTTACGGGTCAACGGTGCTCGCCACCGCGATCAAGGCCAGCAAGAAGCTCGACCGCCGGGAGGCCGGCCAGCGCAGCCTCAAACAACTCTGGACCGTCGATGAAGGCAGTGGGAAAGACGAGGACATTGACGTGACCAAGTTCCAGAACCTGGTGTTGATCGTGATCGGTGTCCTGGCCTATATTGTAACGGCGGTAATCGAGTTCAACGCGCTAGAGTCTGTTTCCGATGTGGTTGCGCTGCCTACGCTCGATTCCTCCTGGGTCACCCTCCTGGGCATCAGTTACGGCGCGTATATCGCCGGGAAGCTGCCCACCAGGGAGTAAGTTCCAGATCCAAAAACCTCGCAAGATGAAGACGCGGGGTGTCAAAGTGCCAAGAGCAGGGGCGGGGTGCTGTGCAGAGACCCGCCCCTGCTCGTTGAAACCTGGCGCAGTCTTCTAATACGCGATGTCCAGCCGGTCCACGTTGAGCGGCGGCGTGCGCAAGAAGTCTGTCGCGCGCTTTTTGCTGTCGAAGTCGCGGTAGACGCGCTCCACCTGCTGCGGCTGGAGGTCGAGCGCGGCGGCGGCCTCGGCGGGATCGACCCGGTGCTCCCAGGCGTACCAGAGCAGGTCCATCAACTCGAACGGCAACTGGAAGAAAAACTCCTCCTGCGTCACCTCGGCGGTATAGGTGTCGGTGGTGGGCGTGGCCTTCTGGATGCTCTCCGGGACGCCCAGGTACGCCGCCAGTTGATAAACCTGCGTCTTAAACAGGTGGCCGATGGGTGTGAAGTCATAGCCGCCGTCGCCCCACTTGACGAAGAAGCCTTGATCGTGCTCGTTCTTGTTCGGTGTGCCGATCACGGCATAGTTGCGCGCCTCGGCGTGGTAGTAGAGCGTGGTCGTGCGTGTGCGCTGCTTGAAGTTGGTCGCAGCGACGATCTGCAGGTACTCGTTGGGGCCGAGGCGTTTTTTCTTCTCAACCCCTTCGGGGCTGATGATGGTCAGGCTGAACACGTTGAGCGTGTCCTGCTCCAGCACGTTGGCCGGCAGGGTGATCTTGGCCTTGTACGAGGGGTCGTATTCGGGGAACACGCGCCTGATCGCCTCGTCGCGGCGCTGGTAGCAGCCCAGGCCCACCAGCGCGCCGGTGATGTCCTCCACCACCGACTCGCAGCCGAACTTCTGCACCAGTTCGCGCGCCAGGATCAGGCTGTTGCGGCTGGACTCCTTCTCCGGCATCATGACGCCGAGGGTCCGCTCCGGCCCGAAGGCGCGGGCGCACAGCGCCAGCGTGGTGGACGAGTCGATGCCGCCGCTGACGCCGACGACCGCGCCGCGCTTCCTGAAGCGCTTGTGCACCACGTCCCGCAGGATTTCGCACAGTTCGTTGACGGTTTTTTCCGGGTCGATCTGTAGAACATCTCGGTTGAAGGTGATGGTCTTGGTTGTCATCAGCTCGTTTCTCTCTGAATGGATGGGTTCATGCCGGTTGCACTGGCTCCACGACGATACGCTTGCGCCAGGGCAGGTTGCTCGTATCCGGCTGCGGGCGCGACATGCAATACTGCTGGTAGATCAACTGCGTGCTCAGCACACCCACCAGCGCCATGCCGTCGGTCTCGGTGAACTCGCGCCCGCTGTCGGCCTTGCGGGCCAGCCCCTCGACCGCGGCGGGCAGGAAGCATCCGGCCTCCTCGATAGCGGCGGGCGCGAGTGCCTCGCTCACCCACACCGGCGCGCCTGCGCCGAAGAAACAATCGCGGATCGGCGCGCGGTACGCCTGCTTATAGCGCTGCACCACCCTCGGAGGCAGCATGTCTCGCACCGCGCGCTTGAGCAGGAACTTCTCGGTCAGGCCCCGGAGCTTGTACTCCGGCGGCACGCGCGCCGCAAACTCGATGAAACGATAGTCAAGGAACGGGAAACGCCCCTCGACCGAGTTCGCCATGCCGGGCCGGTCGCCCTGCGACGAGAGCAGGTATTGGCTCAGGAAGATGGTCGTCTCAAGCCATTGCGCCTTCGAGAGCGACGGCCACTCGTCGAATCCATCCGGCAGCGTCGGGCGCACCTCCCCTATCGTGTCCCGGTCGCCGATTTGGGCGATCAGGTCGGGCGAGAACAGGCGCTTGAGGCGTGTCCCGTTGTTCCAGCGCAACAGGTGCGAGTAGAGCGGGTCGCCGGTGTCGGTCAGGCCTTGCTTGAAGAAGGTACCCATCAGGCCGCCGCCGCGCTGGAAGGCCGGGATGTAGGGGTACAGCCGGCGCAGCAGCGCGGGCCGCATCGGCGAGTTGGGGTCTTTGGCCCAGAAACGGCGGATTGCGTCTTCCTTAAATATATCGTAACCGGCAAGCGTCTCATCCGCGCCCTCGCCCGTGACCACCACCTTGATGCCATGCTCGCGCACCAGCTTGCTGAGCAGGTACATCGGCGCGGGAGCGGTGCGCAGGACCGGCGTCTCCGCGTGCCACACGGCGGCGGGGAACGCCGCGCCGATTTCGGGGTTGCTGGCGCGGACGATGTGGTGTTCGGTGCCGAAGAAGTCCGCCATCTCGTATTGGTAATGGCTCTCGTCGTAGTCGGGATCGGCGAAGGTGATCGAGAAGGTATGTAGCTCGCGCTCGGTGAACTGCTTGATATACGCGGTCGTGGCGGACGAGTCGATCCCGCCGCTGAGGTACGCCGCGACCGTCACATCGGAGCGCAGGAAGCGCAGCTCCACCGCGTCGCGCAGCAGGTAGTGGAACTCATCGAGCCAGTCATCCAGGGGTCGCTTCTCGACTTCACCCGCCGCCGGGAAGGTCAGCGACCAGTACGGCGCGACGGCGATCTCCCCGTCGCGCGCGACCAGCACATGACCCGGCGGCAGCGCGTAGATGCCCTTGAACGCGGTGCGCGCGCCGATGGTGGACCAGAACGTGAAGATTTGGTCGAGGGCAACCGGGTCAAGTTCCAGTTCTACCGCCGGGTGCGCGGCGATGGCCTTGATCTCCGAGGCGAAGAGCAGTTGCCCGTCAGCGACGGTGTAGAATACGGGACGGATGCCCACGCGGTCGCGCGCCAGGAACAACGTGTTGTCGTGGCTATCCCAAATGGCGAGGGCGAATTGCCCGTTAAGGTGCTTCACACAGTCGGGGCCGAAGTCTTCATAAAGGTGCACGATGACCTCGGTGTCGCACGCGGTCCTGAACTCGTGCCCGCGCGCTTTGAGGTCGGCCATGAGTTCGACGTAGTTAAACGCCTCGCCGTTGTAGACGATCCATGCGGTCTCGTCCTCGTTGGCGATGGGTTGCTGGCCGCTGCTCAGGTCGATGATGCTCAGGCGCGCGCTGCCCAGGCCCACCCTGGAGGCGTCCAGGAGCGTGCCCATCTCGTCCGGGCCGCGATGGCGCAACATGGCGAGCATGTTGTCCACGTCGGCCTGTTCAATGGGCTTATCGGTGCGCAGGTTGTAGATTCCGGCGATTCCGCACATGCTGTCATCCTCCCTCACGTGTTGGTGGCTACGTGGCGACGCTCACGGGGGTGAGCTTCGCCACAAAGTCGGGGTTCTTAAGAGCGGGCTTGTCCACCTTGCCGGAGGAGTTCTTGGGAAGCGCGTGCAGCGCGACGACCTCTTTGGGGACCATGTACGGGGCCATGACTGTCCTGCAATGCGCCATCACGTCGTCCACGGTGATCGTCGCGCCCCGACGCAGCACGATGAACGCTTTAACCGCCTCGCCCATTACGTCGTCGGGCACGCCGACGGCGGCGGCTTCCACCACGTCGGGCAGTTCAACGATGTGGTTCTCGATCTGCTTGGCGGCGACGCGGTGGCCGGAAGGCTTGATGAAGTCTTTGGCGCGATCCACCACGAAGATGAAGCCGTCCGCGTCCACCTGCGCCAGGTCGCCGGTCCACAAGGCCCCGTCGCGGAAGGTCTGCGCAGTCGCCTCTGGGTCTTTCCAGTAGCCGAGCGTGATATTGTCGCCGCGCGCGACGATCTCACCGGTCACGCCGGGCGGGACCGGGTTGCCGTCCTGATCGAGCACCTGCAATGTCACGCCGGGGATGCCCTTCCCGATGGAGCCGAGCTTGGCGTCGAGCAGTTCCGGCGGCAGGTACGAGAGGCGGGCGGTGGCCTCGGTTTGGCCGTACATCAGGTAGTACCTGGCATAGGGGTGCGCGCGGCGCAGTTCCTCGATAAAGACGTTGGGCAGCTTGCCGCCGGCCTGCTGAATCTTGCGCAGTTGCGGGAACGTGCGCTCCGGGAAGCTGGAGTTGCGCAGCAGAATCTGATAGGTGCTGGGCACGCCGGCAATGCTGGTACAGCCGGTCGCCTCCATCTGGTCGAGCACCAGCTTGGGGAAGGCGAAGCGGTTGTTGATGACGACCGAGCCGTTGACGCGGAAGTGCGTGTGCAGAAGCGACGTGCCGAAGCAGTAGTAGAACGGGAGCACGTCCATGATCCGCTCGTTCTCGCCCAGTTCCAGGTATTCGATGATCGAGTCGGTGTTGGCGATGATGTTGCGGTGCGAGACCATCACGGCGCGCGGCGTGCCGGTGGAGCCGGAGGTGAACATGAGCGCGGCCAGGTCGCCCCGGTCGTCAACCGGCGTGGTCGGGACCGGCGCGCCGGGCTGGTGGACGACGATCTTGAAGCGCCCGTTGAAGCGCCCGGCGACTTCGGCGCTCTCGACGATGACCGCCGCGTTCGCCGGGTAGTGGTCGGCGTACTTGCGCAGGTACTTCTCTTCGACGCAAAAGACGGTGGGTTCAGTCAGCGCGATCAGATCGGCGAACTGCTGGGATTCAAGCGTGGGGTAAAAGGGGAGCGCCACCGCGCCGACTTTCATAACGCCGATGTAGCTGGCGACCCAGAACAACGAGTTGTCGGCAAAGACGCCCACGCGGTCGCCCTTCTGGACGCCCAGGTCGCGCAACAGCCGCGCGATGCCATCAACTGCCGCGATGACCTCCGCGTAGGTGTACGAGGACTTCTCAGTGATGAGCGCCGTCTTGTCCGGCGCGACACGCTCTAACAAATAGTCCGCAACATTCATGAAAGCAGACCTCCTCCTTACAAAATCACCGGCCGGCAGCCCCTCACCGCAGCCGGCCGGTGATTGATGCGCGAGTGGTCAGATCAGGCCGTAACCTTTTGTTTGCGCTCGACAAAGGCGGCGAGGGCGTTGATGCTGTCGATGTTATCGGGGACAACCTCGTCGTCCTCAATCTTGATGCCGAACTTCTCTTCCAGATGGAAGAGGGTTTGCAGCACGCCCATCGAGTCGAGGATGCCGGCCTCCAGCAACGAGGCGTTGTTATCCAGCGAGCCGTCCTGTCCAAACAGGAACTCATCAACGATAAACTGGCGAATCTGCTCTTTGACGCTCATGCACTATCTCCTGATATGTTGCGCTATGACGCAGCTTCAGCGGTCTTTTCGCGCCCGTTGGTGACCGGTGCGGCGCTGAGCCAGTACCCCACGCCCCAGTTGGTGTGGATGTACTTAGGCGCTTGGGGGTCTTCTTCCAGTTTTTGGCGCAGGCGCCCGATATAGAGATGCAGGTTGCCTTTGCCTTTTCGCCCCCGAATTCCCCACACGGCCTCCAGAAGCTCTTCCTGAGGAACGACCATGTTGCACCGGCTCGCCAGATAGGAGAACAGGCGCATCTCGGTGGTGGTCAGGTGGACAGTGCGCCCCTCAAAGGTGACGGTGCTGTTGACGGGGTCAAGCGTGAAATGAGTCTGTTGGGCGGGGCGTTCGACGCCGGCCTGGTGCTGTTTCAGGGCGGGGCGGAGGAGTGACTGGACGCGCGCCAGGAACTCCAGCGGGTGGGCCGGCTTGGACAAGCAAATGTCAGCTCCCATGCGGATGCTCCTGACGATGTCGCGGTCCTGGCCGCCCTCAGAGAGCAGGAGGATAGGTTCCGTGACCAACTCGCGCAGGCGACCGCAGAGTTCCCACCCGTTGTACTCCTTAGATGAAACATCAAGGACGATGACGTCGGGACGGGCGCTGTTGGCAAGCGCCAGCCCCGCCCACTCGGTGGTTGCCACGCGGGTTTGGTAACCTTGTTGCAGCAGCGGCTCTTGCAGGTCGCGGATTGCGGCTTGGTCGCTGCTGATGATGAGGATTTCCCATCTTCGTGCCGGTGAGGTTGCGTTCTGGCCGACCATGAATAACCTTCAGCATGTCCGAAACTGCATCACCTATTTCATATCATCTGTCGGTATCTCTGGGGTAAACAAAAGGTGAATATCTTCTCAGAACCCCGGCGTCGAGCCTGGTAAGGCGCGGGAACAAAGACCAGGCGGTGTCGCCTGGTCAGTGGTGGGTCGGGCTGGGCGGCGCATGGACTAGGCCGTAACCTCGAAGGTGTAGCCCACGCCGCGCACGGTCTGGATGTATCGCGGGTTATCGGGGTCGATTTCCAGCTTACGGCGCAGCCGGTACACGAATTGTTTGAGCAGGTCGGTGTCGCCGATGTACTCTGCGCCCCAAATCTGTGAGAGTATGGCGTCTTTGCTGAGAACGCGGCCAGAGTGTTGAACCAGATACTCCAGCAGTTCGAATTCCTTCTGGGTCAGGTGAACCGCGTCGCCGCGCACCACAACCTGGCGGCGCGACTTATCCAGAATCAGGCTGTCGCCGTCGCCGAGGGCGATGGGCACGCGGCTCGCCTGGATGCCGGAGGTGCGCCGCAGACAGGCGGAGAGGCGCGAGATCAGTTCCTCCATGCGGAACGGCTTGGTGATGTAGTCGTCCGCGCCCAGGCTCAGGCCGCGCACGATGTCTTCGGTACGCCCTTTGGCCGTGATGAAAATGATACAGGTGTCGGTCATCTCGCGCAGGCGTTTGCACACCTCGAACCCATCGTAGCTGGGCATCATCACATCGAGCAAGATGGCGTGCGGCTGCGCGCTATAGGCCAGGCGTAGACCCTCCGCGCCCGACAGGGCTTTGACGACTTCGTAGCCATGGCGCAACAACATGCGTTCGATGATGCCTAAGAAATCGGCGTCGTCGTCTATGGTCAGAACTCGTAGTCGATCCTGTGTCATCTCAGTCCTCGCTCAACGATCACTGGCTGCGACGCGCCACAGGCCCCCAGCGTATGGTAACATGCCTGTGGAGGGCAAATCTGAAAGTCTTCCCAAAAACTCATAAACCGAAGCTTGAAAAGACATCAAGGAAACTCAACGCTTGTTGTCCCCATTGTAACAAAGATAGTCTACCAAAGATGTGAAAGACTCCCTAAAAATCAGAGAGTCTTTCAAATCTGTAAGCATTTGGCGCAACGGTAAAGTTGGTGTGGAGGAGGGATTTAGGCCCTTATCGAGTATTTTTCAGATACGTGTGTTACGGATTGGGGACATCACGGGGTCCGGTGATCGGCCTGCGCATGGTGGGCGAAAAGCAAGCGCCCCGCGCCGAGCGGGGCGCTTTTGTGGTGAGGTCACTGTAATCCCGCAATCTCAGAGGCAGTCTGCCCGCCGGCTTGAAACGCACGTTGTACACAAACGAGGGCAGCCCATCGGATAAGGCTGCCCCGCAATGAGACAAGGGGCCTAAGCCCCTTGTCCGCATCGGTTAGTCGGCGATTTCGATACGGTCGAAGTTCACGCCGGGACCGACCCGGTAGTCCTGACGCGCCTCCAGGAGCAGGCGCAGGCTGATGTCCCCGTAGCTCACGTAGTTAGTGAGATCGCCCACGTGCTGGTGCCAGGTCGTGTCCGAGCCGCCGTACAGGTCAAGGCCCGCGATGTTGGGCGGCGCCGGCGGGTCAAGCCAGACGTAGCCGCCATCGACCGACACCTGGACCTGTGCGTGGTCGCCGACGCCCATGATGAAGACGGCCCAGACGGTCAGGGCGGGGTGTGTGGTGCCGGTGAGGTCGATTACGCCGTCGAGGGTCATGGCGAACGATGTGTTGTGCGCATAGCTGGCCGCCGGGCTGTCGTCGTAGGTCCAGTCGGACGGTCGGCACAGCGGGTTGTCGCACGTGCCGGGCGCGCCGCCGCCTATCCCGGTGTTGTTAAGGCTCCACGTGCCTTCGACGATCCAGTTGGGCCAGAAGCCTGGTTCGGCTTCGTCCAGGAACGGGAGTTCGTAAACGCGCGGCGTATAATCGACGATGCTGACGTCATCGATCCACCAGCCATCGCCGGTCTGGGCGCTGTCGAGCGCCTCCAGGCGGAAACGGATCATGATGCGCTGGCCGGCCCACGACGCCAGACTGACCTGGTTGCGCGTCCAGGCGAGGTTGGTGGTATAGAACGCTCGGTCGGTGCCGTGAGCGGGGTCGGCGTCCACCCAGGTGGTCCCGCCGTCGGTGGAGACCTCGACAATGCGCCCGTCGTTATAGCGCAAGTTGTAGGCGTGCCAGAAGTAAAGGATGGGGTTGGTCGTGCCGGCCAGGTCGATCTGCGCGTCCAGTTCGAGCGTGGCGTTAGAAAGGTGGTCGTAGTTGCTGGCGGGGCTGTCGGTCCAGCATGTGGAGCCGGAATGGCATACGCCGCCGGCGGCGGAGGGGCCTTCGGAGGCCAGCGTCCAGTGACCGCCTGGCGCCCAGAACTGGGAGAAGTCGCGCATGTCGTTGCACCAATCGGTAGCGTCCGCCTCGAAATCGTCGCACCAGGGCAGGGTGATGACCGCGCTCACGTGTTCGCGCAGCTCCACATCGTCGATCCACCAGCCGTCGCCGACCTGGGTGTGCGAGCGCGCGTCGAGCCGGAAGCGCAGCCGGACGTTGGGCAGGCCGGCGTACAGGCTCAGGTCAACGATCTGGCGCGTCCAGCTCAGGTTGGTTGAGTTGTAGTGCTGGAAAATCGGAATCCACGTTACGCCGTTATCCTGCGAGACTTCGACGTAGCCACGATCATAGGCGCGCAGGTTGAAGCGGTCCCAGAAGACCAATTCAGGATGGGACGTGCCTTGCAAGTCCACGATAGCATCCAGGATGAGCGACGCATTGCTGCCGTGCTCGTAATCCCGGCCCACGCTGTCCGACCAGGCGGCTTCGCCGGAGTGGAATTGCTCCGAAGAGAGCGCCCAGGTCCCTTCGGGGACCCACCACCGGTTGCCTGACTCCATGTCATCGAGCCAGGGCAGGGTGATGATCGGCGTGGCCGCTTCAGTGACCTCGATGTCGTCGACCCACCAACCGTTGCCGGTGGCCGAGTGGTTGGTGGCGTCCAGGCGGAAACGGAGGCGAATCCGCTCGCCGATGTAGCCGCTCAGGTCGATGGTTTGGCGGGTCCAGGAGAGGTTGGCGGTGTTATAGTGATCCAGCACGATGACCCAGTTATCGCTCTCGGTTGCGATTTCCACGTAGGCGTGGTCGTAGGGGCGCAGGTGCCACCGATCCCAGAACCGCATTTCAGGCCGGATGGCGGCGGACAGGTCGATCTCGCCGTTGAGGGTCAACGAGGAGTTGGTGCCATGATCATAGTTAGCGCCAGGGCTGTCGCTCCAGGCGTGGCCGGGGCTGTGCACCTCCTCGCCGGAAATCGCCCAGGTGCCGCCGGGGATCCAGCACGACCCGTCCGCCGGGCACTGCGGCGTGCCTTCCACGTCGTCAAGGAAGGGGAGCGTGAACACGGTGTAATTGGCTTCCTGGAGGGCGATGTCGTCGATGTACCAGCCGTCGCCGACGGCGGCGTTCGCGGTGGCGTCCAGGCGGAAGCGCAGGCGGATTTGCTGCCCAACATAATCGGCGAGGTCAACCTGCTCAAAGGTGAAGTTGAGGTTGGTCGAGTTGTAGTGCAGCGCGCCGCTATCGGCGAAGGTGAGGTTGGTCCACGTGCTCTCGCCTTCTGGCAAGACCTCGACGAAGACGCGGTCATATTGGACCAGGTGCCAGCTATCCCAGAAGGTCAGTTCCGGGGCGGTCGCGGTGGTCAGATCGATGGTGCCGCGAAGTTCCAGCGAGCAGTCGGAGCCGTCGATATAGTAAGCCCCTGGGCTGTCAGACCAGGCGTGAGCCGCGCTGTGGAAACGTTCGGTGGTGATGTCCCAGTAGCAGTTATTCGCGCCTTCGGGCGCGATGAAATTGTCTCTCGAAGCCAGACCGCCCTCGATATTGTCATCCCAGGGGAGAGTAAACACCTGATCTTCGGGAGTCGGGCTGGGGCCGGGGGTGGGCGAGAGCGTCGGCGTGGGCGAGGGCACGGTAGGCGAGGGCGTCGGCGAGGGCGGAATGGTGGGCGTGAACGTCGCCGGCGCGGGCGTCCACGTCTGGAACGGCGTGACGCCGGGGGTAATCAACCAGACCTGAGTGATGGTCGCCCAGAACTCCTCCGGGCTGAGTGTTTCACGCGGTTCTTCCGCTTCGAGCAAAACGTAGATGGTGTTGGAGAAGAGGTTGCCGATGGCCGGCCCGACGAGCGCCAGAATCACAATCAGGCCGATGACGACAAGCGCCAGAATCAGCGCGTACTCGGTCAGCGCTTGCCCAAGGGGTTTGCGACGCCCGGTTGCGTTACCCTCTGGCGAGGCGTGTGCGTTGTAATTATGAGCCGTCATGCGAAGACCCCCTTGTGCTCATGCACCGGTCTTTGCTCAGTATAGGTTGAACTGTCTCTCATTCTATGGTACTCGACTCCACGCCAGTAGCAATTTCGACTTTGTACCGGATTTGTCAGGAACGGTTTACATTTTTTCGACAGCGGGGCGGTTTGGTGTCAGTTGGCGCGACAGGGCTAGACATTTGTTACTTGGCGGATCAGAGGGCATGGTTTATGGTGGTAGTGCGTGTTTTTACACGGCATCTCTTTGCGTCCGGCTTACTTGAGTAGCAAAGGAGAGGGGTGTCTTGACTGCAAAAATCATCGACGGCGAGGCGGTAGCCACCCGCATCCGTGAGCAGGTCGCCGAAGCGGCCAACAAAATGGAGCGCGAGCATGGGTTCCGGCCCGGCCTGGCGACCGTGCTCGTCGGCGACAACCCGGCCTCCCATCAATACGTGCGCATGAAGCGCAACCGCTGCAAGCAGGTGGGGATTGAATCGTTCCCGCACGAGTTGCCGGCTGACGCCTGCCAGGAGGAAGTGGAAGAGCTGGTGCGGCAGCTTGGCGCTGACCCCAAGGTGCACGGCATCCTGGTGCAACTCCCCCTGCCCAAGCACCTGGACGAAGAAGCCGTGCTCGGCGCGATCCCCATTTATAAGGACGTGGACGGCTTCCACCCCATCAACATTGGCCGCCTGACCATGAAGGGCCGCGAGCCGCTGTTCGTGCCTTGCACCCCCGCCGGCGCGATGACTCTCCTCGAAGAAGCGGGCGCGAAGTTCGACGGCGCGGAGGCGGTCGTCCTGGGCCGGAGCAACATCGTCGGGATGCCGGCGGCGTTGTTGCTGATCCACCGCAACGCCACTGTGACCGTCTGCCACAGCCGCACCAAAGACCTGCCCAGCGTGTGCCGGCGGGCCGACATCCTGGTCGCGGCGGTGGGGCGCGCGCTGATGGTCAAGGCCGACTGGGTGAAGCCGGGCGCGTTCGTCATCGACGTGGGCAGCAACCGGATTGACGACCCCAATTCGGAGAAGGGCTACCGCTGGGTGGGCGACGTGGACTTCGACGAGGTGAAAGAGGTCGCCGGGGCGCTCACGCCCTCGCCGGGCGGTGTAGGGCCGATGACCATCGCCGGCCTGCTGCAGAACACGCTGCGCGCGGCGCAGATGGCAATTGAGCGCGGCGAGAAGCCGAGATAAACGATAGAGCACGGGCAAATCAGACCCAGGAAACGACAAGGGAATTAAGCCCCTTGTCGTTTTTGGATTCCTATCTGTCCTCTTCGCCGTCTTCGTCGGTCTCCCCAGGCGGGGTGTAGGGCTTGGGCACGGGTCGAGTGACGCGATGCCGGGGGTAACGGGGCCGCACCGGGCGCTCGCTCTCGCCGCCAGGGTAACGCGCCGGGGTAGACGTTGGCGGTTCTTCGGGCAATTCGTCGGGGAGCGCCGAGGTTTTGCTTTGCGCGGCGGCAGGCTCCTTAGCCTCCGGCGGTGGGGGTGTAGACGGCGCGGCAGGCTCTTCGCTGCGCACGCTCACGCCGATGACCTGCGCTTCGACCGGGCTGGAGGCCAGCAGATCAATATCGGGCAGTAGCTGGGTGGCGAGCGCGGTCTTCTGCTGGCTGGTCGCCGACGGGATCACCTTCTCAAGCAGCTTGTAAGTCGCATTGACGCGGGTGAGCAGCGGTTGCGTCGGGCTTTCGCCGGCCTTGATGCGCCGCGCAGGGCCGCGCCGCTCCTCAAACACGACATCCAGAATGGTCTGGATGATCTCCGGGTGCCAGTAGCCGAAGGTCACGCTCAGCGGCGAGTGGTGCGAAAGCTGGCGGATTTCTGGGTCCCACGCCGGGGCTTTGCCTTGGAGCCGGGCGACCAGCTCATGTACTCGATGAAGCGCCTGAAGATAGGGAATCACTTCCTCGGTCAGCAGGCTGAACGTGAGCGGCTCCGGGTGCGCCATCTGCAACGTGACCCAGCTATCGTGCACCAGTTGGGCCTCGATCTCCCGGCGCAGCGCGATGTACTGCTCGCGCTGCTTGGCGGTGATTTCCATCTCGGCGAGCACTTTGATCGCGTGTAGCGCCTCGGCAGGGCGACCGGCTTCCAGCAAGGCGGCAGCCGATTCGAGCGTCTGAAACACCAGGGTGTTGAACGATTCGTTCGCTGACGACATTTCGTT
>DAOTXU010000475.1:0-2484 GCA_034435135.1 Anaerolineae bacterium | reverse complement strand
CGTAGAAAAACGCGCCGGGGAACTCCGGGGCCGCCTGCTTGCGCTTGCCGCTCCACTGCTCGATGCTGACCCGGTAGACGGTCGTGCGCGCCAGCTCGTCGTCCGTGATCGGGCGGTAATGCGCGCCGGGGCGCAGGTGCGGAAAATACTTGCCCAGCAACATCTGAAGCGCGCGCCGGGCCGCCTCCGGGTCTTCGATGATCGCGGCGCGCCCGAACACCACCACGCCCCCGTACTCGACGCTGAACTCCAGCGCCGTGTCCGCCGGAAGCAGACGCCCCATCTCGCTGACGCTGAAGCACACGCGCGCGTCGCGCTCGATGTTAAACCGGGTGCGGCCCACGCGCGCCGTGTGCAGGTAAATGGCGTGCGCTGCTTCGTCGTAGACGAAAAGGTTGCTGTTGATGAACGGCTGCCCTTCATAAACCGTCGCCAGCGCGCCGAACGCGGCGCGGTGCAGCAGCGCCTTGATCCCCGCCTCATCCATCGCGCGGTCGGCGCGGCGGGGCTGGTTGATGGGTTGACGCGCGTAGTCTCTGGTCATGTTGGTGTGTCCGGTAGCGTACTTCCCCTAATGAAACAACAAGGGCCGCCCGGCGGGCGACCCTTGCAGTATACCCCCAAAAGCCGGCTTACAGCGCGCCTTCGAGCTGGAGCAGCCAGCGCTTGCTCTCGATGCCGCTGCCCGCGCCATAGCCGTGCAGGCTCCCATCGCTGCCGATCACGCGGTGGCACGGGATGACGATGGGGATCGGGTTATGCCCCAGCGCCTGCCCGACCGCGCGGCTCGCTTGCGGCCTGCCGATGGCCCGCGCCACCTGTCCGTAAGTCCACACCGTGCCGGCGGGGATGTTGAGCGCGGTCTGCAACACGGTGCGTTGAAACGGCGACATCCGGCTCATATCGAGCGGCGCGTCAAAGCGGCGGCGCTTACCGGCGAAGTACTCGCGCAACTGCGCGGTGATCGCTGCGAGCGCTTCCGGGCTGGCTTCGATGTGCGCGCGCGGGTCCAGGCCGGCGAGGAAGGCGGCCTCGTCCACGCCGAAGTCGATGGCGCACAGACCTTGCCTGCTCCTGGCGAGGTAGAGCGGCCCCAGCGGCGACTCCATCACGTCCCATTGGATCAGCGGCGCGGCTTCCGCGAACCAGGCGCGCACCCGGCGGCGCGATCCGGCCAGCGCTTCGGCGGGTGGGTGGCCGAACGCCTCACTCAGTTGAATGTCCAGTCGATCATCCATGATTTGTATCCTCAAGGTCCCACCGACTGAAGTCGGCGGCTAATCACAGAACGGATGCGCGATGCTGGCGACTTGGCCCGCGACTTTAGGCGCGGGAGCCGGAAGGTAAACGGTCTTCTTGTCCCAACTCCTGGCGCAGCCGGCGGATGCCCTGGTACACATTGGCGCGGGCGCTGTCCTCCGAGCATTCGAGCGCCTGCGCGATCTCGGCGTAGTCGAGGCCCTGCACGTGGCGCAGGATCACCGCCGCCTGCTGCTTGGAGGGCAACGTATCGATGGCCTGGCGTACCGCCGCCAGCGTCTCGTTCAACGCGGCCTGGTGGTCAGGCGACCCGCGCGGGTCGGCCTGGGGTATTTCGTCGAGCAGCGGTGTGTGGTAATTGGCGTCTCGCCGCCGATGCTTGAGCGTGGTGTAGGCGCGGTTGGTCGCAATCTTGTAGAGCCACGCCCGGTGGTTGCTCTCAGGCCGCAGCCGCCCAAATGCGCGGTAGGCCCGCAGAAACACCTCTTGCGTCGCGTCCTCCGCGTCGGCCTCGTCGCCGAGCAGCCGCCAGAGATAGCCGTAAATCTCGTCGTGAAAACTGTCGATTAGGGCTTCAAAACGAATCGGTGTGGTCATGCGCTTCCTGCCGGTGAATATCTGCTTCTGTGTGATATAACCGCGCCGGCGCGGTTCTGTGAAAAGCGCCAGGGAACTTATCGCGCCCATTCAGACCGGCAAATGGCAAACTCGACACGTTCCAGCGGCTCGCCCCGGACCGAGAACTCCGCATGATGGGGCAACCGGGCAGTCTCTTTGAACCCGCACTTCTCGGCGCAGCGCATCATGCGCCGGTTGCCCGCCCAGGTCGCCAGCCTGACTTCTTCCAACTCCATTTCGCGGAACAGGTGGTCAATCAAGAGACGCAGCGCCTCCGCGCCGTATCCATGCCCCCAGGTTGCCGGCTCCGGCAGGCCGATCCCCACGAAAGCGCTTCGCGTCTCTTCAACAAGCTGGTAGTAGATGACCCAGCCGATGTGCTGACCTTCAACCGTATCGACCTGCCACTGGCCGCTGTCGGATCGAGGTTCTTTTGGGCGCTGCTGCCACTCGTCGAAAACGTCACGGCTAATGGGCGTGAAAGGCTTGTGTGGTTCGTCGTAGTACTGCCACTCTTCGAGCTGGAGCCAGCGAAACAGGTCCTCGGCGTCGGCGGCGCGCTTCTCGGCTCGCAGCAGAACGCGCTTTCCAACGATGTTCATGTTA
>DAOTXU010000474.1:0-5756 GCA_034435135.1 Anaerolineae bacterium | reverse complement strand
TCGACACCCCCTCTCCGCTTGCGGCTATAGTCCGGCGTAGCCGGGAGAGGGGGACGGGGGGTGAGGTCGCCCGCAAACACGACCAGCGCCACCGCATCGGTGTTGTTGGCTCAAAAGCTTGAATCACTTCTATGTTACTCTCGCATAGACGCAACACAAAGAGGAGTGCATCTCATGCCGTCGATGACCGCCGCCCAAATCGAAGAATTCCTGCGCGCGCCCCATAACGCGGTGGTGGGCACGAACCGGCAAGACGGCCCGCCGCAGCTTAGCTCGGTCTGGTATCTCTTCGAGAACGGGAAGCTCTACATCAGCACCGAGACCGTGACCGCCAAGTACCGCAACTTGAAGCGCGACCCGCGCATCGCAGTCTGCGTCGATGGCGGCGTGGGCGATTACCGGACGGTCGTCATCTATGGCACGGTCGCGTTCATGTGGCCGGACGACCCCGCGCACGAAGAGGTCCGCTTGCGGCTCACGCAGCAGTACTACGACGATGATGAGGAAGCGCGCCGCTTCTTTGAGTCGACGCGCTCGCCCAGGCACGTGATGCTCGTGGTCACGCCGGCGAAGATCATCGGCGAGGACTACAACTAACGCGCCCGCGTCGGCCCCAGAGGCGGCGACGACTCCACAAGTCGGCGCACTTCGGGGAGCACCTCTTTTTCAACGAGCACGAGCATGGCGTCCCCCGCTTCAAGGATGGTCGAGCCGTTGGGGACGATGGCGTCTTCGTTTCGGTTCACCAGCACGACCAGCGCGCCCTGCGGCAAGTCCAATTCCATGATGGATCGGCCCACGGCGCGCGAGCCGCGCGGGACAACCAATTCAGCCAGTTCGCTGTTGATGCTGACCGTTGGCACGAACTCCAACGGGTAGCGATATTTCCGCTTCAGCGGCGCATCGACTCGCAGCCACCGCGCGACGAGAGGGATCGACGTACCTTGCAAGAGGATGGAAGTCAGCACGGTAAAAAAGACGAGGTTGAAGAACAAGTCCGCTCTGGGGACGCCGGCGAGCAACGGGAAGGTCGCCAGGATGATCGGCACCGCGCCGCGCAGCCCTACCCACGCGACCATCGCCTTCTCCTGGAGCGCCATTCGCGCAGGGAGCAGCGCCAGGAAGACGCTGACCGGGCGGGCGACCAGCATCAGGAAGGCGGCAGTGACCAGACCGATCCCCATGATGGGAGGCAGGCGCGATGGAAAGACCAGTAGCCCAAGCGTCACGAACATGGCGATTTGCATCAGCCACGCAAGGCCGTCATGGAAACGCATCAGGCTCTTCTTGTGAATGAAGTCGTCGTTCCCCATCACCAGCCCGGCGAGATACACGGCCAGGAACCCGTTGCCTCCCAGCGCGGCGGTGACGCCATACGTCAACAGCACCAGCGATAGCGTTAATACCGGGTAAAGGCCCTCATATTCGAGGCGCGACCGGTTGGTGAGGAGCACTATCCCTTTGCCCATGACATAGCCGAAAACAGCGCCAAGCGCCATCTGCTGCACAAACATCGGAACCAAGTCAGCGATGGCAGCGGTGGGCTGGACCAGCAGGCTGGTGAAACCGATCGTCAAGAAGACGGCCATTGGGTCGTTGCTGCCGGATTCCAGCTCGATGAGGGGTTTCAATGGTCCGCGCAACCCCACGCTCTTGGAGCGCAGGACGGCGAACACGGCGGCGGCGTCAGTAGAGGAGACAATCGCGCCGAGCAGCAGACCCTCCAGCCACGAGAACCCCAACGCGACGGTTGCAAACCATCCAATCAACGCCGCCGTGAGCAGCACGCCCAGCGTGGAAAGCGCCAGACCCCTCCATAGCACTGACCGGACGTTCTGCCAATCGGTATCCAGGCCGCCGGCGAACAAAATGAAGGCCAGCGCTACAACCCCTAGCGACTGGGCGAGTCGGGGATCATCGAAGTAAATTCCCCCCGGACCGTCCGAACCCGCGAGCATCCCGATCAACAAGAAAAGGAGAAGGGCAGGGATTCCCAGCCTGCTGGCTGCCTTGCTGGCGATGATACTCACAATGAGAAGGATGGAAGCGCCTACAAGCAGGTGCTCAATCGAAGTCATTCATGCTCCTTTCTCTATACGGTCGGCGAATAGCACATTCCGTATAATAACATAGGGTATTCGTTTACTGGGACTGGTAAACCCTTTATCGTATAGAATATTTGTGCTATTCTAGAGTATGATACATCCCGCTTGAGGTTCAAGAGGTCCAGTGGAAACGCTCGCGCTGCTCTGGCTGTTGGTTCCTTATCTAGCCGCCGCCTCGAAATCGGCGGTGGAGGCTGTACGTCGCTTCTACCGGGGTCGGATGCAGCACGGCGTGATCTTGCTCGCGCTGCTGCTGGGGCCTTATGTGCTGGTGACCGCCCCGAACGCGCGCGGGAACGTGAACGCCTTCGCCAACGGGCTGCTGGCGCTGGCGGCGTATGTCTTCGTGCCCGGCGCGCTGGCGATGTACCGCCAGAAGACTTCCAAGCCCAGGCCGCTCGACCTGGCAGACCTGCTGACCCTCCTCATCATCTGGCTGCCGATTGAGTTTGGCTGGCTGCCGGCGGTGAGCGTGAGCGTGCTGGGATTGACCATCCCACTCAGCGTGTTAACCGGCGTGGTGCTGGCGTTGCTCATCTTCCTCGTCATCCGCCCGCTGGGGCAGATCGGCTATACCGTCAGGCTCACGCGCGGCGACCTGGAACGCGCCGGGAAGGCGTTGCTGGTGGTCGCCGTCGTGGGGATACCATTGGGGCTGATCGTGGGCTTTCTCGCGTGGCGACCGCCGACGTTTGTCAGCGTCGAAGCGCTGATTGTGCGCTTTACGGGCATCTTCCTGCTGATCGCTCTGCCAGAGGAGTTGATCTTTCGCGGGATTGTGCAGAACCTCGTCGAAAAGCGCATCGGTGAGAAGCGCGCCGCGCTCGTCATCGCCGCGCTGCTCTACGGCGCGGCGCACCTGAACAACCCGCCCGCGCCGAACTACCTGTATGCGCTGTTGTCGAGCCTGGCCGGGTTCGCCTATGGCTGGGTGTGGATGGTCACGCGCAAGGTCACGGCGTCGGCGTTGATGCATACCGTTGTCAGTTGGGTGTGGGGTTTGCTCTTCGGCGGGGCGTTTTGATGCCTCAAGCCCGCTTCGCTGCTATAATGCGACCTGCGTTGTCCACCTTTTGGTTAATTTGAGAAGGGAGAAACAGGCTATGCCAGTCTATGCATCCTTTGGGGGCAGGATTCCGCTCAAGGAACTCGCCCGGCTGCCGACGTTTTATATGCCGGCGCCTTCCTACAAGCGCGACAAGCTCGCGTTTTACTATGACAAAACGGGGCGCATGGAGCTATACGTCATGGACCCGGTTGCCGGCGCAGAGCCGCGCCAGGTGAGCGACGGCTCGGTGCCGCGCGACATGCGCGCCGGCTTTTGCTGGACGCGCGACGACAAACAGATCATCTTCGCTAAGGACAAAGACGGCGATGAGCAGCACAACCTGTGGCGGCTCGACGTGGCGACGGGCGTAGCTGAGCAACTGACCGACAACCCCAAGGCGCAGGAATACCCGGTCGAGGTCGGCCCAGACAACCGGACGCTGCTGGTGCTGACCAACAAAGACGGACAGCTCAACCTCTACGCCTTCGACTTGGTGACGCTCAAATACACCCCGTTGACCAGCTACCCCAACCCGGTCTTTCACGCGAAGTGGAGTCCTGACGGCAGGCAGATTGCCTACGTGACCAACGAGACCGAGGACTTGAAGAACACGGATGTGTACCTGATGAACGCCGATGGCGGCGACAAGCGCCGCATCATCCAGACGAAGGTCGGCGCGCAGGATGGCTTCAGCGATTGGAGCGAGGACGGACGTTACCTGGCGGTCGGCTCGGACTTCCGGGGGCGGGAGGGCGTCGCCCTGTACCATCTGCAAAAGGGCGAACTGCGCTGGCTCAGCCCGGAGAACCGGACGCAGTATCCGGGCAAGTTCTCGCCCGACGGCAAGCGGCTGCTGGCAATGGACGGCGAGGATTCGGCGATGGTCACCGTCGCCTACGATGTCGAAACCGGCCAGCCGCTCCCGGTCGAGCTGCCCCCTGGCATGAGCTATGACCCCGACTGGATCGACAACGACCGCTTCTTCGTCAACATCAACACCGACGTGACGCGCTCCGAAATCCGCGACTACCGCATGGCCGACGGCGCGAGCGCGGTGTTGCTCCCGGCGGATTACGGCTCGATTGATCCGAAGGTGTTCACGCCGCACGAATACGTCTGGTACACATCGTTTGACGGCATGAAGATCCCCGCCATTCTCTACCGCCCGCGCGACATGGAGTTGGGCAGGAAGTACCCGGCGCTGGTGGAAGTGCACGGCGGCCCGACCTGGCAATGGTTCCGGGGCTTCGACCCGTTCGCGCAATTCCTGGCCGACCGGGGGTATATCGTCATCAAGCCCAACATTCGCGGCAGCACCGGTTATGGCGTTGAGTTCCGCGACGCGGCGCTCAAAGACTGGGGCGGCGCGGACCTGGAAGACGTGGCGGCGGCGGCGGCCTACCTGCGCACCCTGCCCGAAGTGGACGCGGAGCGCGTCGGCGTATGGGGCGGCAGCTACGGTGGCTATATGACGTTCATGGCGATGACCAAGAAGCCGGACGTGTGGAAAGTCGGCGCGGCCTGGGTGGGCATCACCGACCTGCATAAGATGTACGACTCCAGTATGGAACACTTTAAGTACTTCTTGCGCGAGCAGATGGGCGACCCGATGGAGAACGCCGAACTCTGGCGCGACCGCAGCGCGGCCCATTTCTTCCACCAGATGACTGCTAAGCTGCTCATCGTGCACGGCGTCACCGACCCGCGTTGCCCGATTGAGCAGGCGCGCATCGCGCGCGACAAGCTGCTCGAACTCGGCAGGGTCGAGGGCAAGGACTTTGAGTACATCGAGTTGGAGGAAGTTGGGCACGGCTCGCAAGGCATCGAGGAGAAGATCCGCATGTACGAAATCCTGGCGGATTTTCTGGAACGGAACCTATAAGAAAGTGTTTGATAAGTCACCACTCTTCCTCTAACCCTTCTCCTCCGTCTTACGGGAGAGGGGGAAAAGAAGCCTAGAAACTTGGTGGGCCGGGGTCAGCCCCGCCCCTACTGCTACAAGCGAGAGTGGTTGATTGATGACTGGCTACCGGACATCGGACAGTTGTTCTATGGTTTGTGCTCGTCGGTCTTGGTTTTACCTCACCCCGGCTGCGCCGGACTATAGCCCCCGTCCCCCTCTCCGCACGCGGAGAGGGGGAGTGCCCGAAGGGCGAAGGGGTGAGGTAAGAGAATACAAGAGCCTTTTTCTCGAACATGCGTGCAGTGTCCGGTAGCTAGAATCCTGTATTTTACATAGAACTGATTCAAACTTACGTCAATAGCTGGCCGTGCTAAGGCCTTTCTCCACCTCACCCCCGTCTCGCCTGCGGCTCGACACCCCCTCTCCGCTTGCGGCTATAGCCCGGCGTAGCCGGGAGAGGGAGACGGGGGGTGAGGTGTCCGCCAACACGACCAGCGCCACCGCATCGGTGTTGTTGGCTCAAAAGCTTGAATCACTTCTTTTACATATCCTGATCCACCACCGGCGCGACCATCGGTGTGCCGTGCAGCGGGTGCCGGCTCACGGCCACCAGCACGCCGTACACCTCGCTGAGCAGGCCGGCCTGTAACACCGTGTCCGGCGCGCCGACCGCGCGCAGTTCGCCGTTTTGCAGCAGCGC
>DAOTXU010000473.1:0-27567 GCA_034435135.1 Anaerolineae bacterium | reverse complement strand
TCGACACCCCCTCTCCGCTTGCGGCTATAGTCCGGCGTAGCCGGGAGAGGGGGACGGGGGGTGAGGTGTCCGCCAACACGACAAGCACCACACGCACCGCGGTCGTTGGCTCAAAAGCTTGAATCACTTCCGTATCACAATAGCAGGCATCTCTGGCCTGAAACTTGCATCCGATACACCGCGCAATAGCGAGATGATTCAGCGCGAAGTGAATAGGTATTTTGACTTTTTTAGGTGATTTTTTTACCTGTTTGAGATATAATCATAAAATGATCTACATTGTCGTATTTTGGGGGATTTTGCATGAAAATTCAGCATCACTTGGACCTGTACATCTCGCTACGCGAAACCGGAAGACCGGCGACGGAGGCAGTTGCGGTCACACAAATGGCTCTCGGTTCGTTGAGCGACCTGGATTACAGCCAGCTTATTCTCGCCATCGCTGCCTATGAGATCAACACGGCAGGGACGCGCGCGCCCTCCGAAACGCTTTACTCGAACCGCACGCGCGCGTCCTCAGCGTTGATCTCCAGCCGCACCTTTTGATCGGCCTCGTCAAAATTACTCGTTTCCCACACGCCGCCGGTCCCATCAAGTCGCGTCCGTTCCAGGGCGCGATTTTGATTATCGACGCTGCCGTCGTGCAGTTTCACCCGAATCTGAAGCCCCACATCCGAGGAGAGTTCGGGCAACCGAATCGTCACCGGGCCGTCATCCACCTCGATGCGGCCCTCGCGCAAGGTCGCCGGCAGCCGCAGGTCGATGGTTGGGTTGTCGCCCTTAATGGTCAGGCCGGCCAGGTTGACCCGCGCGAGGTCAAAGTTGTAGCGACCGTCTTCCATACTAAGCGTCATCGTCTCGAAGCGCACGCCTTCCTTCAACAGGATTGTCCATTTCAGGTCGTCTCGGTCGCCGCCGTTGAACCAACGGCTGGGGTTCAGCCATTCCCACCAATTGTCCCCGCGCATGGGCGCAATCGATACCTCGGTCACGCCGCCAGACTGGTCATCACTGAAGTCCAGGTCGCCGTAGGCGGTCAGGTCGGCCTCCACCAGGTTTGTTGAGGAGCGCTGCGTCTCGATGGTGCCATTGTAGTCCTCAAAGTTGACGTCAAGCGTAGCCCGTTCCACGCCATCACCGGGTACGGTCCGCCGCGACTGGGTGACGCTGGAAACTGGCGAGACAAACGCCAGCAGGATCACCGCGCCCACCAGGGCCAGCGCCAGCGCCGCTCCAATGAGCCGGCCCAACGCGGAACTGGACCGCCCGAACAAGATGTCTACGCCGATCAAGATCAGGATCATCGGCCAGAAGCGCCCGATCAGCTCGCCCCAGTTGACGCCCGCCGGAAACGCGCCCAAGTTGTCGAGCAGCAGGACGGCGCCGACCCCGATGAAAACGACCGGCCAGAACAGCGAGTGATAGCCGCCTTTTCTGCCATGTTGTGACATCCGATCCTCTCTCCCTGTAAAGATCAACCGTCAAAAGCCCTGTATAACCCGGTACGCACAGCCGTCTGAAAAGTTTCGCCCGGCGGATAGACGCCATCCGCGCGCAGGTACGCCGCCAACCGGCGGTAGTCGGCTTCTTGCGCTGCCAGGTCGCGGCGGCTCGCCATCACACGCGGGCTGGGATGGTAAAGCGGCACAAGGACGCGCCCAAGCCACGCGAAGCGTCCGCCCACGTCGCGCCGCAGTTCCATGCCGTGCGCCTCGACACCGGCCAGCGCCTCCAGCGCCACGCGCCCCAGGGTCGCCACATAGCGCGGGTTCACCAGGTCGATGGTCGCGCGCAAGAATGGCGCGCAATTGTGCAGTTCCGCTGCCTTCGGCGGTCGATTGCGGCCATCTGGCCCACGCGGGTTGCAGAGCACCGCGTTCGTGATGAACACCCACTCGCGCCGCCACCCCAGCGCTGCGAGCAGGCGCTCAAAGTTGTCGCCGGTGCGGTCGCCGTAGAGGGGCACGCCGGTCCGGTCCGCGCCGTCACGCCCCGGCGCTTCCGCGACGAACATCAGCGGGCTGTCGAGAGGGCCGTTGGCCGCGCTCAGCACCCGACGCCGGCCCTCCGCCGCCATACACAGCGCACACGACTGCGCCGCCGCCGCCAGGTGTTCAAAGTCCGATGCGTCCATCGTTCTCATGGGACACAACCCCAACGCCAGGGGAAAGCTCACGGCACAACCGGGTTGTTCCAAAGCGCCTGGCGTCGCTGCTTTACCAGCACGTAGATGCTGGCGTACTCGTCGTCGGAGAAGGCCAGCTCCTCGGCCTCAGCGTAAGCCTGATCGGCGTCAAACCGCTGGCCCAGCGCGGCATGAGCGTCGCCTAGAAACAGGTACGCAGCCGGGTGTTCGGGGACGATCTCGACCAGCCTCTGCGCATCCGCGAGCGCGGCCTCGCCGTCGCCCAGAAGCAGGTAAGCCTGCACCCGCTGGAAGCGCATCTCCAGCTCGCTCTGCGCTTCGGCGGCAGCGAAGTCGGCGGCGGCTTCCTCCTCGCGGCCCAACTGGTGCAGCACCACGCCACGATAAGTCAGCAGATCAACCGTGTCCGGCGGCTCGGGCCGCTCCGCGCTGAGCCGTTCCACCTCCGCCAGGCCGTTGTTGAGAGTGTCGAGCGCCTCTGTCAATCTCCCTTCAAAGATCGCCTGTTGCGCGTCCTGGATCGCACTCGACCGCGCCACGACAATCGGGTCGGGGGCGAAGAACGTGTTGTACAATACAATCCCGATCACGACGATCAGAGCTACAATTGCGCCCCGAAGCAGCCAGGCGCGGAGCATCTGCTGGCGGCGCTCGCGCGCCAGTTGGGGCAACCGCCACCACCAGCCTTCCGGCGTCTGGGCGCGCGCCTGCGCCTCAGTCTCCAGCGCAATGCCGGCCGCGTTGAGAACGCGCGCTGCACGCCCCAGATGCGTGCGCAACGCCGACTCGATTATCTCAATCCGCTGAATCTCCTCGGCGGGGTAGCGCGCGTTAGACTGGAGCAGCCTGTTCACGCGCGCCTGTGCGCCGTCCAGCCCGATGACAATGCTCATGATCTGGTCAGCGGTCGCGCGATCCAGCACCGGGGTCCACTCCTCCGCCTGTTTCAAGTAATCGTTGAGTTCGGTGAATGTCTCTGACATGTGCGCCTGCGCCTTTTGTCCTTTCCCCAACACACCTCGATTGTATCCAGGAGGCGATACGACTTCCAGAACGTGCAGATGTTCAGTTCCAACACAGTGTCACGCGGATTTGATCGATGCCGCCGCGCTGGAACGGAACCGCGCGGCGGCGCGCTATGGGCGCAGGGGATTATGCGGTATGATCGTCCGCGACAAGACGCATCAATGTAACGCATTACAAGGCAAAAATGCACCCTCGCTTTGAACATCCCGTCGTCCGCTGGCTGGTTACATTCGCATGGACCGCGCTGGTCATCGCGCTGATGGTCACGCCGGGCGATGAGCCGTTAGTGACCGGCCTGTCCGACGCTTTCGGTGACACCGACCTAACTGACGCGGCAGGGCATGTGGTATTGTGCGCCGTTCTGACCATCTTGTGGCAATGGGCGCTGATCGCGCACATTCCCCCGTCTCATGCGTTGCGCATCGCGCTCGGCGTCGCGCTGGCGTTGGGAACAAGCGTCGAGTTGCTTCAGATGTTCGTGCCGAACCGGGGGGTATCCCTGCTCGACCTGCTGGCGAACTGGCTCGGCGGCTTCATCGCCTGGGCCTGCTGCACAAAGAACATCACCAACCTGGTCAGGAAGGCTTGACAAGCAGCCCCAGGTAATGCGTGCGGAGAAAGGGAAGCGCCGCCAGCAGCGGGTAGACGGTGGGCAACAACGGCTCCGGTATGCGCCGGGCGATAAACGGCGCGAGCGTGATGCGCCGCAGCCTGATCTTGAAGCCGGGGAACAGCGACCGGATTTCGTCGGCATTGACGCCGCGCACGTCCGGGTTGTGGGGGTTGTTGTAGATGAAGTCGTACCAGAGCGCCGCGCCGCGCGGTCGCAGGACGCGGCGCATTTCCGAGGCGATTTGCCGCCTCATCGCAGAGTCCAGAATTGAGGTAAAGACGGTGTGCTGGCAGGCCAGGTCGAACGCGGCGTCCGGCCAGGGGAGTTCAACCGCCGAGCCGCAGCGCACGTCCAGGTTGGGGTTGAGGCGGCGCGCGGCCTCCACCGGTTCAGGGCGCAGCTCGATGCCGGCCAGGTGTTCCGGCCCAGCGCCCCACTGCAAGAATTGGCGCAGCAGGTTGCCGTCGCCGCAGCCCACATCCAGGATGTGCAAGCCGGCCAGGGGGTGATAACCGGCGGCCTTGAGCAGGCGCAGCGTTTCCTGGCAGCGTTCGTGTACCCGGCAGACGTGCGCCAGGCTTTCATAGCCGAAGAAGTCCGCGCCGCCCGCCGCTTGGCGTTTGCGGTAGGCTTCGCGGAGGCGCGCGTGCTCCTCGTTCAAGCGTCGCCTCCCGGCAGCAACCCTTTGCGCGCCAGCAGTTCCTTGTAGACGGAACGAGTCTCATCCGCGATCTTCGCCAGGTCGAAACAGGCGACCGCGCGTTGGCGGGACGCCTGTCCAAAGCGTCTGCGCATGTCGGGGTCGTCGGCCAGGCGCAGGATCGCTTGCGCCAGCGCCGCCGGGTCGTGCGGCGGGATCAGAAAGCCGTTGACCTCGTGCCCGACCGCCTCGTTGCAGCCGGGGGAGTCGGTGGTGATGAGGGGCAATCCCATCGAGGCGGCCTCCAGCAGGGCGCGCGGGATGCCTTCCCGATAGAAGGAAGGCAGCGCGAAGACGTCCGACGCCGCCAGCACCGCCGGGATGTCCTTGCGCGCGCCTGCCCACGTGACCGTCTGCGCGAGCTGCGCCTGTTCCGCTGGCGTGAGCCGGTCTACGCTATCATCGTCGGCGGGGCCGACCAGCAGGAAGGCGACTCCAGGGCGGCGCGCACGCACCGCCTGGGCGGCGGCGGCGAACTCCAGAACGCCTTTCGCGCGGATGACGCGGGCGATCATCGTGACCGCCAGCGCATCGTGGGCAATGCCCAATTCCGCCCGGACGCGCGCCCGCTCCGATTGGGGGATGGTCGCCGGGTCGAACAGATCGGTGCGGACGCCGGAGCCGGGGATCACGGTGAAGCGCGATTCGGGCACAATGCCTCTGGCGATGAATTGCCGGGCGTCATGGTGGTTTTGAAAGATGGTCAGGTCGGAGCGATGCGAGGCCAGCCGTTGCAGTTGTTCGTAGAGCGCGCGGACCATGCGGGTGGAGACTTGTTCGTCAGCGTAAAGCGCACCCAGACCGGGCAGCGTGCCCGCGATCACCGGGACGCGGGCGAGCCAGGCGGCGATCCGTGCGAAGACGCAGGGCTTGGTGTCGAAAGCGTGGACCAGGTCAGGTCGGCGACGGCGAAAGAGGCGGGCAAGTGAGACCACGGTGCGCAGGTCGGTGAGGGGACTCACACGCCGCGCCAGCGGGTAGATGTCATATACAAAGCCGGCCTGCTGAAAGACCGCCCTAAGGTGCGCGGCGGTGCCGGCGGCTGAGAGGTGGAAATCGTCGCGGATGGACTGCATCAAGTCCAGGCGACCGTCCACATCGGAAGTGCCGACAATCAGGACATACAGCAAGTGCGTCATTTTCTGGCGATAATCAACGCAAGCCAGGCGAATCTGCCCAGCCCGGCAAACCGGCGCAGAAGCCAGCGGTCCAGCCGCGCGCTCGCGCCGAACAGCGGCTCAAAAAGACGCCGGCCCTCAACCGGGGCGAGGGCAGGCGCGACCAGCCAGTAGGGATAAAACTCGATAGACGTGAACAGGCTCGCCATCTCGTCCAGGTCGTGGGGCGTCAGGCAGTTGTTGATGAAATCGCGGCGTTTGCGCACGCGGTCCAGATACGCCAGCGGATGATAAGCCAGGTTTTCCATGGCGACCAACGCCCCGCCATCCTTCAAGACGCGCCGGCACTCGCGCAGGGCCGGCGCACGGTCCACCATCACCAGCACCGAGCGCGAGAATACCATGTCGAAGCTGGCTTCGGCGAAGGGCAGGGCTTCCGCCATCGCCTGGCAGCCCTGGCAGCCTCCCTCGCAGCGCGTGAGCGTGTTTCTGACCAACTTGAAATAACGATCCGCCGCGACCGGGCGCGCGCCCATCTGCCCAAACAGCGCCGACTGTCCGTGCCCCCCGCACCCGATTTCCAAAATGCGCGCGCCAGCGACCTCGTTGCCCAGGCGCTCAAAGGCGCGCGCGAACAGGGGCGCGTAGTAGTGCGTGCGCCAGTGCAGCCATTCCTGAGTCAGCAGTTGCATCGCGTCGCGCTCTTCTCTTCCTGGGTACATTCCGTATCGGACAGGGGGCTTAAGACCCCTGTCCGCCACTTTGCGACTGCGCTCTCAACCGAACACGACGCCGCTAGCTGACCAGGCGGCGGCCCAAGCGCTGAACCGGCTCCCACAGGCCGACTTTCTTAAGGACGCGCTTGATAACAGGATATGCCCTGGTATGAGCGCCCAGAATCGCGAGGTTTTTGCGCCGGAGCCACAGCGATTTCACCTGGTTGATCGGGTTGAGGCGCGCGCCCGGCTTTCTGGGGTTTTCCATATCGGCGTCGGTGTAACCGAATACTCTTGCCACCGCCTTGACGCTTTCGTCGAGTTGCAGCGTGTAGATGGGGTCTATCCGCCACTTGTCGATGGATTTACGGTGCACGCCCAGGCCAACCTGTGCGTCGTAGTCCAGGTTGGCGAAGCGGCACACCGCTCTCATCGTGTCGATAGGCGCGTCGGACAAGTCCTCATAGCGCACGAGCAAGAACTGCGCCGGGTTCACCGCTTCTCGAAACCGCAGGAGGTTTTCATGGGACTGCCGCCACACAAACTGGCGGATTCTCGGCCGGCTGCGCCACGAACTCCAGGCCGAATAGATCATGCCCTGGGGGTTGCGCACCAACCCAACCACGCGCGAGTCGGGGTTCGCCTCCAGATAGCGCAGAATGAGCGTCAGCGCCGCCCAATGCTTGATGTGCTGGGGAGACTTCTCAAAGAAGATCGGGCCGAACTCCTTACAGAGCGCCGTCCAGCCCCCGAAGATCAACTCCTCGTCGTCCTTTGGAACCACATAATCAGGCATGTTGCCGCGGAGAAAATCGATCAGCTTCGTGCGCGCCGTCTCGCGGTCATAGAGCGGTTTCCCGTCCAGGAAGTCCTCAGCCGGCAGGCCGAGCAGGCAGGCGGCTTTGATCCAGTACAGGGTTTCGTCGTAGAGATGCTCGGTAGATCGAATAGGATGCACGAGGGGGTGTTTGGTGAACTCATCGTGAAAAATCGTGGACCCCGAACGCTGTTCGGAGAGCAATATCACCGCTCTGGGCGAACTCTCTTGTGGAGCGCCCCCGATGGCCTGCTGTGCCATGAAAATGCTCCTTTGATCGGCAACCCTCAAAATCGGAGCTTGCGCTCCAGTATGGTGCGCATCTGTTCACGAAAGGCGTCCCGGCTGAACTGCTGGATGTGCTGTTGCAGGGTTTGTCTGATTTCGCACATTTCGCCCGAACGCATTGCAAGCAGGCGGCGAAAAACGCGCACCGCCTCAGTTGTCGTATCGAAACGCAGGCGCTCAAGCGGCACCACTTCCCGTTGCCCGCCGGAGTTGTGGACCACCGGGATACACCCTGCCGCCATCGCTTCGACCGTGCTCATGCCGAAGTGCTCGTCGCGCATGGTGTGCAGAAAGAACGTCGAGCCGGTGAGCAGGCGCTTGAGTTCCGCCAGGGGCATGTCGGTCTTGAGATGCGCATTGCGCAGCCCTGCGCGCTGGATGTAAGCTTCGCAGGCGCGATAGTAAGACCGCGACCGGGCGCTGCCCACAATCCAGAATTCGATTTCGGGCAACTGGCTGGCGATGAGCAGTTGTTCCATCTGGTTTTTGTCGGCGATGAACGAGCCAACCGAGACACAACGGGAGGCGCGCTCGGCATTGCGCGCGATCTCTCCATCGAATGAAGGCGGGTAGCAGAGCTGGACCTTGCCAGTCAGCGCCGGGTAGGCGTTCAGGAGCGCGCCGCGGGAGAACTCCGAGATGGTGTAAACTGCGTCGTTGAGCAGCGGCTCGCCGCTGCGCGCCAGCGTCCAGCCGAGGACGCTGTTATACAACCGGCGCGGCAGGGAGCGCACCCGGTCCAGGTCTGCGCCGGTGAGCAGGGGGTAGTAAACGTAGTGCAGATAGTTTGCCGCAGGGTTCAGGCCGCTCAGCGCGTCGTTAGAATTAAAGACCAGGTCATAACGGCTGTGGCGCGCGCGCGTGAGCCGGTTGATCGCAAGCACCTGCCATGACCCGCCGCGCGCGAAGGGCACCGACGCCACCCGGACGTAGTTGAAGCGCAGGCTCTCAAGGCCGAAGAAGCGCCCGACATCGCGCCCGACCGTCGCCGGCGTCAGGGTGAGCACATCGGGCGCGATGTTCATTTCGTTGAGCAGTTGGATGACTTCGCAGACGACTTTGGTGCGTCCGCTCAACCGGAACTGATTTTGCAGGATCGCTACGGTCAGCGCGGCCACGTCCGCTGCTCCAGAGGACGCCCGGATTCCGCCTTAGAGCCTATCCGAAAAATGCTGGACAAGGGGCTTAAGCCCCTTGTCCAGGTCGCTTGAGACGGTTTTTCGGATAGGTTCTTAGTCGTTGTAACCCGGAGCGCCACGACGGCCAGTCCGAAGATCACAAACATGAGGGTCTGCATGTGAAGGGAACTGTTGAAGAAGTGGTCAAACAGTATGGACGGGATGAGGGATATGAGGGTTGCCTGCATGGAGATGACAAGCCATCCATATTCCGAGGCCATGACGGGCGCTATCCCGCCGCTCGGCCTTCTCGTCCGCAGCAGCCACAAAGAGACCAGCCAGATCAACACCAGGATAATCGCCGAGAGCAACCCACGCTGATAAAACGTCATCACAATCAGGCTGTGATTCTCGGTGTCAATCACGTCCGACAGCGCCAGTTCGGAGGGCCGGATGACCCGGCGCAGGGTGAGATCGTAGGTCGCCAGGCCGCGCCCGGTCGCCAACCAGAGCGGGTGCGAGACCAGGAAGGGGACCATGTTGACATAGGCCTCGACGCGCGCCTGATTGAAGTGCTCGCCAGGGGCGGTGCGCAGCGAAGCAAACTTGCCGAGGATAAACTCAGGTTCAAACGCGCCGGCTTCGATGCCGATAATCAACGCGATGGTGAGCAAGAGTACGACGATCCTTAAGGCGCGTCCCTGTCCTCTAATCCCGTGAAACGCCAGCGCCGCAACTACCAACGCCAGGCTTAGATATGCCGTGCGGCTGTACGTCGTGAACAGGCCCAACGTCGCGGTGAGCAGGATCACCAGGAGCAAGAGTCGGCACCGCCGAAACTGGCCCGAAGCGAACATGCCGAAGGCCAGCGGCCAGATTGCCGCGATCAGGCTGCCCAGCGCGTTTGGCCCGCCGATCAAGGCTCTGGATCGCACCGGCTGGCCGCTGCTGAGGTACTGCGTTTGTTTGCCGCTGAGGTCTGCCGGCGTGAGGTTGTCGAGATAAGCGAGCAAGGGATGGTCTGCTGGCAAGAGAGAGTTGATGATCGAAAGGAGCGCCGTGATTGCCATGCCAATCACCAGACACCACAAGAGAATCCGCAGCGCGCGTGGGCTGCGCGCCAGGGCGGCGATCAGGAAGAACATTGAAATGCTGAGCAGGTTGCGCGCCAGCATGTAGGTCGTTTCCAGCCACACGCCCGTAAGCGCGATCTCGTTGAAGTAGCTCAGAACGGTGGAGGGCAACCAGAACAGCATGACTAAAAAGGGCAAGGGCCACGCAAACGACAGGTCGAGTTTCTCCGCCCCCCTCCGTACTTGCACCAGGATGGTCACGAGCAAGAGGCCGATCAAGATGTCAATAGAATAGAGGGGGATGTTGCCGGGCGCGACAACTCTGGCGGTGGGGTGTACGGTCAGCACCAGTAAGACGCCGCTCAGCAGCGCGATCTGCGCCTGACTGATCGACATGGTTATCAGGATCAAGGCCGCCGCCGCCGCGCCGGAGGCGGCGAGGATCGTATCCGCCCCAACGCGGTTGGAGCCAATCGCCGCGCCGGCCAGGATTGCCAGGCTCAGCGTCAGCGCAACGGCGACCAGCCGGCTGGTATCAATACTGAAGACGCGGCTGCTAATTCTCATAGACCTGGCTCTGCGCCAACCCCGAACGTGCGGTTTGCCTCACCCATTATAGGCCATTCCTCTACCTGCCTATCATAGCAGTCTATCTTACAAGGCCAAGCCACGCAAAGCGCACGACACGGCAACGGTTGCCCACCGATTCGACAAGTCAGGAGAGAGCAGCGTCCTCGCGCCTCAGCAAATGCGCATAGAGTTGCAAAGTCTCCTGCGCTGCCGCCTTCCACGAGAAGCGCTTCACCCAAACAAAGCCGCCTCGCACAAGCGCATCCCTCAATCCTGCATCTGAGACGATTCGCTGCATCGACTCAGCGAAACACCGGGCGTCCAACGGATCACACAATAGAGCATGGCCGCCGGTCACTTCGGGAAGTGAACTCGCGTTGGACGCGATCACCGGCACGCCGCAGGCCATCGCTTCCAGCGCAGGAAATCCAAACCCCTCGTACAAGCTGGGGTAGATCACGGCGACCGCCCCACCGATGACCGCCGACAGATCGGCGCCGTCGATGTAGCCGGGCAGGACGACCGATTCCTCCAGGTTGTGCTCTCGGATTTGCCGTGTGAGCGCGGCGCCGCCAACGCTCATGCGCCCGGCCAGCACGAGCTTCGTGTCGGTGGTATCGTGCGCTTTAAAGAGCCGGTAGGCTTTGAGCGCCGTGAGCAGGTTCTTGCGTGGGTGCATCGAGCCGGTGTAAAGGAAGTAGCGCTCCGGCAAGCCGTATCGGGCGCGCGCCTGCTCGATCTGCTGTGTGTCGTCAATTACTCTGAACGCCTCTCCGACGCCCTCATACACGCGATGGATGCGGTCCATCGGAACGTGGGTCAGGCGGTGCAGATCGCTCTTGGTGCAGTCGGAGACAGCGATGAAATGGCTCTTCTGCGCCGCCAGGCGTCGGAGCGTCCAGCGGGTGATAAGCACACTGTACCATGTGTAAGCCCAGGGCATGAGCAGCGGCGTCAGGTCGTGCACGGTGGTGAGCAGCGGCTTGTCTGTGGCAAGGGGAAGCGGGACCATCAAATGCACCAGGTCGGCCTGATCCAGCAGCGCCTGGAACGGGTTGCCTAGCCTCAGCAGCGACGCCAGATAGAAGCGCCGCCGCGACAGGGGCAACCCCTTGTGTCGAAAGTTGGGCGCGAACGCCGGCGATTGCTGGTCCGGTTCGCCGAGCGAGGCGAGCGTGAAGTCCAGGTCGGGAGCCAGGCGCGGCAACCAGTGCACCAGGCTGTCATAGTAAACGTCGATGCCGGTGCGGTGCGGCCTCAGGAATTGGTCGGCGATGAGCAGTATTCGGGTCATACCCGCACTCAACGCGGAGGATAGTCATCGGATGGCGAGGGGAAGCGCCCGAACTGGTGCGCCGTCCACAGCTTGGCGTGGCGCAGAAACACGCTGTACGCCCCGCTCGCGGCGATGATGAACCCCACCATGCCGTCTCTAAACCCGGCTTTGATAAAGTATAACTTGACAAAATGCACGGCCGGCTCGACGAGCATGGCGGCCAGGCGGAAGGGCCGGCCCTGGTGATACCAATGCGCCGCCATGCACTCGCTGTACAGGTCGGACCGTTGCACGCGCTCGGAGATTGTCTCGTCGGTGTGGTGGAGGATCTCGCCGGAGAGACGCCCAACTGCCCCTTCAACCTTGATGCTCTGGTGCACCGTTTCTCCCGGCAGCCGCCCTTTGCCGTTGCGGAACAGCCGCAACAGGTGCGCATACGCCATGCGCATCTCGCGGCCCAGCATAAACGTCCGGCGGGGAATCTCAAAGCCGACGTAGGGGCAGGCGGGGTCGCGCACCACCGCCTGTATCTCACGGATCAGTCCCTCGGTTAGATGTTCGTCGGCGTCTAGCGAGAGAATCCATTCGTGGTGGGCTTGCTCAAACCCAAAGTTCTTGTTGATGTCAAAGTTCAACTTGTTCGAGACGGCGAACACCCTGTCCGTATACGTCCGCGCCATCTCTGCCGTGCGGTCGGTGCTGCCGCTATCCACCACGACGATTTCATCCGCCCAGGCCATATGCTCGAACCAGTCCGGCAGGCGCTTGGCTTCGTTATGCGCCACCAGCACGACCGAGAGGCCCGGCTTGAGTGTCTTTGTCATGCGGCGTTCTCTCCCAACTTCTCAAACAGTCCGCACTGCGCCATGAGCGCCATCATCTCGCGGACCTTGTTCGCCCACGTGCGCTCGCGCGCGATGGCGATCCGGCGCTGGCGCTTTTCCGGGTCGGGCGCGCCCAACGCCTGCCGGACGCCCTCGGCGAACGTCTCCGCGTCGTCGGCCAGGAAGATCAGGTCTTGATATTCCGGCGATGGCGGCGCATAAGTGGACACAACCGGTTGGCCGGCGGCGAAGTACTCGTGCAACTTCAGCGGCCCGCTGGTCTTGATATAGTCGTTGCGCTGGTAGGGCATCAGGAGCACGTCGAACCATGCCACATAGCGCACAAGTTCAGGCTGCGGCATAGCGTCGAGAAAGAGCACGTTCGGGCAGGCTCTCAGCGCGCCCCAGTCGCCGTCATGCATCGTGCCGATCAAGACCAGGTCCCATTCAGGGTGCGCCTGTGCCAACCGGCGCAGGAGGTCGATGTCCACCCGTTGTTCTGATAACGCGCCGTAGAAGCCGAGGATCGGCCCCTTGCAGCGTCCCAACTCCGGGGGGCGCACGCCGTCGCGCTCCTGCGCGCGCGCGAATAGTTCATAGTTGGCCGGGTTTCCCACCATGAAGGTGTTCGGGTTGAACGACGCTTTGCGCTCTTGCAGATAAGGCGACACGGTGAAGACGACATCCGCCGCGCGCATCAGCTTCTCCTCAAGACGCGCGACGCGCTCCTGGTCCCAGGCGTAGTACGTAGACTCAGTGTGCTCGTTGAGGACTTCATACATGCGGAAGCGCTCGCCGAGCCGCCCGACGTACCAGCCGGCGTAAGGGTCGTAGGTCCAGAGAAGCGGCGCGCTGAACCCCAGGCGGCGCAACGCCAGGCGGGTCAGCAGCAAAGTTTCCCATCGCAACAGCGTCACCGCGCGCTTGCGCGCCACCCGCGACGGGACCGGCAGCGGCGGGTGCAGCGCCCAGATGCGCTCCTGTACTTCTTGGCAAAAGGGCATCGGCGAGCGCCGCCGGATGGTCGGCGCGCCCGACGGCCAGACCTCACGCTTCCCTGTGCGCCGCTTGAGCGCGAACGACGGCGGCTCGACGTAGAGCACACGCGCGCCCGTGTACAGGTGCGCCAGCGTGCTGACCGCGTACTGCCGGTTGGTCCACAGCACCCAGTCCCAAAGCTCGTCGGAGAGGCACACGACATCGAAGCGGCGTCCTTGCAAGATGCCCGCGAGGTCGGTCGAAGGCGGCGGCATGGTCAACCACCCCCCGCAAGTTGCGACTCAAAAAGCGCCGCCAGCCGCCGGATTTGCGCCTCGGCGCTGTGCTCCGTCTCCACGCGCGCCCGCGCCGCCGCGCCCATTTCCGCGAGCTTGTCAGGATGCTCCGCGAAGCGGCGCAGCGCCTCGACAAAGCCGCCAATGTCGTCGGGCGCGTCGAGGATGACGCCCTCACGGCCATCGCTGACCGCCTCCGGCGCGGCGGGCAGGGGCGAGAGGACCACCGGTCGGGCGCAGGCCATCGCCTCCAGAATCACGTTTGGCAGGCCGTCTTGATAGGTTGTATCTGCCATCATTGCAAACACATGTGCCTGAGCATAGTAGTCGCGGACTTGCGCGTGTGGCACCCATCCGGGCATTGTGAGCCGGCCACTGAACCCCAGCGTAAGCGCCTGATGCAGCAGCGTGTCGTAGCATGGCCCCCTGCCCAGGATGGTCAGCGTTACATCGACGCCAGCGCTTACTGCCGCGGCGCACGCTGCAAGCAGGCGATCAAAGCCTTTGGTTTTGCTCAGCCGCCCTGCCGAAAGCACACGGAGCGGCTGGTACGGCGGCTGCAAGGGCCTTGGGAAAAAAGCCTCGACATCGACGCCATGATAGATCAGGTAGGAACGGCTGCGACAGTCTTCAGGCAACTGCTGCAACAAATATTCCATCGTCGCGCGGTTGCAGAACGTCGCAATCCTTAACGTTTCGAAGATAACGGGAAAGTGACCGTTTTCGTGGGCGGCCTCGTGAGCGTGAACACTGACGCTGTAAGGAATCCCTGTGATTGCGTGCGCCAGCGCGGCCACCAGCGATGCATACGGCCAGTGCGCGTGCAAATGCGTGATCCCCCGCCGTTTGACCTCAGCCGCGACCGCGCAGGCGCGCCACAAGCGCGCCTGTCGGTTAGAAGGCACGGTCACGCACTGTTGCAGGCGGTCGTTGAGCGCAGACGCCGCGCCCGGCGCGAGAAAACTCCGCGCCGCCGCCTTCACCAGCGCCGCGCGATCTATATAGATGGTAGACTCAACCAACGCGCGCCAATCGTCGCTCATCCTGGCAAGGTCATGCGCCGATGGGCGCTGAAATGATAGCACATCGATGTGAAATCCAAGCGCCCGCAGCCCAAGCACTTCGCGCGCGACGAAGGTCTCGGACAGCTTGGGGAATTCGGCGATGATGTAGGCGAGTCGCATGGTAACTGGCCGCTTATTTACTGGTCGATGCCTTGAACTGCGACACAAGGGCGCGCCCCCCCAGCAGGCTGTACGCCCACAGGAAAGGCCCCGGCAGATAGGTACCCATCCACATCAGCCGCGCCTTGGGCCACCGGGGATCGAAGGCCAGGCATTCGGCGAGCGCCTCGCGCGCCAGCTCAGGCTCCCCGGTCGCCAGGTGCGCCAATGCCGCACCATACACGTAGCGATAGTAACCCTTGAACAGCTCATCCCGACTACATGCTTCGCGGAGCCAGGGAGACGCTTCGAGCACGCGGCGGCGCACAGCGCGACTGCACAGGATCGCATACTTTGAAGTGCGCGCCCATCCGTCAGGCCGCCGCAGCACCAATAGCGCATCGACGTAATCGACCTTGAAAGCGCGCGCGATCCGAAACCACATATCCTGATCCTCGAAGTTGTGCAACGTTTCATCGAAGAGGCCCACCACGTCAAAACACCGGCGCGCGACGACGACGTTCGACGTATGCATCGGGCACCCCCGGACAAACATCTCGCGCAGGATGTTACCCGATAGCGGCGGGTGAGCCTTGAAGTGCGACCGCTGGTTCTCAGAGCGGTTTGCGCGCATGTAAGCGGTATCGGAGTAGACTAGCCCCACTTCAGGATCGCGGTCAAAAAGGGGGACCTGCAAAGCCAGCTTCTCCGGCAACCATACATCGTCCGAATCTAAAAAGGCGATCAGGTCGCCTTGAGCCGCCCGGATGCCGGCGTTGCGCGCGGCGGACTGGCCGCGATTCTCCTGGTAGATGTACCGGACCTGCTCTCCATAACCGGCAAGGATTTCGCGCGTCCCATCAGTAGAGCCGTCGTCAACAACAACGATTTCGATGTTCTGATAAGTCTGCGCCCAAACACTGTCGATGGCCTCCCGGAGCACATGCGCGCGCTGGTACGTAGGGATCACCACCGTGACTTGTGGTGATTGGCTCTTCAATGGCTCCACACCAGAACCCTTTGCAATTCCCAAGGGCGCACGGGCTAAGTCCAGAAACTCAAATCGCGGTTGATGAGCGTCGCAAGTTTCTCGTTCTCCGGTCGGAAAATCTCGGCGAGTTGCGCGCGAACGTCGCTGTCCATGCCGCGATCATATTCCGACTCGAACTGTTTCGGGAACAACTGTCTCACCAGCCGCTTGATCAATTTGGGAACGAGGTTGTAAATTGGCCTCGGTAAAACGTCGAGCCAGGGCGGGCGGTACCAGGCCGGGTTCAAACGCTTGTTGAGTATTGAAGGCTCGAAATCAGCGTCCACCTCCAGGAACGTGTAGGCAGTGCGGACAAAGGCTCCGCTGTCCTTCTTCATATCTTCGTAGATCAGGACCAGGATATTCTCTGTAGGAAAGTAGTCATAGAAATGGACGAGATAGCGGTGATAGAACCCGGTGGTGATCCAGATGTTGAACAAATCGTAGTTTTCAAACACCTCTCGAAACGCAAAGGCGATCTTACCTTTTTTCTTCTCGTGCCAGTAGTGTGAGAACGCGCGCTCGATTGGGTTGCGGAAGGAAAAGATAATCTTGGCGGCTGGGTCATACTCGGCGATCCGGGCGGGAGCCGAGGCGTCCCATATATATGAGGTTGTCGTGTCTCCGATGGCTTTCTCCCCGGCGTAATCATCGAAGAACTGGCGGTACCACTCAACCCCTTTGCTGTAATGGATGTCAAAGAAATGTATCTCGTGTTTCTTCGGCAGGTAGATTTGCGGATGTTCCTGAAAGGCCCGATGCAGCCAGGATGTCCCCGATTTTGAGCAACCGGCGAGAAAGAAATTGGGAAGTCCAGACAATTCTTGCGCGCGGCTATCGCCATGTTGTGCGCGGTGTGGTGCAGTCGCTCCGCTCATGCCGCTTCTCTCCACTCTAGAGGCGTGGTCTTCTGAAAGTTGCTAGCCACTGCCTCAAAGCCGCCCACTTTCCCTTAAGCGACGGATCGATCGCAAAATTGCGCCAGTAGAACTGCCGCGCCGCTCCGGCCTGGCCCTGCGCCCAGAGCAATCGCGCCTGACGCCGGTATACAACGCGGCTGTAGGCAAAGCGCCTAAGCTCTTGAATCTCTGGCGGAAGGTCAGGCTGCTGAAAGAATCGGTCAAGCACGCCTTGATACTCTTTCCCGAAGCGTGCAGCCTGGCTCAATGACTTGGTCCCCTCCCACCGGCGTGTTGACGCTAAGACACGTGGGATATGTACGAAGGGATGGTCAAGCTTTTCCTTGAGAGTGTAATGCGACCATATCCGCAAGAAAAACTCGAAATCCAAACCATAGTGCAGCGTTTCATCCAGCCCGCCTAATCTCTCCAACACACAGCGACGCCAGAAAGTGGCCGGCTGTGACATATTCTGCCCCTTGAGCAACCTTTTCAGACTGAACTGTGTAAGGGATTTTCCCCCTAAAGTAGCCGCGTCCGCATCGATAAGGGTCGAGTCGCCGTAGAACAGCATACCTTGCAGATTCGCGCGCGCTGCCTCGCCCACACTTCTTAAGGCCTCCGGGTGATACAGGTCGTCCGAATTCAGCCATGCCAGGATTTCGCCCGTCGCGCACGCAAAGCCCTTGTTGATCGCGTTCGCCTGCCCGCGATCCGGCTCGCTGACCCAGAAAGCGAGCCAGGGCGCATACCGGTGGATGATCTCCACACTCTCATCTGTCGAGCCGCCGTCAATGACGATATATTCCAGGTTCGGATACCCCTGAAGCAGCACTGAGCGGATTGTCGCTTCGATGAACTGACCCTGGTTGTACGAGGGCGTGACCACGCTGATCCTGGGCCAGGGAGCGCCGCCGAGAGTGTCCGGCGGCGGAGGACTCGCTTCCGTCCAGGGCCAGCCGGTTTTACCCGATGGGGGCGGCGGAAGTTCAGATAGGGAGGGAGAAAACAGGTGACTTTCGGTCATCCTTCCGCGCTTTCTTTGCCCGGCTTCCTGGCGGGCTTACGCACGACCAGGCGTTTCAGGTGCCACAGCAGATCGGCTATTGGTTTCAGATAGACCTCCGCGACAAGCGGCCCAGCGACCAGCAACAGCCGGTGATAGAACATCTGCTCCATCCACTCGCCCCGATTGAAGGCGCGGTTTTTGCGAAGGTGCATCCCGGCATAAGCTCCGGTCTGCCACATCAGGGCGCACAGCTCTTTCAGATAAGGCGCGTAGACCCTCCGCTTGAGGCTCGCGCATATCTCCCCTTTGTACTTGCTCAATCCGGGGTCGAACAGAAAGGGCGAAATCACGCTCAAGTTGTGGAAGTGGTAAAAGATCAAGGGGTCCGAGTCCACCAGCACGGCGTCGCCCGACTCGTGAACATGGTAGCGCGCGACGTTCCACGGCGCCAGATTCGCGCCCTTGTGCTGGAGCACCACTACGCGCGCGAAGCGGGTAGGCCAGTCATCCAGGTATTTCTGATCGGCGTACCGCCCATCCTCGGCCCGGTCGTAGCACCATTCCAGGCAACGCGCCCGCCACCAATTCAGACACCCGCGCCCATACGGGTCGTTGCGGAAAGACAGCCACCCGACGTTGTAGATGCCTTTGTCCTCACGGTGGCGCTGGTGCTCCGGGAAGCGGTGCCCCACGATCAGGATCGACTGATCGCCCAACTCTCGATAGATCGGCGCGGGGTTGGCGAAGAAGTAGAGGTCGGCGTCCAGGTAGGTGATGAGATCGACTTCGGGGTGGTGGTCGAGGATATAGAGCGGCAGCGAAGGGGTGCAGGTGAAAAAGTACTCGACCGGGCTGCGGGTCTTTTTGGCTTCGAGCAGCGCATCGTCCCCCTGCTCGAACGTTTCCAGCGCAATCGGGCGCAGATTGGGGTGGTTGAGCTTCGATAGGGCCTCGTAGGAAGGGGCGTCAAAACAGAGCACATAAAGCACAAACGGCCCGGCGTGGCGCGTCAACGAGCGGTAAAGCGCCAGCCCGCGCGGCAGGTAATGCCGGTTGAAGTAAGTGCAATAGTAGTGCATGGTATCACATTCTCCGGGTTGCACGAACAATGCCAGGAGATGTGAAGGGGGATCCAACGATCCAGGGGCAGACAGCGGGCTTAAGCCCATCTGCCTTGTGCGCCAACATCACAGGTAATGCCTCAAGTGTTCGCGGTAGAAAGCCAGCGTTTGGGCCAGACCCTCCCGCAGCGGCACTTTCGGTTCCCACTTCAGCACCGCCCTGCCCAGGCGGTCGTCGGCGTAGTAATCGCCGATGTCGATGCGCTTGCGCTCCTTCGGAAACGCGCGCACAACGAACTCCCCGCCGCCGTTGGCTTCGACGAGCAGTTGGGCCAGGTCTCTCAGGCTGATGACGCAATCGCCGCCCAGGTTGAGCACCTGGCCGTAAGCCTCCTCAGTGACCGCCGCCCGGAGAAACGCCTCAACCGCGTCATCGACGTAAGTAAAGTCGCGCAACTGCGCCCCGTCCCAGACTTCAAAGGGTCTGCTCTCGACCAGCAGCCGAATCCATATCCCCAGGAAGGTCTGGCGCGCGTCCTTGACGCGCATTCGCGGGCCGTAGGTGTTGGTCAGGCGCAGCGCGCAGGCGCAGATGCCGTAGACGTTGTTGTACAGGATGTGGTACCATTCCCCGGCCATCTTGTTGATGCCGTTGACATCCACCGGGCGGAGCAGGTGCTTCTCATCCACCGGCAGATAATCCGGCTTGCCGTAGAGCTGGCGCGTGCTGGCGAAAACGATCTTGATGTCCGGGTTGTACTTCCGGCAGGCTTCCAGAATCGACAGTTGCGCGCGGCAGTTGATCTCCAGGTCGGTGTACGGGTCTTGCATCGAGTCCATGTGGCTGGTCTGCCCGGCCAGGTTGAAGAGATAATCCTGCCCCTGGACGAGGTAGCGCATACTGTGCTCGTCGCGCACATCGGAAATGTTGACGCGCACCCGGTCTTCAACGCCGGCGATGTTGAACAGGTTGCCGCCGTATTCGGGGATGAGGCTGTCTACCAGGAGCACTTCCGCCCCTAAATCCACCAGCCGGCGCGCCAGGTTCGCGCCGATGAAGCCCAGGCCGCCGGTAATCAGCACCTTGCGTCCGGCAAATGTGTCATGATCCATGGTGCACACTTTCCTGTGACTCGCCGGGACGCTTTGCGACCAGTACGTTATCCAGGGTGTCGCCGCGCTTGCCGAACAGCCAGTCAAGGCCGGCCCCGATCAACTGCACCGGGGCGAGCACCAGCGCAAGCAGATTGACAAGGGCGCGCGGTTTCCCCACAGCATACGTGTAAATCACCGTGTCGGCGACCCGCTGTGCGACGGTGGCCCACATGCCGCTTGTTGGGATCACCTCAACGACTGTGAAGCCGGCGCTCTCTGCCAGGTGAGCCAGGCCGTAGCGGGTATAGCGATAGTAATCGTGCGGCTCATGATGCAGCCCCCAGGTCTGCGGCGTGCTGAGCAGCAGGCAGCCGCCCGGTCGCAGGACGCGGAACGCCTCAGCCATCAAGATTCGGGGTTCAGGCACGTGTTCCAGCACTTCGTTGCAGAGAACCGTATCGAACGCGCCAGCGGCGAAAGGTAACGCCAGTCCATCCGCGCGCACGTCTACCTGGCGAACGGGTGGCAAGTCGGAGCGGATGGGCGGCAGGTCGATGCCGATATACTGATCCACGTGACTGAACAGGCGTCGATAGGGTTTCTTCCCGCAGCCCACGTCCAGCAGCCAGCCGCGCGCGTAATGCGCCCGCGCCGCCAGCGCTTGATAGAGCAGCCGGCGCGCCGTGTGCAGCGGGTCCGTCCAGCGCAGGAAATGCGAGACGCCCGGCGTCCGGCGAAGCGCCGCCCTTGCAGCGCGCACAGGCAAGCGCGCGATCCGATCCAGCGGCGAACCTCCTCTGCTCACGCGACTTTCCTGTACTCCACCAGATGGGTGTGACCGGCGAGGGTCTGCTTGTGGTACTGATAGTTCAGGGGGACGAACAGGTCCCGCAAGATGGAAGCCAGGGTGTTCCTGATCTTCCGGTTGAGGCGTTGCGAGAGCGAACGACCTGCAAAGCTTGGGTTCTGTGACAAGAGCATCTTCACATAAGCCCGGTAATGGGCATAACTCAGCGGCTCGTTGGCGATTTCGATGATTTGCAGCCCGAACTGGCGCGCCGCGTATTCGAGCGCGCTCTTGCTCCACTGCGTCGCGTGGTGCGGCGGCATGTCGAGCAGCAGGTGGTCGAACTCTTCCAGGTAGCCATCGGGGTTGGGGACGGAGAAAATCACCGCGCCGCCGGGTGTAAGCGCCTCGTAGACGTGCTGCAAGAAGGCTTTTGGGTCTGGAATGTGTTCCAACAAGTCAAAGGCAACGACGGCGTCAAACTGCCGGCCAATCGTTTCCAGCCTGGCCGCGACGACGTTCAGGTTCTTTTCCCGACAAATACGCACGGCATCCTCATTGATGTCAATGCCCAGCGTATCATAGCACCCGGCGACCTTCTCTAAGAAGAACCCCGCGCCGCATCCAATCTCCAGAAGCGTGTTAATCTGCGGGCTGGCGTTCAGGCGGCGAACAGCCTCATCGAACGCCCACTTGTTCGCTTCGTAGTACCAGTCTCGGCCCCGCGAGAGCTGGGCGTAAAACGCGGCGTCGCCCACGCAATCGGGCAGGAAGAATCCCAGATCGCACGCACCGCATTTGTGTTTTGACAGGGTCGGCCCCAGGTGGGGGAACCGCTCATAGGGGTCAAAGCCGTAAGTCGCGGACCACTCTTTCCGCAACCCTGCTACCCCGAATGTCCTCATCTTGAAAACCTTGCGCGAACCGCAAAGAGGGCACGTCGGCTGTGCAAAGGTCCCCATGCGCGCGCTCATCTCCTCGAATGGCTCTAACGGTCACTTGGCGAGCAGGTATTGATTCAGGATCACCGGCTCGGCGATGCCTTTTGCCGAGAGAATCTCAGTACTGTAGTCTCGGGCGACGACCCGGCACCCCAGTTCGGCGACCGCCGCCTCAAATTCCTGGCGACTGAAGACCTTAAAATAATGGATTTCGTCTCGATTGCCTTGCGCCACTGTTTGAAGACAGTATGCAGGCGGCGACTTGCGCACAATCGGCAGGCGCGTGATAAGAATATACATCCTGGCGACCCGCTTCATCTCGCGCAGCGAGTCAAGCCAACGGTCGCAGGTGTACTGCAACATGCCGCTTGCCATCACCAGGTCTTTCGCGTTGTCGGGATAAGGGATCGTAAAGTCCCCGTTCGAGGACCTGAACTCGCAGCCGGGGCAGAACCTCCGCGCGAGCTGGAGGATTCCCTCTGATAAATCAACTCCCGAATATTCCCAACCCGCCGTCGGCGCGCCGTCGCGGTGCAAGAACCTTTCGTACCTGCCGACGCCGCAGCCGACGTCCACAAGGGTCGCGTTGGCCGGCAGGAGCGAACTGACCACCTCGTCGATAAACATCAGGTTGCTGGAGACAGGAGGGCTTTTGATCTCCCTTTCAAGGTCGAACGCGATCACGCCATCGTGGATGAAACTGGCGTGCCCACCCTCATTTAAATGAGTGCCGCGAGCGTTGGCTGTTGCGTCGTTGAAGAGGTTTTCCGGGAGCGCTTCAACAGCCTCATAAGTGATCCTCAGACGTGCCGGAGAAGGCGCTTCTCTGTGCAGCAGCCAGTGCACGCCGTCCAGCACCACCGGCGGCGTCACATACCTGACAAGTTGCCTGAGCCTGGACCAGCCACTTGATCGCTTCGCCATCGCTCTCTCGCTCTGCAATCGGCTTCACCTTCAGTTATAAATACTCGCACTTAACAAGCGTTGCGCGCGCATAGCCCATGAACGCTTCCAGAACCTCCGGGGGCATTTCGTCTAAATAGCTCCCTGCCTGGCCGCGCCGCACAAAGAACTGATCCTTCGGCCAGGAGGTGTGGTCCCAGCCAAGCGTGGCTTCCCGCTCGCGCATTTTCTCGAAGGCGGCTTTCTCGGCAACCCGCCTCAACGTGGCGACATCCCGGTCCACGCCGACAAACGCGCAGAAGCGCTCCAATTCGTGCACCGCATCGTCGAGGAGGTCTTCGTACCGGATCACGATCATTTCGGCGCTGTACGGGTTGGACAGCCAGGCTTCGACGTGCTCGTGCCACCGGGCGTTCATACTCCCCTCGCCGTTCTGCACCATTTTCAGGAAATCGACCTCCGGCCCCTTAAGCGTTCTGAGATGATGGAAATACGAGACCATCACATCCCGACCATCCCGCAGGAGATACACCACGCGCCGGTATGCCGGCGTGGGGAGCCGATGCGACCGAAAGAACATCGGCGTGCTGAAGCGCTTGTAGTAGCGCTTCGAGCGCACATCGGGGATCAGCTCTTGCGTGAGCGTATCAGGAGTGTGCACAAGATCAAGCCCGTAGATCACGCCTGTCACAAGGTGCTGAAACCAGGAATTGCCCGATTTAGGATACCCGACGATGAACACGTCCTCGCCGGAGAACTCCGTGATGGGGACCAGCCCTGTGACGGTGCGAAGCCTCTGTTCAAACCAGCGCTGGGCGTACCGCCTGATCGGCCCTGTGAGGTGCCGCCGAAACGCGCGCAACGTTTGAGACATGCTAGGGTATCCTGGATTCAGACTATAGAAAGCTCACCCGCTCGCTGTTTACCAATCATGGCCTTGCTCGTACCCTAGATAAGTGACCAGGTCGCCGGTCACAGCTTTGAACTTCGCCAGGATGTCATCGTCAAAGTAGTTCTTCCAATCGCCGGGAGCGCCTTTGCGGTAGTGGCTGGATGGGTCCTCTTTGCCCTGCGTTCGACCACTCAGTGTTTCAAAGCGGTGATCGTGCAACATCTGGCGGAGCGTCGATTCCGGCGTCCGAATATCGCAATGGTCGAACAACCGCTTAAACGCCTGAAAGTTGTCGGCGCTCGTCAAGTCTTCAAAGCGGAGCAACAACACGCGGGGGTCCGCCTCCGGCGCGCCGACCCAGGAACGCAACGCGGCGAATGTGCCTTCATCTTCCAGATAGCCAATGGAATAGAGAATCCCCTCGTCCAACGGCATGGCGTTCAGCGTTTCGCGGATTTGCGGCACTGTCCCCATCAGGGCATGTGATCGCTTCATCGAGAAATACCACGAGACCACCAGGTCTCTGGGGTCGCGCATGATGAAAAAGGCTTTGTGGCGTTCCGGCTTGGGGATCGCCCGGTAATTCTCGAAGCCGATGTAGATCGACATGACAATCGTGCGCTCAGGGAAAGGCTCGGCGAACGTCCGGTCTTGGATCGCGCGCGGATCGAACCGCCCCGGCAGCGCTTGTTGATAAGTATACGGCGTCAGCCCGCAGAATCGATACGTCCTTGCATCGGAGAAGATTCGCCGCACCCACTGGCTCGCCGTCTTGTGCACGCAACAGTGGTATATATTTACCGCGCTGGATCGGTGCCGGACGTAAAGCCGGCTTTGCTTAATCGTGCGCGTGACGCGGGGCGGTATCCAGCGTCGCAGCTTGCGGCTGAGCAGTGTTGTCATGACGCGCTTCCCCTACCCACCATTCCAGCTTCGGGCGGATGATCCCAATGCGTCTGCCGCCGACGTGCGCGCCGACGGCTCCTATGTCTTCGATCTCGATAGACATGACGTTCTCAAGGCTGACCAGGCTCTTCACGCGCCGGATGCCGGCGTGGATCGAAAGGATAAACGTTCCGGGGTTGAGCAGATTGCCGGGAATTTCGCACTTGCTGATGTAGCGCCCTGGCCCACGTTCGCCCATGTATGCTTCGTTGTCCACGTCGTAAGCCGCCAGGACCGCGACGCCTTCCACCGTCGTCAGGACAATTCCTACCCGGCAATGCGACAGGGGCCTGGACACTTCATACTCGATTTCCACCTCAAACGGTTTTCTGACATCCAGCAGCGCGGTCACTTCGCCGGCGCTGTTCCTGACACAGACCGACCGCACTTTGATCTCGTCCACGCCGGGGTTGGCGACGCCTTCCTCCCACACGCACCTGCCGCTGACGGATGCGCCGCTGGTGAGATACCGCGAGATCACGCGCTCGGTGAGGTCGTCGGTTTGCAGGCGGCCTTCATCCAAAAGCAACGCTCTGGAACACAGGCTCGTGATCGCCCCCATATTGTGACTCACGAAGAGCACCGTCCGCCCGCTTTCGGCCACGCCGCTCATTTTGCCCAGGCACTTCCGCTGGAACGCAGCGTCGCCCACCGCCAGCACTTCGTCCACTAACAGAATCTCGGTTTCAAGGTGCGCGGCGACCGCAAAGGCCAGGCGCACGTACATGCCGCTGGAGTAATGCTTCACCGGCGTGTCGATGAATTTCTCGATCTCGGCGAACGCCACCATCTCATCGAATCTGTTGGCGATTTCAGCACGTTTCATGCCAAGAATCGCGCCGTTGAGATAGATATTTTCGCGCCCGGTTAGTTCCGGGTGGAAGCCGGTGCCCACCTCCAGCAGCGAGCCGACCCGCCCGTACACGTCGGCGTAGCCCTCGGTCGGTTCGGTGATGCGCGAGAGGATTTTCAGCAGCGTGCTTTTGCCCGCGCCGTTGCGCCCGATGACGCCCACGACCTCCCCGTGTTTCACTTCAAACGAAACGTCCCTGAGCGCCCAGATCGTCTCGTCGAGGTCCGCCGCGCCGGTGGCCTGGCCGCGCATCAGCTTGCGGGCGCGGCGAAGCGGCGCGGCAAAACTTTCCACCAGAGTGTCGCGCAGGGTTCGGTAGCCGTCTTGCCTGCCGCCAATGCGGTACTGTTTGCCCAGCCCGTCGGCGCGAATGGCGAGGTGATCCATGACCTATACCACGTCTGCGAAGGTCTTTTCCATGCGGCGGAAGTAGAACGCGCCGCTCGCCAACAGCGCCAGCGCGACCAGTGAGGAGACCAGGATCATCGGGCCGGGGGCCGTTTCAACGCCCAGCAACGCCCAACGGAACCCTTCCACGACGCCGGTCATCGGGTTCAGCCCGTAGAGCGTGCGCCAGGGTTCGGGAAGCAGGCTGCTGGGATAGGCAATCGGCGTGGCGAACAGCCAGAACTGGACCAGGAACGGCACCGCGTAGCGCACATCGCGGAACTGGACGTTCATGGCCGAGAGCCACAGGCCGGCCCCTAATGCGGTCACGAAGGCGAGCAGCAGGAGAAGCGGCAGCCAGATGACGTTGGCGGTCGGCATAATCCCGTAGAACACCATCATGAGAATCAGGACGCTGAAGGCCAGAACGAAGTCCACGGCGCCGGAGATCACCGCCGAAATGGGCACGACCAGGCGCGGAAAATAGACCTTCTTGATGAGGTTTGCGCTCCCCACCAGGCTGTTGGAGGATTGGCTCAGGCCGTTCGTGAAAAAGGTCCAGGGGACCAGCGCCGCGTAGCTGAAGATTGGATAGGGGATGCCGTCCGAGGGTATTTCGGCGAGTTTTCCGAAAAAGAGGCTGAAAACCACCATCGTGAGGAAGGGCTGGATGATGGCCCAGGCCGCGCCCAACACGGTCTGCTTATAGCGCACTTTGATGTCGCGCCAGGTGAGGAAGTACAGCAGTTCGCGGTATTCCCATAACTCGTTGAGCCGGAGCGACACCCAGCCTCGCGAGGGCGCGATGTGCACCATAGGGGTGGGCGCGCGCGCCCCAGGGTGATCGTCCGGCGGGAATTGCGCTTCGCTGACCATAACGTTTCCTGGACACAACCTTTCGGCATTCCGTCGCTATTATAGCAGAATTGCCGCTAGAAGCGATACAAACCCGCTTTCAACCCTTTCTTAAGGGAACGCCCCGGCGCTGACTCGGTTACGGCGTTATGGATGCCAAACAGCGCACAAGCCCCCGACTTGAGGCCGAGGGCTTGCGCTGCGATCAGGTGATGTGGGCGATGCCCAGGCTCACGCTAGGGCTGCACCGTGAAGTTCATCCCCGTGCTCCACGGGCTGTCGCCGCCCTGGCTGCGGGCCAGGACCCACCAGGTATGGCTACCGTTGTTCAGCACGATCCCGGGATCGATGGCGCAGACGCCGCCCGCGCAGTACGTGGCCGCGTCCACCCACATGTTGACGACCTCGGTGCTGGGGTTTTGGCGGACATAGAGCCAGTACTGGGTAGCGTAGGTCGATGCGTTCCACCGATACTCCGGCGTCGTGTCGGTGATCGTGCCGCTGGGTGAGATCAGGGTCGGCGCGGCGGGCGCGGGGATGGAGACCGTGAAGACCATCGGCGCGCTCCACGGGCTGTCGCCAACGGCGTTGCGCGCCAGCACCCACCAGGTATACCCGCCGTTCGCCAGCGTCACGCCGGGATCGACCGAGCAAGTGACGGCGTTGCAGATGTCGAGCGCGTTGTAGACGGTGCTCACCATCTGCGCGCTGTCGGCATTCCGGCGGACGTACAGCCAGTATTGCGTTGCGGTGCTGACCTCGTTCCAGGTGTACGTCGGCGTTGCATCGACAATCGTCCCGTTAGGAGAGATCAGCGTCGGCGCTGGCGGCGGCTGGTTGCCGACCGTGAAGTTCAGGGTGGCACTCCAGGGGCCGTAGCCGCCCTGCCCCCAGGTCTGCACCGACCAGGTGTAGCGGCCATCGGCGAGCGCGCCGGCAGGCGTGTAGGAGCAGTTGCCACCAGCGCACACGACCGAGTCTTGCACCCACACGTCAACCACCGGGGTGGAACTGCCCTGCGGCGCGACCCACAGGCGGTACCACGTCGCATATTGCACGTCGGTCCACTGGTACGTTGGCGTGTTATTGGCGCCCAGGTCGCCGGTGGGGGCGATCAGGGTTGTCGCGCCCGGCGGCGGCACGTTGACGGTGAAGTCGAGTGTGCCGCTCCAGGGGCCGTAGCCGCCC
>DAOTXU010000472.1:0-8129 GCA_034435135.1 Anaerolineae bacterium | reverse complement strand
TCGACACCCCCTCTCCGCTTGCGGCTATAGTCCGGCGTAGCCGGGAGAGGGGGACGGGGGGTGAGGTGTCCGCCAACACGACAAGCACCACACGCACCGCGGTCGTTGGCTCAAAAGCTTGAATCACTTCCGTGAAACGGAGGCGGTTCTGACTCAGGGAGACCGGACGCCGCAGACTGCGAAGCGTCCCCGTGGGACGGCAGTGAACCGCTAATCACGCGAATTACGCGAATATGAATCTTGGAAGGTTGGCGCATTTTCTTGGAAACCCCCGACTGATGCGGTCAGAATTCGCGTTATGGGCGTTATTCGCGGTTTCTCCTGCGTTTCATGCAATCACCTGCCCGCGGTGGACACTGAGAACCGGGCACCGAACCTATTCGGCGGCCTGCCGGCCCAGTTTCCGCGCCGGCGCGCGCCGCGGGAGGCGGGGCTGTTCGGGCTTGCGCCCGGCGATGAGCGCCTCGTACACGCCGAGCAACTCCGCGTTGATCGCGTCCCACGTCAGGTTTTGCGCCGCTTCGCGGCCATGCGCGCCCATCTGCTGGCGTAGATCGGGGTTTTCGACCAGCAGGCGCACCCGGTCAACCATCGCGTCCACGTCACCTATCGGCACCATGAAGCCGCTGCGCCCCTCTTCGAGCACGTCGTCCACGCCGCCGACCAGCGTCGTGACCACCGGGATGCCTGCCGCCATCGCCTCTGGCACCACCATGCCGAACGTCTCCGTCTCAGAGGGGAATGCGAAGATGTCCGCCGAGGCGTAGGCGTCGGCCAACGGCTGCCCGGTCAGATAGCCGGTGAACGTCGCCGGCGCGCCCGCGAAGTACTCGCGCAGGTGCGGCAGGTGCGGCCCATCGCCTACGACCGCGAGATGTGTGTTGGGCACCTGCATCACCACATCGCGCAGCAGTTCAATCCGTTTCTCCGTCGCCGTGCGGCCCACGAAGAGCAGGATCACGCGCTCCGGGTGGCCGTCGGTCAGGCGCGCGCGGGTCGCGTCGCTGCGCACGCCCGAACCGAAGAACTTCGGGTCCACACCGCGCCGCCACAATCCGACGTTGCGGATTCCCATGTCCTCCAGGTAGCGCTGCATCCGCCGCGAGGTCGCCAGCGTGTAATCGCACTGGTTGTAGGTCCAGCGCGTGTACGACTTGATAAACGGCGCGACGAGGCCCAGCCGGTAGAAGCGCGCCATGCGCACCACGTCGGTGTGGAAGGAGGCCAGCAGCGGCACGCCCAACTTGCGCGCAAAGCGGATGCCTGGCATCCCGGTTACGCTGGGGTGGATCAGGTGCACCAGCGTGGGCTTGAACGCGCGCATCGCGCGCAACGTGCCCCGTCCGGGGAGGGTGATGTGCAACTCTGGGTAAAAAGGGACCGGCACGCCCGGCACGCCGTGCACAATCGTATCCGCATACTTTTTGATGCCGCGCTCGGCGGTCACCAGCATGGAGGGGATGCCCTGCTTCTGAAGATAGTCGAGCAGCAGGCACAGCACCGTCACGATGCCGTCGATCTTCGGGAGGAAGGTTTCGGTGAAATAGACGATGCGCACTGGGCAGATTCCTCAAGGGGCAGTCTTTCGTTTCAGCAACGCACCCCCGGAATTGTAACCCATCACCGAGGCGAAGGTCACGCAACGAAACAATGCGATTCGCCTGAATTCGTGCAATTTGTGGTTTAGAGCATCAGCCCGGTTCCAGCGCCAACAGACGCTCGACCTGGCGGCGGCGGACCATCTGCCCCTCCGGGCCAAAGAGCAACAGGTAGCGGCGCTCCGGCCTGAGAACCTCGCGCGCCACCTCGGTAACCTGCTCGGCGGTGACCGCCCGCACCTTGCGCGCCAGTTCCAGCGGCGGATCGAACGTGCGCCCCAGCAGCGCTCCCAGACCGTAGATGCGCGCCAGTGTCTCCGGGCTGTCGAGCTGAAACTCGATCTGGCAGCGCATCAGCTCGACGGCGCGTTCCAGGCGGTCGGCTTCTATCGGCCCATCGGTGAGCCGGCGCAGCTCGCCGAACACCAGCTCCATTGCCTGCATGAGATTCTCCGCCGGCAACTCGGAGTGGATGTTGAAGAGGCCGAACTCGCCGTCCAGCAGCACGTCTGACTCGATGAAGTACGCCAGCCCCGCCTCCTCGCGCACCTTCTCGAAGAGCAGCGAGCGCGTCCCCCAGCCGAGCATGGTGTTGAGCACGTACAGCGGAATGCGGCGCGGGTCGGTGTCGGTGTAGGCGCGGTGCGCGAGCCAAAAGCTCGCCTGCGTCCCGCCGGTGGGCCGGGAGGTCCACTTGGGGCCGGCTTGCGCCTCGCCGAGCGGGATCAGCCCCGGTGCGGGATCGCCCTGCATGGTGCCCAGCGTCTCGGCAATCAATCGGAAGGTGGGGGCCACGTCGAACCGGCCCGCCACGCAGAGCACGATGTTGCCCGGCGTGTAGAAACGCCGGTAGTGGTTCAGCAGGCGCTCGCGGTTGAAGCGCTCCACCGTCTCCAGATTGCCCGGCACGTTGAACTCGGACGAGCGGCCCGGCCACAGCATCTCGTACATCAGCTCCAGCGCCGACTCGCCTCCCATGCCGGCCATCTCGTTGAGAATGGTGTTCGCCTCATTGGCGACGGTGTCGGGGTCCAGCAGCGGGCGGGTGAGGATGTCGGCCATCACGCGCACGCCGTCCTCAACATAGTCACGATGCAGGCGCATCCAGTAGACGGTGTGGTCAAAGGTCGAAGCGCCGTTGAGCATCCCGCCCAGGCGCTCCACCACGCCGAAGAGATCGCTCATCGAGGGGTAGCCCTCCGTCCCCGCGAGCATGATGTGTTCGAGAAAATGGGAGATGCCCTTGTCCTCTTCGCGCTCGTGGCGCGCGCCCACACCCACAAGGGCAGCGAGAACCATGCTTCGCAGGTACGGCATGTCCAGGCCCACCACCCTCAGGCCATTAGCGAGCGTCGTCTGGTGCAGGGTATAGGGCGCGGCGTCGTCAGGTTGGGGCTTCGTCATTTGTGTTGATTAGCTCCCGGTAGGCGGGCAGATCGCGGAGGGGGGCGAAGTCCGGCTCGGCGGCGACCCGCCGCAGCCACGCGGCGGCCCCTTCGAGCTTGCTCATCATCTGCAATGCCGACACCGCCCGCGCGGTCTCGCCGGCTTTCAAGGATGCGCGCGCCAACCCGTACTGAAGCTCGGCGTTGTCCGGCTCCATCACAATCGCCTCTTCGTAAGCTTCCAACGCGCCCGCGAAGTCCTGGTCTTCGGCGGCCTGGCGCGCGATCTCCGCCGATGCGGCAGTGCCCTGGTGCAACAGCCGTTCGACGCGGCGCTTGCGCACGTAGCGCGTCTGGGGGGAGAGGACAGCCAGGTAACGGCGCTCCGGCGCGAAGACCTCCCTCATCACCGCCTGCACCTCGCCAGCGGTGATCTGGCTCACGCGCGCGATCTCCTCCTGGATGCTGCCTCTGTAATCCGGTTGCAGCAACGCCCTCGCCCCCACCCACCCCGACAGCGCCGAGGGGTTGTCAAGCGTGAACTCCATGCGACAGCGCGCCAGCGTGCGCACCCGCCGCAGGTCGTCCTCGCTGATGCCGCGCTCAACGCAACGATCGATCCATGCGATGATCGCGCCCAGCGCGCGCGTGAGGTTCTCGTCGGTGGTCCGCGCGTAGATGTCGAACAGGCTGAAGTCGTGCGTGAAATTCAGTTCGGAGTCGACGCGGAAGAGGCGCGCGCCCGCGCCCTGCCACCCCGACTCAAACAGCGCGCCCACCAGGCTCAGCGGCAGCGCGCCGGGGTCCTCAAAACGCATCCCCTGATGGCGCAGGAGCAGACTCGCCTGCGGGTTGCCGGTGGGGCGCAGCACCCACCTGGGTCCAGGCGTCAACGCCGCCGGCGGGGGCGCTTCCACCGGGGTGGACTCCACCGGCGGGCTGTCGAAGCTGGCGGCGATGGCGTCGGCGGCGCGCTGCGCGTCAAAGCGCCCGGCCACGACCAGCGCCATGTTGCCCGGCGTGTAGAATCGCGCGAAGTGCTCCCGCACCGCCGCCTCGTCGAAGGTCTCGACGCATTCCAGTTCGCCCGGCACGATCATCCGGCGCGGCAGGTCGGGAGACATCAATTCCAGCGCCAGACTGTGCAGGTTGTCGAGCGTGAGCTGTTCCAACTCGCGCGCGACGATCTGCCGGACGCGCTCCAGGCCTTCTTGCGCGAAGCGCGGGCGCTGCATGACCTCGGCCAGCAGGCGCGCGCCCTCGGCCAGGAAGTCGGCGTGCATTTGCAGCCAGAAAATCGCGTGATCCTGGTAGACTACCTGGTCAAGCTCGCCGGCCACCTCCTGCACGGCCTGATTGAGCGCCTGCTGCGACGGGCGCGCCTCGCTGCCTTCGTAGATGCACTGCGCCACAAAGTAGGAGAGGCCCCGCTCGTCCTCGGTCTCGTAGCGCGGCCCGGTCTTGACAAACAGACTCATCAAAACGCTGTGCAGGTGCGGCATCGGCGCATAGATGACCCGCAAGCCGTTATTGAGCGTTTGCCGGGGATATTCGTCCACCATTCCATCGCCTCAAAACTGCGAATCTCAAGCCGGGGAAATTGTATATCTGACATTAAGAAACCGCAACTCACCGGGTTCTCTAACCGCGCCAATCCGTCTGATCGGAAAACCGGACAGCGGGCCTTAGCCCGCTGTCTAGGGGTGGAGCCTCAGTTTCAGGGAAGTACAGTTGGCTGGCGTCAACCGGCGGCCTCCTTCTGCTTCCGCGTGTAGAACCGGCGCGCTTTGGCGCGGTTGCCGCAGCTTTCCATGCTGCACCACCGGCGGCTACGATTCCGGCTCGTGTCCACGAACAGCCAGCCGCAGTTGTCGTCGGCGCACTTGCGCACCCGGCTCAGCTCGTCGGAGGTCAGCAACTCCCCTGCCGACCACAGGATCGGCCCAAGCATCTGGTCCAGCGCATCCGGGTCGTCGCGCCAGGCCCACGTAAAGCCATCCACCACCGCCGTGATCCGTAACCGCGCCAGCGCCTCAGGCAGTGCGGCGTTTAGCAAAGCGAGGTCGTCCGCCGCGGGGGCGCTTTCAGCCGCCAGCGCCGAGAAAACCCGGTAGATCGCCTCGCGCAGCATGATGGCGCGTGCGCGCGCGGCGTCCGCATCGGCGGGGCGGCGCGCCGCTTCCCGGAGCAGCCGGTCCGCCTGATCGGCGTTCACGACGCCCGCCTGCCGGCTGAACGACACCAGGTCGGCGTAGCTGTTGAGCATCTCGACCGGGTTCGCGCTGGCGTGCCAGTTTGCGGTGTTGGCGAAGTCCAGGCAGAGCCGGCCAGCGCCGAGATCAAAAGTGGTTTCGTGCGGGTCCGCGCTCATAGAGTTCTTCCTTCAGCATTTGTCTGCGCTTTTAACCAGTAAAACCCTATTGACAGGTTAGATACTTTATGCTACACTTTAACCAGTAAAACAATTATAGGCGGTTAGGGCAGAAAAGTCAACCGCGCAGCAGGCAGGAATTGGAGGAACGCGATGATCGGTGAGAATGATGCTTTTTACGCGGAAGAACGCCGGAAGGATATGCTTCGGGAGGCAGAGCATGACCGCCTCGTTCGGCTGGCGCGCCCGGCGCGCCCGCGGCGCGCGCGCTTTTATGGCCGGGCGCTGGCCTGGATGGGTCGTCAGTTGATCGCCTGGGGGCGGCGGTTGCAGGAACGCTACGGCGCGCCAGCGGCGACGCCTCCCATCCCCAGCCCGCAAAGCCCTCGCTATGAGACTTATTAAAAACAGGGGCGGGTCTCGGCGAAGCGGCCCGCCCCTACTTTCTCAACGGATCAAACCTGCACCGCCGTCGATACCGACTGCGCCCTGACCTCGGCGGCGGTCACTTCACGTCCGAGCTTATTCGAGAGGAAGATGCCCTCAGAGATCAGCATGGTATTCAGGGCAAGTTCGGCGGTCGGCAGCAAGGTGACGCGCCCCTGCAACGCGGCGGCCCAGTGCTGCTGCGCGCTGTCGTAAGCGTCGCCGTTCTCGCGCACGGTGTGGATGCGCCAGTCGAACGCGCCGAGGTCAGCGGTGCTGTTCACTTCGAGATCGCCGATGTTCCGGTAGAAGGCAAATGGCTGGAGTTGCACCCCGCCCTCGGTGCCGACCACATACGAGCCTTCAAACCCGCCCAGGTGAATCGCCCATGCCTCGATGATGTCCAGCGACACACCCCCCGCCAGCCGCACAAATCCGACGCCAAGCTCCTCGACATCGTAGCCGCTCAGCGCCTTGCGCGCCGGGTCGATTTCCGTTTCCTGGTAGAGCCTGCCGGAGATCGTGAGCACCTCCGGGTTGCCGATCAGGTACAGGATATTGGCGATGTGGTACACGCCCATGTCGTACATCGCGCCGCCGCTGGCAATCTTCTTCTGCACGAAGGCGGGCGTGCCGTAGCCATCGACGTAGGGGCGGCCCCGGCGGCGGAAGCCGGTCGAGCGCGCGAAGTAAGGCTTGCCCAACTGCCCCGCGTCGATGAGCGCCTTGGCTGCCTTCGACTCTTTGGTGAACAGCGAGTTCAGTTGAATGCTCAGCTTGCGGCCCAACTCCTGCGCCGTGCAGTACATTTTCTCCGCGTCGCAGTACGCGCCGGCCATCGGCTTCTCGCAGTAAACGTCCTTGCCGGCCTGGAGCGCCGCCACCGTGACCGGCATGTGCAGGTTGTTGTGCAGGCAAACGTCCACCGCCTGGATGTCGTCGCGCTGGAGCAGTGCCCTGAAGTCGGTGTACACGTGCGGGATGTTGTGCTCCTGCGCCACGCGCCGGGCCTCCGCCTCGTTGATGTCGGCGACCGCGACGACCTGCGCGCCGCTGATTTTCTGGTACATGCTCAGGTGGTGCTTGCCGATCTGACCCACGCCGATCACGCCGACGCGCACCGGTTCGTTGGTTGACATGGTTGTATTCTCCTGGTGTTGCCGAGGCTATTCACCCAAAGCGCGCTTCATGAGCGCCACCGTCTTCCTGACGCCCTCGTACTCGTCGGCGTCTTCGGGTTCGGGGCAGCTCTCGATGCCCCAGATGCCGTCAAAGCCGGCGTCGCGCAACAGGCGCATCGCCTTCGGAATATCGACCGAAGGCTCGTTCCCGGCGGCGTCAAACCGGAAGGTCTTGACGTGCGTCGCCTTCGCATACCTGGCGCACATCTCCCAGCCTTTTTCCTGCATCCCGCGCGCCCAGTTGTTCGTGTCAAAGAGCAGCCCCAGCCCCTCGACCGCCTCCAGGATGCGCACCAGGTTTTCCGGGATCGGCGACGGCCCCCAATGGTTTTCGATCAGGATTTCGACGCCCCGCTCACGGCCCCGCGCCACCAGGTCGTTGTAGCCCTCGACAATGATCTCGAACACGTCGTCGGGCATCTCCGGCGGCCCGCCAGCGTCGATGCGCACCTGTGTGGCCCCCAGCCGGTGCGCCACGTCCAGCCAGCGGTAGGCGATGGCGCGGTTGCGCGCGCGTTTTTCGGGCGTGTCTTCGTAGATGTGCGCGCCGTCAACCGCGATGCAGCCGAAAGGGAGGCCGGCCTCCTCAGCCGCCGCTTTGACTTTTTCCAGATAGGCGTCGCTCTGCGCGGAGAGTTGCGCGTTTTCCGGGTCAGCGCCGGCCTTGAGCACCGTATCCTCGTCCCTGATGACAGAGAGGTGGGCGTTCCAGGGGTCGAGCGCGGCGACCCCTAGCGCTTTGCAGTCGGCGATGTACTTGAAGATGTCCTGCTTGCCGGTGGCGAGCAGGCGGTGAAAGCTGTAAGAACAAATGCTGAATTTCACGGTCCTTTTCCTTTCTGGTCTGGGCGTTTTGGATGTGCGGATAAGCGCCCTTAATATACCCCACATCGTGAAGCGGGGGCTTAAGTCTGCCTCGTGTTTTTCTGCTAGAATAAGCGCGTGCTCCGGCGCTGAAAGCGAGGCAGGTTGGCGAGTCGAGGCTTTAAAAGGCGCTGCGCCGCGTTGTTTCTGTTTATGGGGGTGTGGCTGGCAGGATGCACGGGCGACCCACCCACTGCCACGCTGCCCGCCTCCACCCCGACCCCACTCCCGCCGACCTGGACTCCGTCCCCCACGGCGACGGCTTCCCAAACGCCCAGCGCCGCCCCCTCGCCCACCCTCACCC
>DAOTXU010000471.1:0-5362 GCA_034435135.1 Anaerolineae bacterium | reverse complement strand
TCGACACCCCCTCTCCGCTTGCGGCTATAGTCCGGCGTAGCCGGGAGAGGGGGACGGGGGGTGAGGTGTCCGCCAACACGACAAGCACCACACGCACCGCGGTCGTTGGCTCAAAAGCTTGAATCACTTCTATCTCATAGGAGAGGAATGTCATGTCAGACTTGGCTGGGCGCATCGCGCTCGTGACCGGTGCGGGAAAGGGCATCGGGCGCGCAGTGGCGTTGGAACTCGCGCGCCGGGGCGCGACGGTGTGTGTCAACGACCTGACCGGCGATAACTGCGCGAGCACGATCCAGGAGATCGAGGGAGTGGGCGGCACGGCCACCTGCGCGGCTGCCGACGTAAGCGACTTCGCGCAGGCCGAGGCGATGATTAACGACGTGGTGGCGGCGCACGGCAAGCTCGATATTCTGGTCAACAACGCCGGCACCAGGCGCGATAACCTGATTATGCGCATGGAAGAGGCAGACTTCGACTTTATCATCCGCGTCAACCTCAAGAGCGCGTGGAACTGCGCAAAAGCCGCGATCCGCCCGATGATGCGCAAGCGCTACGGGCGCATCGTCAACATGGCGAGCGTCAGCGGCATCGCCGGGCAGGCCGGGCAGACCAACTACAGCGCCAGCAAGGCCGGGCTGATCGGCCTCACCAAAGCGCTGGCGCGCGAGGTCGCCAGCCGCAACATCACCGTCAACGCGGTCGCGCCGGGGTTCGTGCTCACCGACCTGACCCGCGACCTGCCCCAGCAAATCGGCGAGCAGGCGATGGCGCAACTCAACGCCGCGATTCCGATGGGGCGCTGGGCCAACGTAGAGGACATCGCCTACGCGGTCGCGTTCTTCTGTCACGAGGAGGCCGGCTACATCACCGGGCAGGTGCTCTCTGTAGACGGCGGCATGGTGATGGGGTAAACTCGACGCAATGGCGGAGATGGCGCAAGACCAGACCCACGATAAAGTGACCATCGCGCCCAGCGTGCTGCTGACCATCGCGCGATACGCAACCCTGGGCGTGGACGGCATCGCGCGCATGGGCAGCACGCCCGGCGGCGTGGATCGCATTTTCCGGCGCAACCCCGCCGCCAGCGGCGTGATGATTGTGGTCAACAACCAGGACCGGACCGTCGCGTGCGACCTGTACATCGTGGTTGAGCCGAATGTCAGTATGCGCGAAGTGAGTTACAATGTGCAGCGCGAGGTCGCGCGCGCGATCCATGAGATCGTCGGCATGGAGGCGCTCGCGGTCAACGTCCACATCGAAGACGTGGCCTACGACACGCACTGACTCAGGGTCAATTCACAGACAAGGGGCGGAAGCTACTTGTCTGCGGCAGTTGGGCCGGTATTGCAAACAGACGTTTAGTCATCGCCAGGAAGCCGGACCTTGAAAGCGCGGCGCAAGGCGCGGTGGATCGCCTTGCAGGCACTTTACGAAATCGACCTGACCGGTCATGAGGCCGCCGAGGTAATCGCCCATCGCCTCGACGATGACCCGCTGCCGGATGGGGTGCGCCCCTTCGCCTACGAGTTGGTCAGCGGCGTGCTGGCGCACGTGGCAAACATGGATGTGGTCATCCATCGTTACGCGCCGGAGTGGCCCCTGGACCAGATGGCGATCATCGACCGCAACATCTTGCGCATGGCGATCTACGAGTTTGCCATCGACGGCAGGACGCCGGTCAAGGTCGCCATCAACGAGGCGGTCGAGCTGGCGAAAGTTTTCGGCTCCGATAGCGCGCCGCGTTTCATCAACGGTGTGTTGGGTACCCTCGCGGGCCGCCGCGACGAAATTCAGCAGGCGTTGAAGGTCAAAGAGTCGGACCAATGAACATCCTGGGCATTGGCGTTCCTGAACTGATTATCATCTTTGTGCTCTTGCTGGTCGTCGCCGGTCCCAAGCGCATGGTGGCATGGGCCTATATCGCCGGGCGGGAGCTGGCAAAGCTGCGCGCGATGTGGTCCGAAACGATGGGCATGATCCAGCGGGAGTTGCAAGAAGCCGGCTTTGAAGAAGCCAAAGAGTTAGGCAAACTGAAAGACTTCCGCAAGTTCAACCTGACCGAGGAAGTGCGCAAGGTCATCGAAGCACCTGAACCGCCAACGAAGCCCGACGACAAACCCAAGCCATTAAAACCATCTGGCGCGGACGGTGCCCCGAAGGTGAGCGTTTCGCCTAAGCCGCCCGCCGGCGCCGCGCCTCACCCTGAAGCGCGCGCGGTCGATGCGGAGAGCGCCATTACCGCCGCTGAAACGGTTCGGCCTGCTGCGCCCGAAACCGACGACAACACCCAGGCATCAGCCGGGCACTGAGTTATGGCAACCCAGGTCGAGGAGAAGAAAACCAAGCCAGAGGCGGAAGAGGAAGAGGTCACCTACATCGAGGGCGAAGGCCCGGTGATGGGCTTCCTCGACCACCTGAACGAGTTGCGCAAGCACCTGGTGCGCGCGGGGCTGGCGCTTGTCATCACAACCGTATTATCCCTCCTCTTCACCGGCCAAATCCTGCAATACCTGCTCACCCCATACGGCGCGGAAGAGCGGCTGCAAATCCTCGGCCCGACCGAGTCGGTGGTGGTGTACTTCCGCGTGGCGCTGCTGTCCGGCGCGATCCTCGCCATGCCAATTATCACCTGGCAGTTGTTTGCGTTCATCCTGCCCGGCCTGACCGCCAAAGAGAAGCGGTGGGTGTTGCTCTCCCTGCCGGCGATGACGGCCTTTTTCTTGATCGGCGTGGCGTTCGCGTGGTTTATCATGACGCCCGCCGCGCTCAAATTCCTGGCCGAGTTCCAGAGCGATGTCTTCAAAGTCGAGTGGACGGCGGACGCCTACATCGCTTTCGTCACCGCGTTGCTGTTCTGGATCGGGGCTGCGTTTGAGACGCCGTTGATCTTGACGGTGCTGGCGCGCCTGGGTTTCGTGGGTCCCCGCGCGCTGATCCGCAACTGGCGGCTCGCCATCGTGGCGACGGCCATCCTCGCCGCGCTCATCACCCCGACGATTGACCCCTTTAACATGGCGCTGGTGATGGGTCCGCTCCTGGCGCTTTACGTCCTGAGCATCTTCATGACCGCCATCGCCTATCGCCGCTCCGGGATGGGGCAGGCCGAGCAGCAGGCCAAACGCAAGTCCAGGTTCAGCCGCAAGCGGAAATCCTAGCGACCCAGCCACACTCACGAATGCCATCTCTGCGCCATACGAACCCCCATCACATGAGGAGAAACTCAGATGCTTAAGACGCGCGTCATCATCATGGGCGCCGCCGGGCGCGACTTCCACAACTTCAACACCTTTTACCGCGACAACGACGCTTACCAGGTCGTCGCCTTCACCGCCACGCAGATTCCCGACATCGAGGGGCGCTGCTACCCGCCGGAACTCGCTGGTCGCCTGTACCCGGACGGCATCCCGATCCACGCCGAGGCGGAGCTGAACGACCTGATCGCGCGCTACGATGTCGATGAAGTGGTCTTCGCGTACTCCGACGTTTCGCACGAGTACGTGATGCACAAGGCCAGCCAGGCGCTCGCCGCCGGCGCGGACTACCGGCTGCTCGGCCCGAAGCGCACGCAACTGCGCAGCAGCAAGCCCGTCGTCAGCGTAGGCGCGGTGCGCACGGGCTGCGGCAAGAGCCAGACCACGCGCCGCGTCAGCGATGTGCTGCGCGGGCTGGGTTACAAGGTGGTCGCGGTGCGCCACCCCATGCCTTACGGCGACCTGGCCGCGCAAGCCGTGCAACGTTTCGTCGTGCACGCCGACCTGGACCGGTATAACGTCACCATCGAGGAGCGCGAGGAATACGAGCCGCACCTCGACCGGGGGGTGGTCGTGTACGCCGGTGTCGATTACGAGGCCATCCTGCGGCAGGCGGAACAAGAGGCGGACATCGTGCTCTGGGACGGGGGCAACAACGACCTGCCGTTCTTCAAGCCGGACTATCATATCGTCGTCACCGACCCGCACCGCGCCGGCCACGAGATCAGCTATCACCCCGGCGAGGCGAACCTGCGCCTTGCCGACGCGGTCGTCATCAACAAGATCGACACCGCCGACCTCGCGCCCATCGCCCAGGTGCGCCAGAACGTGATCGACACCAACCCTGACGCCATCATTGTCGAGGCCGCCTCGCCCATCTACGTTGAGGACGCGATGGCGATCCGGGGCAGGCGCGTGCTCGTCATCGAGGATGGGCCGACGCTCACGCACGGCGAGATGGCCTACGGCGCGGGCGTGGTGGCGGCGCGGCGCTTCGGGGCGGCGGAGATCGTCGATCCCCGGCCTTACGCGGTCGGCAGCATCGCCGAGACGTACACCAAATACCCGGCCACCGGGCCGGTCCTGCCGGCGATGGGTTACGGCGACAAGCAGCGCGCCGACCTGGAGGCGACGGTCAACAACACGCCCGCCGACATGGTGCTGATCGCCACGCCGGTGGACCTGGGCCGCGTGATTAAGATCGCGCGCCCGTACCAGCGCGTGCGCTACGAGTTGCAGGAGATCGGGCACCCGGATTTGGCGCAATTGCTGGAAGCGAAGTTTGGTACGTCGTGACGCCGGATTGCACACCGATTGCCGGCGCGCTGCTGGACTTCTGGCAGGCAGACGCGGACGGTGTGTATGACAATGTCGGCTACAGGCTGCGCGGACACCAGTTTACCGACGAGGCAGGGCGCTACTCTCTCGAAACCGTCGTCCCAGGAGCGTACCAGACGCGCACACGCCATATCCACGTCAAGGTCCAGGCGCCGAACCAGCCCGTCCTTACGACACAGCTTTACTTTCCCGGCGAGGCGGCCAATGACCGCGACGGCATCTTCAGGCCGGAACTCGTGATGACGGTTCAAGACACCGCCGACGGCAAGCTGGCGACGTTCAACTTTGTGCTGGATGCCCGATGGGTGAAGGGTTGACAACCCGCCGGACTGCCGTATAATCCCCCACAGTATCGGCGCAGTAGGAGGCAATCGATGCACAGGACAACCAATCGTTAACGAGACGCCCTTGTGCCTCTTGTGACGTGAGGTTGTCTGCGTTTGCCTCGCACACTTTAGCTTTGCTTTGAGCACACAAGAAAGCCGTGGGCGGCTCGCCTGCGGCTTTTTCTTCCCCTGTATCCGACCCTGTCGCGCACACCTCCCCGCAGGCGGCGGCCCACGTTATCAGTGAAGTGATTCAAGCTTTTGAGCCAACGCCCCCGGTGCTTGTGGTGCTTGTCGTGTTGGCGGGCACCTCACCCCCGTCCCCCTCTCCCGGCTACGCCGGACTATAGCCGCAAGCGGAGAGGGGGTGTCGCGCCGCAGGCGAGACGGGGGTGAGGTAGAGAAAGGCCTTAGCACGGCTAGCTGTTGGCGTAAGTTTGAATCAGT
>DAOTXU010000470.1:0-8374 GCA_034435135.1 Anaerolineae bacterium | reverse complement strand
TCGACACCCCCTCTCCGCTTGCGGCTATAGTCCGGCGTAGCCGGGAGAGGGGGACGGGGGGTGAGGTGTCCGCCAACACGACAAGCACCACACGCACCGCGGTCGTTGGCTCAAAAGCTTGAATCACTTCTATGACAAAGTCCAGGGTTAGTTCCAGAGATTGGCCCAGCGCTGGGGATCGTTGAAGCGGAGGGCGCGAAGGTTGGAGATGGCGTTGGCCGAATCCCGATGCCAGGCCGTACCGCGCAGCTCTCAACGTCGGTTGATCATCAAGTCACCCACCTTCTCGACCGATCCAGAGCCGACATGAATGCCTTGTTCATACAGTTCGGCGTAGCGGATGCCGTCTGGATTGGTGCGAAGGTAGCGCCTCAGAATTGATATGCGCGGTTTCGTGATGGGGATTGACTTACGAAAGCGGCGTATTTATACTTAATCGTGAGCCAGAAAACGCCATTGTCTGCGAGCGAGATGGGATTCCAGCATGAATGCCCTGTCCACACCAGGCCGGAATGTGCTCCGATACCTGGACGAAAAAGACTTCGGCGAGCGGTTCCCAGATGTCATCGGTCGCAACCTGGGGTTAGACGAACGTGAGTTGCAGGATGCGTTGAGAGAACTTGCCGACAAGGGTCTCGCCCGCCAGGAACCTGGCATGTGGTACAGCCTGACTACGACCGGGCGCGAGTGGCTGGACGCAGGCCGGCAGCAAGGCAATACCTACTACATTCGAGGCCACTATGCGACTGGCGAGGCGCGCATCATCACCACCGAGGGCGGCCCTTATATTGAGCATGGCGAAACTCAAGGCGAGCCAGGCACGGAGGCAGAGCCAGAGAAGACGGCCTACGCCCTCCGACCGCGCGCCAGGCTCAGAATGTGGGCAGTTGTGAACGGAGGCGTGCTGCTGATTGCTGTCGCGGCGCTCATCGGGCTACAGGCAGCCATCAACGCGCCATCAACTGCGCCGGACACACCCTCGCCAGCGCCCACAAGCACGCTGCCGCGAAGACCCGACAACGCTGACCACCAACTGGCGGCGAACGTTTCGCTTGAGGTGCGCGAAGGGCCGGCACTCGACCAGAAGGTCGTGGCTATCGCCGACCCCGGCGACTTATTGACGGTGCTGGAGGATTGGGATGCGGCGGTTTTGAAAGTGGGCCAGGAGGGGGCGTGGATTCAGGTGCGAGCGGCTGATGAAATTGAGGGGTGGGCGGCTGCACAGGATGTGGACTTCGCCGGGTCGAAATACCTCCCGCCGCTGGCGAACTTCTTTTATGGCAGAGATGGCGAGCATAGTTTCGAGGATGACCTCGGTCCCAGGAGCTTCCCGGACTGGCACCTCATGGCGGATCCCGGCGAGCCGGTGTATGCCGGGCCATATGGCGGGTACGTCGTTAAGGTCAACCGGTGCGCTAGGTGCACCGCAGATCAGCCGAACACGCTGGCGGCGGAATCGCTCTCAGACCCGGAGTGGGGGTGGGGCCACGGCAATTACGTCGTCGTGCGTTACCCGAACCGTCAGCTCCCCCGGTCTACACGTTACGCGCTGGACGCCAGCGGACTGCAAGGCGCGGATGTTTTTTGCCTTTATGCGCACCTGGGCACAATCAACGTGACGGAAAGCCAAGCCCTGCCGCCGGGGGCGCAGATCGGCGCGGTAGGTAGGACCGGCTACGCGATGGATCCCCACCTGGAGCTTGAAGTCCACGCCGGGTACAGCGACCGCGCCGAGCCGCATCACCACTTGACGCCGACAGGGACCAACGTCGCAGTGTACATAGGACCTTCACCGGACACAAAGGTGCAGATGCGGGTCAACCCCGGCGATTACCTGATGGCGCTGGAAAACTGGGACTCCGTTCTGGTCAAGCTGGGCCACGCGGGGCAGATGATTAAGGTCCGCACGCTCTACCGATCAGGTTGGCAAGATGGATGGGTGGACGCCCAGGACATCAAGTTTTCCCATATGGACCTGTGGCTGTCGCTGATCTGGTTCCAACCCGACATTCTCTTTGAGTCCTGAGCCACCGCTACCGCCCGGTGAACCCCTCCGCTGCGCCGCGCGCGCCGATCTTGTATGCGGCGAAGAGCGTCGCTTTGCGGATCGCCTCATAGGGGTCGCGCGTCCGGCTGTAGCTGTAGATAAACGCCGAGAGGAGCGCGTCGCCCGCGCCGATGGTGTTCACCACCGGGCGCACATGAGCCGCCGGCACGCGCTCTATGAAGTGGTCGCGCTTCACCGCGAGCAGCGCGCCCTCCGCGCCCAGGCCGATTACAATGATCGCGTTGCCGAAGCGCTCGCACACCTGCGCCGCCCACTCCTCCGGCGGGCAGGGCAGGCGCTCGTGGCTCATGAAGAGGATGTCCGCCTGTTGCATGAAGTCGCGGTTGTACTCGTCGTCGAGGTCGCCGATGGCGTGCACGTCGGTGGCGATGAGCTTGCCCGCCGCGCGCGCCCGGCGCAGCATGGGTCGGGAGAAGTTGATGTTGCACAGCACCGCGACGGGGCAATCCGCGAGCGCCGCTTCAAACAGGTCGGGGGGATAGGTCTGCTCCTGAATGTCCTTCAGGTCTACATAGATCGCGCGCCGCCCGTCCCGGTCGTAGAGGATGACCGACTGCGCGGTGTGTTCTATGCCCCTGACGACGTAGCGCCCGTCGATGTCGTCGGCGGCCAGCGACTCCTCGACCGCCCGTGCGGCCAGGTCGCGCCCGATGATCGACAGGAAGCGCACCGGCGCGCCAAGCGCCGTCAGCGCCTTGGCAATGTTGTACCCCACGCCGGACACGGCGCTGTTCACGCCGAAGAAGGGATAGCGCACCGGCTCGTAGTCGATGGGGAAGCCCGCAACTTGCAGTGTGGTCTCGATGTTGATGAGACCAGAGACGAGGATCGTGCACATAGCCGCTCCTGATCTGTCGTGGTGCGGCGGATACTTTACCGCTTCACAGGAAATGCGAAAAGCGTTTTGACGGACGCGCCGGCTGTTGGTAAAATCCCGCGCGTTGGCCCCATTCGTCTAGTGGCCCAGGACATCGCCCTCTCAAGGCGGAAACGGGGGTTCGAGTCCCCCATGGGGCATCGGGCGCTTCAAGCTACTCAGGCCTGAAGCGTCGCTTTTCTATGGACTGATTCAAACTTACGCCAACAGCTAGCCGTGCTAAGGCCTTTCTCTACCTCACCCCCGTCTCGCCTGCGGCTCGACACCCCCTCTCCGCTTGCGGCTATAGTCCGGCTTAGCCGGGAGAGGGGGACGGGGGGTGAGGTGCCCGCCAACACGACAAGCGCCACACGCACCGCGGTCGTTGGCTCAAAAGCTTGAATCACTTCTATTTAGAAGTGGATAAATGGCCAAACCGGCGTTACACTTCTGCTGCCAGAGGAACGGACTGCTGGGGTAAGTTGTCTATGAGCAAAAAGAAGAAGAAAAGGACCCAGAGTCGCCGCCAACCTGCCAGGGCCGCGCCCACGATACGAGGAGCAGAGCTTGAGAAAGTGCAGTGGTTGGTCGCGCGGCGGAAATGGGACGAAGCGCAGGAGGCGCTGGAACAGTTCGTCCATCGTCACCCTTCCCACGTGGAAGGTCTGGTCATGCTGGGCGAGGTTTACAGGAATCAAGAAGATATTCCGGGCCTGTGGGAAGTTACCGACCGGTTGGTGCGCCTTGATCCCAACGAGCCTATACATTGGTTCAATGCAGCAGTAGCCTGCATGGCTGCGACCCTGCCGTTCTCAGCGCTGCACTACGCCCATCACTTCTTGACCACCTGGCCCGATCACGATAACGCGGATGAAATGCGCGAAATCCAGGCCACGCTAGAGGCAGCGTGCGATGCCATCCTCGCTTCCGACGCCACGACCGCCGGCGCAACCCCCAACGATTTGATGCTGTACGAGCAGTCACAGATGGTGTTGAGTCGGGGTGATTATAAGAGAGGCGAGAAGATCGCTCTGGAAGCTGCCAAAAGACTTCCCCACGTGCCAGCGCCGCTGAATAACCTCACGCTGGCTTATGCGCTGCAAGGTCGGTTTGACGACGCCATTCAAGCTGCCCGGCAGGTGTTGGAGCGTCACCCGGACAATATTCATGCCCTGTCCAATCTTGCGCAGTGCCTGGTGCGCACAGGGCAACGCGAGGAAGCGGAGCGCGTCGCCGGGCGGTTGCGCGCACTCACAGCAACTGACGGCACTTTGGCGGTCAAGCGCATCGAAGCCTTCGCTTACCTGGGCGATGATGGCGCTGTTTGCGAACTGTACGAGGAGTTTGAGAAATCCGATCTTGCGGAAGACCTGTCGATGCCGATGGCGCATCACCTGGGAGCGGTTGCTTTCGCGCGCCGGGGCGATCTCACCCGCGCGAAACAGCTATGGAAACGCGCGCTGCGCCTGGACCGCCATTTGGAGCTGGCGCGTGAAAACCTTGAGGACCTCAGGAAGCCGCTTGGTGAACGCAGCGGGGCATGGCCTTTTTCGCTCTACCAATGGGTGCCGAGGGTCTGGATCGAAAAAGTGCTACAGGCCACGACCAAAGGGAAGCGTAGCGACGCGGCGCTCAAGCGCGAGTATGCACGGGTCTTGCGCGACATCCCCGCCCTGGCGGCGGTCATCTCGATTCTTTTGGAGCGGGGCGACCCGCAAGGACGGGAGTTTGCGCTGCGGGTCGCCATCATTGCCGAGCTACCCCTGCTGCGCGAGTTCGCCCTCAGTGCAAACGGGACGGACCAGCAGCGGTTGGAAGCCAGCCGGTACGCGGTCGAATGGGGGCTGCTGCCGCGCGGCAAATCCATAAAGATGTACACCCGAGGCGAGTGGACCGAAGTGCTTTTGTTCAATTACGAAATCTACCCCGAAGCGCAACCCACCAAAATACCCGAGCAGGCCCAGGACTTGCTCGAAAAGAGCTATTGGACGCTCGCCGACGGGCGCGCCCAAGAGGCTGAAGCGCTTGCGCGCGAAGCGCTCGACATCGCGCCCGATAACCCGACGTTGCTCAATCACTTGGCGGTCGCGCTGAGTATGCAGCGACGCGAAAAGGAATCGGAGGCGGTCATTCGCCGGATGGCGGAACTGCACCCGGATTACCTGTTTGCGCGTTGCGCGATGGCGCAGCTCTGCGCCAGGGAAAAACGCCTGGAGGAAGCGCGCGCGTGGCTGGACCCGGTTCTGGAGCGGCCACGCTTCCATACCTCCGAATTCTCAGCCGTCTGCGCCGCGCAGGTGGAGCTGTTCTTGGCAGAGGGCAAACCGGACGGCGCGCAGTCATGGCTCAAATTCTGGGAAGATGTTGACCCTGATAATCCGAATATCCCGGCGCTCCGCCGTCGCTTAGGGTTAAGAAGAATGTTCCGTGCCTGAAGCGATATGGATCAAGTCTGGCGCTGGCGTGCATCGCGTTTTCCGGGAACAGTATAAGGTCTTTTTGCCATCCTGGTCATCGCGCTCGCGCTGCTGAGCCTCGTCTGGCCGGCGAGCGGCGTCGGCCCGACCCTCCTGCGCGGGCCGTACCTGCAAAATGCCACGCCGACGCGCATCACGGTCGTGTGGGACGCCTTCTACGAGACCGCCGGCGGCGTCCGCTACGGCCTCACTGCCGACTATACCCATGCAGTCGCAGTGGCGCACCTACCGTGCACCACGAGGTCACACTTGCTGACCTGGAATCCCACGCCTGTCGTGACCGCCGGGGGCGGCGCGCCGCTTTACGAGTGGCAAAGCCCGGAACCGACCATGCAGGCCTCCAATCTTATCGATCACTTCGTGTTGGTTGAGATCGACGGCGACCGCCTCTACGTGACCGTTATCGACCGCGACGGGCAGGCTCACGACACGTTTGATCTGCCCCGAAATACACAAATTCTTCACTTTCTCTGAATGTTTTCGTTGTACAATGGGCGAAAGGATCATTGACGATAACTAGCTACCGGACATCGGACAATTGTTCTATAGTTTTATCTCGCCTGTCTTGGTTTTACCTCACCCCGGCTGCGCCGGACTATAGCCCCCGTCCCCCTATCCGCGCGAGGCGAGGGGGTGAGGTAAGAGAATACAAGAGCCTTATTCTCGAACATGCGTTCAGTGTCCGGTAGCTAGGACGATAACGCGAGGCGCAGGCCATGAGCAGCATCCCGCCGATCGGCCCCCAGACGTTGGGCGTGCAAGAGATCAACCAGTTCATCAAAGATGAGCGCTTCGACGAGGCGCGCCGGGCGCTGCGGAGCCTGCTCGCGCGCGACGCGCACAACGCCGCCGGCTGGTGGCTCTACGCCAAAGTCGCGCCGAACCTCACAGAAGCGTGCACCGCCGTCAAGAACGTGCTCGCCATCGACCCGAACTTCCCCAGCGCGCGCGAAGCGCTGGCGATCCTCAAGCGCCGCCTGGCGGAGAACCCGCCTGCGCCGCCGCCTGACAGACCCACCGCCAGGCCGGACCGCGACCGGATCGAAACCCTGATCGGGGCCGCGCTGCTCGTGGTGGCGCTTGCCTTGATTTCGAGCGCGGCGGTCTACGCGATTTCGTCTCAGACCGCTGACGAGCCGGCCAGCGCCCCTGCCGTCGAAGCTGGCCCTGCACGCCCCCTGGTCGCCTATGCATTCGCCGAGTGGTGAGGCTACTGCCGCGAGGCGAACCCTGTCGTGTACAGGCTGCAACAACAATACGCCGGGAAGCTCAATTTCAGGTTCATCGACGTGGAACGCGCCGACGAAGAGGACTGGCAACTGCTCGACCGCTTCTTCGATAACAGCGTGCCGACGTTTGGCTTCTTCGACAAAGAGGGTACGCTCGTGGATCACATGACCGGGTGGGACGAAGAGGAGTTTGAGCGGCGTGTGCTGGCGCTGGCCGGCGCGCATTAGGCGGACGGCATCAGGGTTGACCAGTTTTGAGCCTGTATAGATCGCGGTTCAGCCGGACAGGGGGCTTAAGCCCCCTGTCCGGATTTCGTGAGGAGCGAAGACCATGATTGTGTTGGGGTTGATGTCCGGCACGTCGGTGGACGCCATCGAGGCGGCGTTGGTGCGCTTTGACGAGGCGGGCGGCGTGCTGACCCTGGTCGTGCTCGCCACGAGCACGCACCCGCTGCCGCCCCAGGTCCGCGCAGCGGCGCTAAGCGTGATCCCGCCGGGCCGGGGGAGCGCGCGCCGGGTGTGCGCGCTCGACTTTGAGATCGGCGAGGCGTTTGCAGCGGCGGCGCTCGCCGCCATCGACCAGGCCGGCACCACGCCGCGCCAGGTGGACCTGATCGCCTCGCACGGGCAGACGATCTACCACCTGGTCGAGGGCGGGCGCGTGCGCGGCACGTTGCAGGTCGGGCAGCCGGCGGTCATCGCCGAGCGGACCGGCGTCACGACCGCGGCGGACTTCCGCCCGCGCGACGTGGCCGCCGGCGGGCAGGGCGCGCCGCTGGTGAGCCTGTTCGACGCGCTGCTCTTCGGCGACGAGCGGCTGACGCGCGCGGCGCAGAACATCGGCGGCATCGGCAACTGCACCATCCTGCCGGCGGGGGGCGGCGTGGAAGCGGCCTTCGCCTTCGACACCGGCCCCGGCAACAGCCTGATCGACCATGCCGCCGCGACCCTCTCCGGGGGCCGTTTACGCTGCGACCTCGACGGCGCGTGGGCGGCGCAGGGAGAGGTCGATGAGGCGTTGCTTGAGACGTTGCTGGCGCATCCCTACTACGCCGCCCCGCCGCCCAAGACCACCGGCAAAGAGCAATTCGGGCCGGCCTACGCTGCCTCGATCATCGAACAGGGGCGCGCGCAGGGCCTGAGCGACGCCGACCTGATGGCGACCCTCACGGCGCTGACGGCGCACGCCATCGCCGACGCTTACGCCCGTTACGCGCCTGGTGGCAAAGTGGATGAGGTGATCCTCGGCGGCGGCGGGGTGCACAACCCCACGCTGATGCGGATGCTCGCCGGGGCGCTGCCGGGCGCGGCGCTCCGCCGCGCCGACGAGTTCGGCGTCCCATCGGCGAGCAAGGAAGCCATCGCCTTCGCGTTCCTGGGCTATCAACTGGCGCACGGGCGATCGGGTAACGCGCCGGGATGCACAGGCGCGCGGCGGGCTGTTCCCCTGGGGCAACTGACGCCCGGCGCGAACTTCGGCGCGCTGATGGCGGCGTGTCTGCCGCGCGCCGGGGGGGCGGTCCATCGCATACACGTGCGCCGATAGCCAATTTTCACAAAAGATTCGTCATGCCCGTTGCTCAAATGATGTAAGCTATAAGTAGCTACAAATGCTCTGTTGCAAAGACCAAATGTTATATAAAATAGGCGTATGAACGAGAAACGCGAGAGTCGATACGTCAAGGTAGCGCGGCTCGCCTACCAGATCGCGCAGCAAACCCTGCCCCGGTATTCGCACCCGAAG
>DAOTXU010000469.1:0-9357 GCA_034435135.1 Anaerolineae bacterium | reverse complement strand
TATCGCTGGTGGTGGGGCTGGTGGTGGTTTGGGCACACTGAGATGCGCGACGAGCAGGTCAACCTGTACTCGGACTTCCTGCCGCGCGGCACCTATGTGTACAGCTACCAGGTTCGCGCGAGCGTGGCCGGCGAGTTCCAGACTATGCCCGCACAGGCGTATGCCTTCTACTTCCCGGAGGTGTTCGGGCGCACGGACGGCGTGCTGTTCACGGTGAAGGGGGAGTAAATTCCCTTCACTCCCCACCTCTCTTCGGGGAATTCCTGGACAGGGGGCTTAAGCCCCCTGTCTCTATTCTGGGTTGCACCCGTGCAAGGCTTCATTTGGACAGCGGGCTTCAGCCCGCTGTCCGCACTCATTCGCCTGTTGAGCCTCATCAATAACCCGTTTGATTCATGCTATCCACCGGTCACCGGCGCTGGTGTGGGCGTCGGGACCGGGGGCGGGACGTTGTACGTGCACGAGTTGTAGGATGCGCCCAAGATGATGCGATAGTCCACCGCCCGGTTCGGGTCAGGCTGGACGATGATGTTGTCGGGGTGCGCGTTCAGCACCTCGGCGATCTTGTCCAGGCTGGAACCTTTCGTCTGCCCGGTGAAGTCGTAGATCACCGTGTCCGGCAGGAACTCGCCGTTCTGCCCGGCGGCGACGGGCACGAAGCCTTCCCAGGCCAGGCGCGCGGCGGCGACCTCGTCCCAGTCCTCGTTGGCGGTGCCGTTGAGAATCTCGATGCGCGCCTGCTCCTGCACGAGCGTGTTCTGCGTCGGCGGGATGTAGAGGTCCTGCACCATCAACTCCAGCCGGTCGGCGACCGGGAGCAGCACGGCGTCGCCGCCGGGCGTGGTCCAGTCCTGCACGTACCACTGGTTGAACACCAGGCTTTGAATGCGGCTGCTGTCGAGTTGCAGCGCGGTGGGCACCAGGCCCAGCACGTCTGCGAGCGTCATGTCGGTCTCGACGAACTGGCTAATCTCGTCCCACAGCGCCGGGACCTGCGCGAGCAGGTCTTGCGACCTGGCCCTGTTGAACAACGCGCGCAGGATCATCTGCTGACGGCGGCTGCGGTCGAAGTCGGAGGTGCGGCGGCGCGAGCGCGCGTACCAGAGCGCGTGGTGCCCGTCGAGGTGCTGCACGCCCATCGGCAGCGTGAACAGCTCCCAGTTGTTCTCGTCCTGCTCGTCAAGGCCGGGTTCCTTGAGGATCCAATCCTGATGCGTACAGTCCACCGGCACGTCGATCCCGCCCACCATGTCGATCAGCCGGCGGAAGCCGTTGAAGTCCACGCGGGCGTGGAAGTGGATCGGGATGCCGAAGTTATAGAGCAGGGTGTCGCGCAGGAGCGCGGGGCCGCCCCCGCCGCGCCAGTCGGTCACGTCGCCGCGCGAAGCCGCCGTGTTGAGGCGCTGCATCGTCCAGCCGGGGATGTAGACGAACAGGTCGCGCGGTAGCGACAGCATGTTGACCGTGCCGGCGCTGCGGTTGATGGACACCACGATGATTGTATCCGAGCGGGAGCCGTTCCGGTCGGGGTGGGTGTCCAGGCCCATCAGCAGCACGTTGATGATGTCGTAGCCCATGTTGTCGGCCATCGGCATCCGCGTCGGGATGGCGGTGGGCGGCGGCTCCTCCGGAGGCGGGTAATCCTCAAACAGGCCGGCCACCGTGGGGCGGGCGCGCGTCGGCGGGACGACGTAGATCACGGTCGGGGTGTCGGTCACGGCGGGCGTCGCCGTCGCCAGGATGGCGGTGGGCGGCAGCGTCGCCGCCGAGAGCGGCTGTAACGTGGGGCTGGGCGTCAGCGTCGGCGCGTCCTGCCACGCCGCGAGGATGATCCGCGCTTCGCGCTGGTGGCGCGCGGACGTTTGAGGCGTAGGGGTAGCAGTCGGGGCGATGGCGGTGGCCGTGAGCGCGATGGCCGCGTCGCGTTCGGCGCGCTGCGCGGCGGCCTGCGCGTTCTCGATCACGCGCTGGATCAAGACCGCGCCGGCGACGACGACGGCAATCGCCAGCGCTAAGGTCAGGGCCAGCGTGACCCCTCGTGGGAATCCGATGAGCAGCCACAGGAACGCCAGCAGGATCACGCTGCCGAAAAACCCGCAGATGACGCCGACAAGGACGCCCCGCTGTCGCTTGTAGCCTCTCCGCGCAAAGACACGCGGGGTCACGAAGTAGCCGGCGAAGACGCCGACCGTAGCCCAGACCCCGAACGCGATCAACAAGATCAGCCTTAAATCCATAGGCTAGGCACCACTATACAGGGGAATCGAACAAAACCCAGACGGGCGCAAGTATAACAGGTTCCGCGCCGTAAAGGGAACTACGGCTGCGCCCGCAGCCGGTGCATATCGTCCTTCAGCCGGGCGTACAGGTCTCGATACAGCGCCCGCCGTTCCCGGTAGAACGCCGCCCGCGCCGCGTCGGGCAGCGCTTGCGTCGTGGAGGTCGGCAGGCGCGCGCAGGCGTCGGCGATGGACGTGTAAACGCCGCACCCGACCCCCGCGAGCAGCGCCGCACCCATGCAGGCGTGGTTCGCGCCAGCGGCCAGCATCAGCGGCGCGTCGTACACATCGGCCTGGATTTGCCGCCACACCGGGGAAGCCGCCGCGCCGCCGGAGGCGATGACTCGCGGCTTCACGCCGTCCCCAGCGAGGTCCGAGACCAGCGCCAGGCACTCGGCCATCGCAAAAGCGACCCCCTCCATGACGGCCCTGGCGAGATGCCCCGCGCCGTGCCGCAGCCGCAGCCCGATGAAGACGCCGCTGGCCTCCGGGTCCATGTGCGGGGTGCGTTCGCCGGCCAGGTATGGCAGGAACACCAGACCCTCCGCGCCCGGCGGGACCTGGCCGGCTAGGTCCGAGAGGTGCGCATAGGCGTCGGGCCGGTCCTTCAGGCCGAGCAGGTCGCGCAGCCAGCGCAGCGACAGCCCGGCGGAGAGGATCGCCGCCAGCGCATACCAGCGGCCTGAGACGGCGTGGTTAAACACGTGGAAGCGCATCTGCGAGTCAGTCTGCGGCGCGCGCAAAGGGTAAAAAACCTGCCCCCCGGTGCCGATGGTCGCCAGAGCGACGCCCGGTTCGTACAGCCCGTACCCCAACGCCTGCGCGGGCTGGTCAGCGCAGCCGGCTATCACCGGGATGCCAGCAGGCAACCCCAACGCCTCGGCTGCCGCCGGGCGCAGTGTCCCCACCACGTCCGCCGAGCGGCGCACCGGCGGCAGGTATCGCCGCTTCAGGCGGCACAGGTCGAGCAACCAGTCAGACCACTGGCCGGAGGCGACATCGAGCAGCCACGTCGAGGCGGCGTCACTGACCTCGGTGGCGACCTCGCCGGTGAGGCGCAGGCGCACGTAGTCTTTGGGCAAGATCACCGCCTGCGTCGCGGCCATCGCGTCGGGTTCGTGTTGCGCCAGCCACATGAGCGTCGGTCCCATGAACCCGGCGGCGGGCGGCCCCGGCGCGCGGCGAGCCAGCTCTGCGGGGTCGGCGCGCGCTTTCAGGTCATCGCATTGGGCGCTGCTGCGGGTGTCCGCCCAGATGATGGCCGGTCGCACCGGGCGGCCTGCCGCGTCGATACACACGGTCCCGTGCATCTGCCCGGAAAGCCCGATGCCCCGGATCGCAGCCGGTTCAACCGCCGCTTGCGCTGCTGCCGCGCGCACGGTGGAGACGGTCGCGTCCCACCAGTCGTCAGGGTCTTGCTCGGCGTAGCCGGGTTGCGGCTGGGAGATGGGATACTCGCGCCCAACGGTCGCCAGGGTTTCGCCGCGCTCTGCCTCAAGGACGAGGGTCTTCACGCTCGATGTGCCGATGTCGATGCCCAGCAGATACGTCACTGTCGCCTTCCTTAGGGGTCAATACGCGCTGTCGCGCGCGTATTTTACCCCGGCGCATCGGCGGCGGTTACATTGGGCAAGGTTGGGGACGCGGCTCCCCTACCGGAAGGTGACCCGGACCTCGCAGGGCGGCGGAGAGCTGCCCGTCGTGTCCACGACGGTGAGGCGAATCCAGAACAGGCCCCTGCCGAACTGCGCCGGATCGATGCGCGCCAGGTGGCCGCCCGACACCGGCACGAAGTACGCGCCCTGGTTCACCCACTCGCTCGCCCCGTCGGCCCGCACCGCGATCTCGTAGCGGGCGAAGCGCGGCGTGTCCGCCGCGCCATCGACCCAGAACGGGCCGCGCACGCGCCTGTCGTTTGTCGGCGCGGTGATGCGCGCGAGCGGGTTGCTGCACGGGTTGGCGACCACGGCGGCGGTGGGGTCAGCGCCGGGCCGGGACGTCGCCGAGGTGCGCGCGGCGCTGCCGGGCACCCAAAGCTGCTGGCCGGCGTAGATCAGGTCGCCCGTGATGCAATTCGTCTGCCGCAGCGCGCTCACCGTCGTACCGTAGCGCCGGCTGATGGCAGAGAGCGTGTCGCCGCGCCGGATGGTGTATTGCACCCAGTCAGGAGGCGGCGCGCAGAGGGCAGTGCTCGTCGGGGTAGGCGTCGCGCTGGGTGTGAGGGTCGGCGTAGCGGTAGACGAAGCGGTGGGCGTGGCTGTGGCGGTAGCCGTCGGAGTCGCGGTTGGGCTGGGGGTGACGCTCGACGTGGCAGTCGCCGTGCGCGTCGGCGAGGGCGTATCGGTCGGAGCCGGCGTGGAAGTCGGGATGAGTGTGGGCGAGGCGATGCGCGTCGCCGTAGGCGAGGGAGTGCGGGTGGCGGGGGGAGAGGGTGTGCGCGTCGGCGAAGCGGTGCGCGTGAGCGTGGCGGTGGCGCTCGGTGTGACGCTTGGCGCGCGGGTGCGCGTGGCGGTCGCGGTAGCCGTCGCCGTTGAAGTCGCAGTAGCGCTCGGCGTGGGGCTTGGCTGGCGGGTGCGCGTGACGGTTGCAGTAGCCGTCGTTGACGCCGTTGCCGTCGCAGTCGCCGCCGGCGTCTGTTCCAAAGCTGCGGAGACCGGTGTGCGCGTGGCCGAGGCGGTGGCGCGCGGCGTCGCTGAGGCCGTCGCTATCGGGGTTGCGGTCTGCGACGGCGGAGCCGTCACGGTTGGGGTGGCGGAAGGCGCGCGCGTCGGCGCGGCCGTGCGCGTGAGCGTCGCAGTGGCGCTCGGCTGGCGTGTGGCGGTAGCGGTCGCCGTGTGCGTATCGGTCGCGGACGGCGCGGCGGTGGGCGTGGCCGGCTTAGATGTGGCGGTGGATGAGGCTGTAGCCGTCGCGGTGCTGGCGGCAGTTGGCGAAGCTGTGTTGGTGGCAGTGTTCGTAGGAGACGCGGCTTGCGTCTCGGTGGGGGTGGCGGTCTGTGTCTCGGTCGGCGACGCTGTTGCCGTCGCCGTGCGCGTGGGCAGGATAATGATCGGGAGCGTGGCCTCGGTCCCGGCAGGCGTGCCCTGCTGCGCGACCGAAGTCGCAGCTGTGGGCGTCGGGGCGGCGCCGCGCTCGGCAAACGCGAGCACGAGCGCAGCCACCAGCGCCCCGCCGATCATCAACAACACAATCAGTGCGACGACGATGTCGCCGCTGGTTTTGTCCGCGCGGTGCATCTCAGTGTTCCTGTTGAACGGGTTCGAGCGGCAATACAAAGCAGAAAGTGCTACCCACGCCCGGCTCGCTTTCGAGCCAGATGCGCCCGCCGTGCGCTTCCACCAGAGCTTTCGCAATCGAGAGGCCGACGCCGGTGTCGCCCAGCCCGGCGATCAACGGGTTGTCGGCCCGGTACTTGCGGCTGAAGACGCGCTCGATGTCCTCTGGAGCCACACCGCCGCCCCTGTCTTTCACCGAAACGAAGAAACAGTCCACGCGGCGGTCCTCGCCGTTGGCGCTGGGGAAAGCGTGGCGCTCGCGCCGGGCGGCGAGCACCACCTCGCCATGCACGGGCGAAGCCTGGCAGGCGTTGGCGAGCAGTTGTGCCATGATCTGCTGGAGCGCGTCGCGGTCGGCGTGGAGCGTGGGCAGGTCCTCGGCAATGTCCATGCGCAGGGTGATGTCCTTCTCGCGGAACTGCGCGCCGATCCCCATGATGGCTTCCTCGATGATCTTTTCCGCCTCCACCGACTCCGGAGCCAGTTCAAAGCGGCCACTCTCCATCACGGTGATGCGGATCAGGTCGTCGAGCAGGGTGCCCATGCGCTCGGTGTTGGCCTTCACACGGTGGAGGAAGTTGCGCTGCATCGCACCCAGGATGCCGACCGACTCGCTCAGGATCAGGTCGGTGTAGCCCATAATGGAACTCATCGGCGTGCGCAGTTCCTGCGCGATGGAGGCGATGACCTCCGCGTTGGTTTCCATCTGGCGGCGGCGCAGCGCCGTCGCCTCGCGGATGGCGACATCGACGGCGGCCTCGGTGTTGCGGAGTTGCTCCTCGGTGGCGCGGAGCTGGTCTTGCAGGTAGGTCACATCGGCGCGGGCGGCGGTGAGTTCGCTCTCCAGCGCCGTGCGCTGCTGGCTGAGTTCGGCCACCAGGTCGCGCAACGCCTGCACGCTCTGCAATTCCACGTTGAGCGACTTGAGCGATTCGAGTTCCTCTTCGTGGCCCTCCAGGCTGCCGCGCAGCCGGTCGCGCTCGGCCTCCAGCGCCACGCGGTCGGCGAGGAGTTGATCGCGCTCGGCCTCCAGCGCAGTGAGCTTCTGGCGCAGTTCGTCGCGCTGGCGGCCCAGTTGCAGGCCCAGCGCCCCGGCCTTCTTGAGGTTGGCCTCCGCCTCGGCAAGCTGGCCGACGAGTTGATCGCGCGTCTGAGTCAGCGCTTCGGCGCGCGCCTGGGCGTCGGCAAGCTGGCGGGCCACTTCCTCGCGCTCGCGGCGCAGAGCGTCGCGCTGCACAGTGAGCGCTTCGCGGTCGTTCGCCAGCCGCTTGACCTGCTCGCGCAGCAACACCCGCCCCTCGAAGCCTTCCGCCTCTACCGCCGCCTCGCGCTCGGCCAGGAGTTGGCGGTTTTGCTCCATCAGGTGCGCGCGTTCGTCGTAAAGCTGGCCGAGCCATTGCGCCAGCCCGGCGGTGCCGCCTTCGACGCCCAGATTTTCGAGTTGCGCGTTCACATTCTGAAGCTCGGCATTGATGAGGTCCCGCTCGGCGGCGAGGCGCTCGGTCTCTTCGGTGAGGCTTTGCAGCATTTGCGCGATGGCGTCGGGCGCGGTGGCCGAGTTGGTCAGGTGCGCCAGTTGCGCCCGGAGCGCGTCGCGCTGGCTTTCGAGTTCTTGCTTCTCGCGGGTCAGCAACTCCACCATGCCTCGGAGCACGGCGGCGTTGTCCTCGGCGGTGACGGTGGAAAGGGTAGTCTGCGCCTCGGTGAGCGCGGCGTGCAGCCGGTCGCGTTCGGCGGCGAGTTGCGCGCGCTCATTGCGCAGCGCTTCCATCTGCTGCGAGAGCGTCAGGGCTTGGTCGGCGTCCAGTTCGCGCTCGGCCAGGCGGCTGCGCTCGTAGTCCAGTTCGATTTGCAGCGCGCGCACCATGTCAGTCATTTCGCCGATTTGTTCGCGCGCCGCGTTGAGTTCTTGCCGGGCGGCCTGGGCTGCGCTTTCGTCTGGGGCGGCGGGCCGCTCCTGAATCTCGGCGGCGAGGCGAGTCGCAAGCACCGCCTGCGCCATCGACAGCAACCCGGCGGCGATGGAGGCCAGTTCGGGCAGCAACGCCTGCTCGCTCTGGAGCAACTGCCGCCCGGAATAGGGCAGCGCCACGACGATGACGCCGAGGACGCGCTCCTCGCGCACCACCGGCTGGAAGTAAACCGGGCCGGTCTGGGTGATGTCCAGCCGCGAGTAGAGATCGACCAACTCCGCCGCGTGCGTGTGCGGCAGGAGCGCCGCCTGCTGCCGGGCGGCCAGCGCGTCGCGCAGGGTCGGTTGCTCTTGCAGGTTGAGCGCCAGGCCGCGGATCGGCTGCTGCCGGATGTGATCGTAAGCGGCCAGTACGTCGGCCCAGTTCTCTTCAACCGACAGCACGACCACCACGTCGGCTTTGAGCACGTTGGCGATCCCCAGGGCGATCTGAAACGGGACCTGTCCGGGGTCGTCCTGCGCGACCATCAGGTCCACCGCGACGGCGATGGCCTCACTGGGGACCGGCTCAGGCCGGGCGGCTTCCACTTCCATCGTGGGCCGCCAGCGAGGCTGGGCCGGCGCTTCCGGCTCCGGCGCGGCGGCGGAGGGCGCTTCTTCTTCTTCCACCTCCACCGCCGCTTCGGCGGCGACGCCGGGCGTCGCGGTGAGCCGATCAATCACGTAGCGATAGACAATCGCCAGGAACGCGGGCATGGCGGCGAGCATCCCCAGACGCACGCTGCCGGCGTAGTCGCCGCGCACGTCCCCGGCGGCCAACTGGCCCAGCGCCACGCCGTAGCCGGCGATCAGCACCGCGAAGAAGACGACCTTGAGCGGCACATCGCGGGCGCGCCCGGCGTTGAGCAGCAACAGCGCGACGCCCAACACGCACAGCGCCAGCGGCGCGAGCGTCCAGGGGGGCGCGAAGGCGCTCGCGTTAAAGCTGACGCCGCCAACCTGATCGCTCCACGCGCGCGCGGTGGCGGCGTAACCGACGATCACCAGCGCCAGGGCCGCGCCTAATCCCAGATCGAGCCAGCGCCGCCCGGCCCTGCCGTTCGCCCCGGCGCTGAGGGCGGCCCACGCGACGCACGCCAGCGCCCAGGTGTTCGCCGCGCGGTCCAGCGGCGGTAGGATTGTGTTGCTCCCGCCGCTCAACGCCGCCAGCGCGCCGAGCATCAAGGCCGCCCAGCCGACCGTCGCGCCGGCTGCGCCGAGCGCCAGCCGCGCTGCGCCGTCCCCGCGCCCCTGGCGCAGGCGTTGCCCCAGGGCGATGAAGAACGCCGCCTGGCTGACGCCGATCAGGACGAGGAAGTACAGCAGGTTGCCGGGAAAGTCGATAAACAGGTGGAGAACGTCACTGTCCACGTCGTTAACACCATTCTTATACGGGGGCCGATTACGTTCATTATAGCATGAGCGCCCACCCGACCGATCGGTCGCAGCGCCCCAGGGCGTTAGAAAAACCCAACCCTGGCGCATGAATCGCCGCAAACGGCGACATGCAAGAAACCGGCCACCAACCTGGCGCAAATATAAGGCCGGTTTACAACGCGATCATGACCGTTCTCTAACCATTGCCGGCCCGGCGGGGCGGACTGAGGCGTAATGCCCTTGAAAACGTAGGGGCGAACCAGCGGTTCGCCCCCACTGGCGACCTGGACAGAGGGCTTAAGCCCCCTGTCCTCGCCCACTGATTGCGGCGACTCAGCTTAAGTAGGGGGTGTTATCACCCACATTCAGGCGCTCCACGCTAATCTGTGGTCCTACCTCGCGGGAGCCATAAGGTGAACAAATACCCTGAAACGTAGAGGAAACCGCCCGTAACTGGTGGGGCAAGGGGCTTAAG
>DAOTXU010000468.1:0-2306 GCA_034435135.1 Anaerolineae bacterium | reverse complement strand
CTTAAGCCCCTTGTCCGATTCCCTGTGCGACCCCTTGTCCGATTCCCTGTGCGACCCCTTGTCCGGTTCCCCGTGCGACCCCTTGTCCGGTTCCCTGTGCGCCCCCTTGTCCGCCCCCTGGTCAAGCCCCTTGTCTGGCTGGTCTGGCAACCCCTCACTCCACGTCCTGAGCAGCGCCTCTCCCCAAGATTCGACGTGCTTGAGGTGGTTGTTCAGCACATAATCGATGATCCGGTACAAGGAATCCTCGTCAGGGATGGCGCGGCGGTTAAACTTCTGCGCCCACACATGCTGACCCGACTCCCATCCACGCGCCTGCTGGAAAGCGTGAGAACTGTAGCCCTTGATCTTGCGGACGTGCTCGTTCAACACGGCTTCAGTCTCCGCCGCCAGAACCATATGAACATGGTCGGGTAACACGTTGAACGCAACGACAGCGATATTGTGCGTGCGGCAGGCTTCAGCAATCTGCTCAGCGATCAAGAGCTGATCTTCTGGGGAGAAAACCAACGGGTCGCCATGCTCGACGCCGAATGTCACCATCCTTTCAGAGACGCGCGCGTTATGCGTCACAAACGTCACCAGCCATAAGTGGCGCGTTCTCCACTGAAAAACCTCTGGGAACTCCTCTTCCCACTTGAACGCCGCGTCGCCCGCGACGGCGGGGTCGTCGATCAGGCTGTTGCCGCGCCGGATATGCGTCAGCATCGGCAGGCGCTCGCGCTCGCCGGCGGCGCGCAACAGCAGGTTCAGCCGCGCCACTTCGACCGCTTGCTCGTCCAGGTCCACGCCGTACAGGTTCTCTTGCAGGATGCGCAACCGCCGGCGGCGGGGGAACTGCCTGTCCTCTTCCGTGCCGTGCCGGGCAAGCCAGCGGTCCAGCACGTCAAACGCTTCGATGAGGAACGAGCCGGAGCCGCAGGCAGGGTCGAGGATGCGCAGCGCGTGCGGGTCTGCGCCTTCTTCCAGCAGCTTGCCCAGCGTGTTCTGCACGATGTAGCGCACCACAAACTGCGGCGTGTAGTAAATCCCCTGCGCCTTGCGCTTGGTGCGCTTGTCCAGGTCGATGACTTCCTTGCCTTCGGGGTCTTGCGCCTTGAAGCTCAGGTATTGCTCGTAGATCGCGCCGAGCACGTCGGCGTCGATGGCGTTGAAGTTGTAAGAAATGTAGCCGCCGGGCACGCTGTACAGGCCGTCGATTACCCGCGCGAGCAGCGCGTCGTCGTACATTTCCAGGTGGTCGAGCGTGCTTTCGGCGAAGAGGTTGGCGTCGTAAACCCCGTCAAGCTCACGGAAGAGCGCCAGCAGGTCGGCGAACAGGCTTCGCTGTTTCTTGCCGGACAAGGGGCTGGACAAGGGGCTTAAGCCCCTTGTCCTCCTATTCTGGTATTCGCGCATGAGGGGGCGCAGGCGGTGTGGCTCGATCTCGCGGTCTTCAACCGTGCGGATGAAGATCAGCCGGTCGATGAGGCGCTGCACCGCGTTATCGACGGCGCGCGGGTCTTGCGCCCATAGCTGCTTGCTCCACCCCCGGATCGCGGCGAAGAGATCATGCCGCCACTCGGTCAACTGCGCGAAGAGCAGTTCATTGACCAGGTGCTTCTTGGTCTTCTTGCCGAACCGCTCCGCCTGGCGGTTGAGTTCGCCGGCCTGCATCGCCTCTTTGGAAAGCAGCCACAGGTCGTCAAACTGGCCGTTGGCGTACCCCTCCCACGACAGGTCAAGCACGACGGCGCGGGCGGGGTTCGCTTCCTGCCACTCGGCGTTGAAGACCTTCAACCCCTCAAAGTCGGTGAGCACCGCCCAGGTGACATCTTTGTGCCAGGCGTAGTTGATCGCCTGAAGCGCCCATTCGGGCTTGTCCAGACTTTCGGGGATGCGCTTGGTCTCAAGGTAGAAGACCGGCACGCCGTTGAGGTAAAAGCCGAAATCGACAAAGCCGCGCGAGATTTGCTCCTCGGCGGTCACTTCGTCGGGGTTGGCCGTGTCCCAGCCGAGGGCGCGGAAAAGGGGCAGGATGAAACTATGGCGCGTCTGGGCCTCGTTGAAGCTGGCGCGCTCCTTCGGCGGCAGGCGGCCAAACTTCTCGACGAGCGCGGCGATCTGCGCGCGGGCGGTTTCTTTGGCAGCGTTCATTCAAATCTCCGATTTGCCCTGCGAGTTAGACAGTTCCTCCAGCTTCCCCCGAATCTGCCCGTCCTCTTCGCCCTGCCTGCCCAGGAAGTCCACCATGAACTGGCTCCGCCGCTGGCGCAGGCTCATCACCGCCACCGCGCGCACGTCGTCCACGGTGGCGCGGTCGCGCC
>DAOTXU010000467.1:0-2129 GCA_034435135.1 Anaerolineae bacterium | reverse complement strand
TCTTCATCCCAAAGGGCGCCCGGTTGTTGTGCAGCCCCTGGGCGCTGCGCTCCTTCTTCCCCTTCGAGGTCTCCGCCGACAGGTTGCGGCTGTACCAGTCCGCCACGCTCTCCATGATCCCCTCGATGAGCGCGCCCAGCGGCCCGTCGCTGTCTTCGGAGGGTTCCGTCACCGAGAACACCTTGACGCCGTAGTCGTAGCGCAAGAGCGACTTGATCGCCAGCGCGTCGGTGCGGTTGCGCGCGAAGCGGTCGAACTTGTGCACCACGAGCGCGTCGAACCTGCCGTCGCGCGCGTCCTTACGCATCTGCAGAAAGGCAGGCCGGTCGGAGGTCTGCCCGGACTGCGCTTCATCGACGTAGACCTTGACCAGGGTGCCCGCTTGCGCCTCGACCCACGCTTCAATGGCGCGGCGCTGGGCGTCGATGGAGAAGTTGCCGACCTGGTCTTCCGAACTGATCCGCATGTAAGCTGCGTACCGCATGGCTGACACCTTCCTTTTTCGTTGTTTCGGCTTTTCTTTGGATAGATACGATCTCAGCGGCGATTCTTCATCCAACAGGTCGAGCCGGGGCGAGGCGAAGAACCTCGGCCCGGCAGGTAAGGTCGTATTGGTTGAATTGATCTGTGATTCATGCATATCCCTCCTGGTCACTCACGGCGCAGGTGTCGATAGCCCCCAGTTGCGCCTGGACATCGACCTGGCTGCGTCCCAGCCGGTCAAGCCGGTGGACGACCAGCGCGTCGAAGGCGTCCTGGCTGGCATCCTGAAGGAGCCGCTGCAAAGCAGGGCGGGCGACGCCCTGCCCGGATTGACCCTCATCCACGTAGACCTGCACCAGCTGCCCCTTCCGGGCAGCGACCCAGGCCTCGATTGCCTGGCGCTGGAGGTCGAGCGCCAGGGCGTCGGTACTCGCGCGCATATAGGCGGCATAACGCATGTCGTTTCTCCTTATGGGCACACTGGCCCAAAACTCACAAGCGGTCCATCGCGGGGTAACGCAATCGACCGCGCATCGATCACTGTTCGGTCATGTACTTATCGTTTAGCGTCGGTACCGGTAGGCTGCCGCCTGGCCCCGGCGCGGGTAACGGGGCGCGCGGTAGATCAGCTTGCAGACGATGTGCGCCCGGTGCGCCCAGGCCGTCATGTGCGGGTAGCGCAGCATGTCGCGCGCGTGGCGGCACTGCTCATCGTCGAGCCGCCGCTGATAGCACCGGCGCGGCCCGGGCAGACGCTTGCGCTCCGCCCACGCGATCAGCCGGGTCAACTCCGCCTGGCGGTTGAAGGAGCAGAAGAGGGTGTAGAATTGTCTCAGCATATTAGTCGTAATATAACAAAGCGCGATGCAAGAGTCAATACGCAGTTTTCAGAACACGCTTTTGACTCAGCCCGCTTGCACGCTACCCCCGCGACGCGCTACGATGTAGGTAGCCTATGTCTCCGCCCTCGCCACGCCTCATTGTCAACACCGCCCTAAAGACCCTGGCCGCGCTGCTGGAGCTTGACCAGGATAGCCTGCGCCGCCTGTGGCGCGGTCTCCGGCATCGATGGCGGGCGGGCCAGCACGAGGGCATGTACGAGGTGCTGGAATACGCCGCGCGCCTGGAGTTGTGCGACCGCCGGGGAGAGAAGGCCGTCTTCTACAAGCGCCAGCGCGTGCGTTTTCTCCAGGACCACATCATCGCGTTTCAGGACCAGGCCTGGGGCGACGGCGAGATATTCGCCGAATATCGTTGTGCGCCTGGTGTGGCGGTGGACCGTTACCGCGAGGGGCATCGCTGGCACATCCTCATCTCGCTGCGCGAGGCCAAGCAGCGGGGCGACATCGAGGCGTTCCATATCGAGCGCACCATCAAGGGCGGCTTCACCAAACCTGTCGAGGACTTCCAGACCGAGGTCAACCACACGACGCGCAGGCTCACAGTGAGTGTGGTGTTCCCGCGCACGCGGTCCCCCAAGGCGGTGGCCCTGATCGAACAGAACGCCGCGCGCTGCACCGACAGATACCCAGGATGTCGCCCACCCATTTCTGGTTCGGCGCGCTGGCGCTGAAGTCGCGCGCCAGCAGGTTCGGCGCCACCGGACGGCAGTGCCGACTGTCGGTGGTCCGCGTGCGGCGGCGCAC
>DAOTXU010000466.1:0-1689 GCA_034435135.1 Anaerolineae bacterium | reverse complement strand
CGCGGCGCAGCCGCGCGTGACTCTGCACCATCACGTGACGCAGGCGCGCATGGCCGAACTCTACCGCCAGGCCGACGTGCTGCTCTCCACTTCGCGCCTGGAGGCGTTTGGGCTGGGCATCCTGGAGGCGATGGCGTGCGGCACGCCAGTGCTCATCCCGCGCGACATCGGCGGGGCGACCGAGTTCGTGCGCGCGGGCCTGGACGGCCACTACTACAACACCGTAGAGGAAGCGGCGGCGCGCCTGGAGACCGAGGACTGGCGTCGCTTCGGGGATAACATGGTGCAGCAGGCGCGCACGTTCTCCTGGACGCGCTCCGCCGAGCAAACCCTGGCGGCTTACGAGCGCGTGCTCGCCGGGCGGCGGCGCGGGTGAAGGCTGCGTTATAATGAGCTACCGGTGAGTTCTCGGAGGTGAGCGATGCCCTCGCCGTTCCCTGGGATGGACCCCTATTTAGAGAATCTTGCGCTTTGGAGGGATTTTCATCAACGGCTGGCGACGCAGGTCGCCGACCAGTTGCAGCCCCTAATTCGACCCCGCTACGTTGCTCAGCTTGAGCCTCGGATTGAGATTGGTGCCGTCGCCGAACCAGTCTCTACCGTAGTCGCCTATCCTGATCTGGGGGTGTCCGAAACGCCGGCGCAGCGCAGGCCGATGGCGGCGTCCGCCATCGCCCCCGCTCCGCTGCTCGTCCCTGCCGAGACGCTGGAGGAGATGAAAAACGTGGCGGTACATGTCAGGCAGGCGACAGATTTACGCCTGGTTACGGTCATTGAGATTCTCTCCCCGATCAACAAACGACCCGGAAACGACGACCGTGTCGCTTACCTCCGCAAGCGCCAGAGGTTAATGCAGACGGATGTGCACTTGCTGGAGCTGGACCTGCTGCGCAACGGCGAGCGCGTGCCCGCCGCAAAGCCGTTCCCCAACGTCCCTTACCTGGTCATTCTCAGCCGCGCATGGCGACGCGATCACTATGAGGTTTGGCCTATTGCGCTCCCCGACTCGTTACCGACCGTGCCCGTGCCGCTGCTGACGCCTGACCCGGACGCGCTGCTCGATCTGGCGTTGGCGGTCAGGACGGTCTATGACAAGGCAGATTATGGCCTGTTGATTGACTACACAAAGGACCCGGCCTACCCTCTCCCCTCCGAATGGGCCGAGTGGACTGACGCCTACCTCCGCGCACAGGGCATCCGCGAAAAGGAAAAGACGCCGTGAAGGGCATGATTCTCGCCGCCGGCGAAGGCACACGCCTGCGCCCGCTGACCCTGGACCGCCCCAAGCCCATGCTCCTCATCGCGGGGCGACCGGCGATTGAGTACACCGTCGCGTGGCTGCGGCATCACGGCGTCCGCGACATCGCGGTCAACCTGCACCATAAGCCGAAAGTGGTGATGGATTACTTCGGCAATGGCTCGCGCTACGGGGTGCGGATGCGGTATTCCGTGGAAACGGAAATCCTGGGCACGGCGGGCGGCGTGCGCAAACTTGCGGACTTCTTCGACGAGCCGTTCGTCGTCGTGTACGGCGACGTGCTCACCGACATGGACCTGGGCGCGCTGATCGCCTTCCACCGGGAGCGCGCCGCCCTGGCGCGCGGCCCGCACATGACGCTCGCGCTCTACCACGCCCCCAACCCGGCGGCGTGCGGCGTCATCGCGCTCGACGGCGCGGGCCGGGTCACG
>DAOTXU010000465.1:0-18339 GCA_034435135.1 Anaerolineae bacterium | reverse complement strand
CCCGCCGCGCCGCTGGGTAGTCGAGCGCACCCTGGCCTGGTTGTCCAAGTGTCGTGGCATCTTGGTGCGTTATGAGAAAAAGTCCGAGAACTACCTGGCATTACTTCAGTTTGCCTGTGCGTTACTCTGGTATTGAAGACTGACTTACAATACCTTTTGAGATAGTTTCTAAATCCCCTCTCCCAAAATGGAGAGGGGGACTTCAGACGCTGAACAGGACCGACTCCCCCTCTTCCGTGCGGAGAGGGGGACGGGAGCTATAGTCCGGCGAAGCCGGGGTGAGGTAAAACCATAGAACAACTGTCCGATGTCCGGTAGCTAGCTCTCGGACCACTTCCTGGAACAACTCGGTAAAGCGGCAGGTAGCACGACATGATAGCGTGGGCGGTGAAAATGCCCCACTTGAGGCCTGGACAGGGAGCTTAAACCCCTGCCCTCTCCCACTCATTGAGGCGACGCGGGTTGAGGCGGTGAACCGGCCACGATGTCGTCGAGAGGAGCCACGTCGCAGCAACAGCGTCAATCTGGAATGCGCCCAAACATCAGAGCGCTGAAAGCGCCTGCTCCAGATCGGCGAGAATGTCTTCGGTATCTTCTATGCCGATAGAGAAACGGACCAGGTTGTCCTTGATACCCAGCGCCGCGCGCTCCTCCGGCGATTTGTCGTGATACGCCAGCAGCGCCGACTGCTCGATCAGGCTCTCGACCCCGCCCAGGCTGGACGCGAGGTACGGGATATGTAGGGCGTCGATGAATCGACTGGTGTCTTCTAGCGTGCCTGCGATCTCGAAGCTGACCACGCCGCCGAAGCCGGTCATCTGCGCCTTCGCTACCGCGTGATCCGGGTGGCTGGGCAGGCCGGGATACCACACGTGCGCAACCTTCGGGTGACACGCCAGATATTCGGCGACCGCCTGGGCGGTCGCGTTTTGCTGGCGCACGCGCACGGCGAGGGTCTTCAAGCCGCGCTCCAACAGGTAGGCGTTGTGCGGATCCGCCACGCCGCCCAGGATGACGCGCGCCTCGCGCAAAGCCTGGATGATCTCGCCCTTGCCGATCACGACGCCGGCCAGGAGATCGTTATGGCCCGCGAGGTATTTGGTCGCGCTGTGCACCACCAGATCGATGCCCCATTCCAACGGGCGCAGGTTGATTGGCGTGGCGAAGGTGCCGTCGATGAGGGTGCGCACGCGATAGCGCCGCCCGATGTCCGCGATTTTCTCCATATCCGCCACGCGCAGATACGGGTTCGTCGGGGTCTCGGAGATGATGAAGCGCGTCGTGCGACCGGGACGGATCGCGGCTTCCATCGCGTCATAGTCGCCCATCGGCACGACAGTCGTCGCAATACCCAGGCGCTTCAGGTAGGTCAGGCAGAACTCGCGCGTGTGGCGGTAACAATCGTCGGTCATGATGATGTGCGCGCCGGTCGGCAGGCTGGCGAGCAAGACCGAGGTGATGGCGGCCATCCCGGAAGCGAACAACACGGCATCGTCGCCGCCGTCCAGCGCGGCGAGTTTGCGCTCCACCGCTCGCACGGTCGGGTTGCCGAAGCGCCCGTACTGCTCGCGGTCGGTCGCGCCGTCTTTGCGCGCGGCGCTGAACGCCCGCACGTCGGCGACATCGTCAAAAGTGTAGGTGGCGGTCTGGTAGATCGGTGTGATGAGAGCGTGGTGGGGCTTGCGGCGGGCCAGGCCGCCGTGCACCGCCTGCGTGGAGCGTCGGTACGCAGGGGTTTCGCCGGCGGAGTTCCCCGCCTCACCTTGAATGGTGCGTCGTGGATCAGACATTCGCTCTGGATCAGCGTATCGGGCTATGCGGCTTATTTAGATTTATCTGATAAAAATAGTAATAGAATCTTGTGAAGCTGTCAAGACACGTGGGCGGATTTCTCAAGTTTCCCCTCAACGGGCAGCTATGCTAGCTCGCGCCTGAAGTGAGCGCCTCTAGCGCCTTCACGCTGACCCACTGCGGCCCCGCCATGCCCCCGATGGTCATCTCGCGGATCGCGCCCGCCTCTTCAAGCGCAGCCAGGGCGCGGTCAAGCTCGCGCGGCGTCCACTTGAGCACGTGGAAGAGTTGGGCGACCTGCTGGCGGCTCACCGCTACCGAGTTGTCTACGTAATGACGGATAAGGGTCTGGCGCGCGTCGGCGCGGGCGATGGGGCGCGCGCGTTCGGGCAGGTCGGGGTAGTGGCGCGCCACGATGTCGTAGATGAAGGCGTAATCCCACGCGCCCTCCTGCGTCACGCCGACCGGCAACACCTTGAGGCCGGCCTGTAACTCGACCAGCGCGCGGTCAAAGCGGCTCTTGGCGCTCTCGGCGGCGAGGTTCGCCGCCCGGCGCAGCCGGACCGTGCCGAGCGGCCCTTTATGCAACAGCGCCTCGTAGATGCCCCTCGCCTCGGCGGTCATCTCACCGCGCGCGTACTCTTCGAGATAGTCGGTCGCGTAGTCGCCGTAGTTCTCGCTGAGCGCGTAGAAAGCCGGCAGCAGATCAAGCGAGACGAGCGTCGCGCGGCGGCGGAGCAGCTTGGCGTAGAACCAGGCGCGCGCGCCGAGCAGTTCGTCCTTCCAGCCCCAGCATTTGTTGATGTCGGGGTCGTCGTGCTCGTTGGGCACGTCGCGGACGCGCCCGGCGATGGCGTGGAACAGACTCGCACACTCAACGCCCTTAATCGGCCAGAAAAACACAAAGCCGAGTTCGTTGACAAACGCGACAGCGGCGTCGCGGGTTTGGATGCGGCGCTCCGGCGTGCGCCGGTAGATACGGGCGCGTTGCGCCTCAACCCATTCGGCGGAAAGGAGCGAAGGGTTCATAGCTCGCTGCGCTTGATCCGTTGCAGGCGCGGTTTTGGCTCGGTCGGTTCGCCCAGGCAGAAACGCAGGCGTGTATGCCCGACGGTGATGACCTCGCCGTCGGCGAGGGGGCGCTCATCGATGACCGGCTGGCCGGCGACCTGCGTGCCGAGCCGGCTGTCCAGGTCGGCCAGCCAGAAGGCGCGCCCCCGGTAAGAGAGCGCGGCGTGCCGGCGCGAGACGGTGCGGTCGGTGAGGATGACAATCTCGTTGTCGCTGCGCCGGCCAACGGTCATGAGCGGCGCATGGAGCGGGGCAACGCGGCCATCCTCCGGCCCGCCGAGAAATTCGAGATAGGCGGGCGCAGCGACCGCCACCCACTTGAGGGGTTGGCCGCAGTTGGGGCAGTACCGCCATGCGGGGTCACTCTCTAGCGCGCAGACGGGACAATGGTTGGTCATGCTTCCGGGCTTCCCTGTACCAGCAAGTCGATTTTATCACCGCCGAGGGTAAGGCAAAAGACACTGCCGGGCGGGTGTTCGGCCATGGCGGCTTCAAGGCGGGGGCGGAGGTCTTCGGCGAAGAGGCGGTCGATGACGTCGGGCTGGTCTTCGCTGTCGAACTCGCGCATGAGCAGCCAGCCGATGATGGCGTCGTCGAAGACGAGTTCATAGCCGAGGCCGCGCAGTTCCTCGACGAGTTTCTGAAGCATCCCGCGACTCCGCATGGCGAGCGTCATCGAGTCTTTGGCGCGCAGGCGCTTGTCAGCCGCGGCGATTGGGGGAGCTTGCAGCAGGTCGGCCAGCGCGGCGGCGAGGCGGGCGGGGTCGCCGCCGAGGGCGGCGGCGAGGCGAGTCGGAGCGGCGCGCGAGCTGTCCATGCTGGCGTGGAAAAGGGCAGCGGGGTCGAGGGGGGCTTCGGGCGCGCCGGTATCAAGGATGCGGGCGAGTCTGGGCGTGAGAGGGATGGCGTTGTCGGAGGGAGGCAGCTGCGGGTAGGCGGCCATTTCGTCGCGGAGCGCGCGCACGAAGTCGGCGGCGGGGAGGCCGGCGCGCTGGAGGGCGCGGGCGGCGGCGGGTTCGTCGCGGGAGAGCGCGGCGAGGACGAGGTGTTCGACGCCGAGGTAGTGGTGGCCGAGGTCGTCGGCGAGGGCGACGGCGCGCTTGAGCAGTTCGGCGGCTTGCGGGGTAAGATGCAGCGGCACGGCTGGCGCTCCTGTTAAGATCGGGAACATGAACCATTGAGGTCACGGAGATCACAGAGCAGCTAAGGACTCGGCGCTCTCGAGGTTCTCCGGGGTTCAGTTCTTGCCCTATTTTGCCGTACCGGGGTGGGGGAATCAAAAAGCCTCTTGGCGATGACCTACTCTCCCAGAGGGTTACCCCTCAAGTACCATCGGCGCTGTCGGGCTTAACTGCCGGGTTCGGGATGGGACCGGGTGTTTCCCCGACGCTATGGTCACCAAGAGACTTTTTGATGACGTTGTTAAGTTCAACTGAATAGGGATTGGCGCTTCGTTAGCCCCAGAGGGCCAATTTCTCCGTATCACAAACGCGGATAAGCCCTCGACCATTAGTACGGGTTCGCTCAACGCATTACTGCGCGTACACGTCCCGCCTATTAAGCTGGTGGTCTTCCAGCGGTCTTACTCCCACGCAGGGATGGGCGACCTCATCTTGAGGCAGGCTTCCCACTTAGATGCTTTCAGCGGTTATCCTTGCCAGACGTAGCTACCCAGCGATGCCGTTGGCACGACAACTGGCACACTAGCGGTCTGTCCACTCCGGTCCTCTCGTACTAGGAGCAGCTCCTCTCAAGTCGCCTACGCCCACAGAGGATAGAGACCGACCTGTCTCACGACGGTCTGAACCCAGCTCACGTACCGCTTTAATGGGCGAACAGCCCAACCCTTGGGACCCTATTCGGCCCCAGGATGCGATGAGCCGACATCGAGGTGCCGAGCCTTGTCGTCGATGTGAACTCTTGGACAAGACTAGCCTGTTATCCCCGGGGTAGCTTTTGTCCGGTAAGCCACGGCCCTTCCACACGGGACCGTGGGATCACTAAGCCCGACTTTCGTCTCTGCGCGACTCGTAGGTCTTGCAGTCAAGCCCCCTTGTGCCTTTACACTCTGCGGTTGGTTTCCATTCAACCTGAGGGGACCTTTGGGCGCCTCCGTTACTCTTTAGCAGGCGACCGCCCCAGTCAAACTGCCCACCTGCCACTGTCCCCACGCCGGATCACGGACGCAAGTTAGGGCCAAGACTTAACCAGGCTGGTATTTCAATGGTGGCTCCACCGAGGCTGGCGCCCCAGCTTCTCAGCCTCCCAGCTATGCTACACAGGCCAAGCCCTAGCGCAATGACAAGATGCAGTAAAGCTCCACGGGGTCTATTTGTCCATCTGCGGGTAACGCGCATCTTCACACGTATTTCAATTTCGCCGGGTCCCTCGTTGAGACAGTGCCCCACTCGTTACACCATTCGTGCGGGTCGGAACTTACCCGACAAGGAATTTCGCTCACGTTGTTACGGCCAGTTGGGTCTGGCGGGCCGGACATTTCTGCCGGCCTCCACATGTCGCCATGCGGGTCGGACTATCTCTTCATCTGGCGATTGGAGCCAGATGTTCGGCGTGTAGTCTCTGAGGATTCCAGGTATTGCGGCTTGACGCCGCGATTCATCTGCCAAGCAAGCTCGGCCATGTGGCGCAAGCCTACTTCTGTCAAGTGCTGCTTTGCCTGCATCAGCCAGATGGCTTCTGCAAACAGCTCAAAGTCGCGCTGCTTCGATGTTCGCAACGGGTGCTTCTCAAAGAACGGAACGACGGCCCGGCTGGGGTTATCCAGCCCACGTATGCGCAACTCCATACGGTCTGCATGGTTGACGGTCACTTGACCGCAACCGAAGAACCGTTGTAGTTGCCACAACACGTGTTCGTTCTGCCTGTGTTGAACCACCCGAAACTCCGGCAGCACCTGCCAACCCAGACGCATCGTGGGGTTGCGGTTGATGCCGATGTAGAAACATCCTTCACCATCCACAAAGCCCACGACCCAGTCAATACCCGGCCTTTCCTGCTGATCGTCTGCACTGGACTGATTGTCACTCACGGTGGGTCACCTTAAGTACAGCCAGATCCTCAGATTTTCCAGCATATAGCCGAATGCACTCACCTCATTGCTGAGGTGAGGGGCAACGAAAGTTACCTTAGGACCGTTATAGTTACGGCCGCCGTTCACCGGGGCTTCGGTTCAGAGCTTCGCCTTACGGCTAACCCCTCCCCTTAACCTTCCGGCACTGGGCAGGTGTCAGCCCCTATACATCCTCTTGCGAGTTTGCAGAGACCTGTGCTTTTGTTAAACAGTCGGTAGGGCCCTTTCACTGCGGCCCCCCCAAGCATCGTATGACACCCGGGGAGGCACCCCTTCTCCCGAAGTTACGGGGTTATGTTGCCTAGTTCCTTAACGAGGGTTCTCCCGATCGCCTTGGTATACTCTACCCGTCTACCGGTGTCGGTTTGCGGTACGGGCACCTGAGGATCAACACTTAGGGGCTTTTCTCGGCGGCAAGGCTCGATCACTTCTGGCTCAAGGCCCGGCGTCACGCTTTCGGCTCCGCCACGGATTTACCTATGGCGATCATCGCCTAATACGTTTACCACCTAGCAACTCCAGCGCTAGGCTGACCTACCCCGCCGCGTCACCCCATCAGCTTCCCTCGGGTGGTTCCGGATTATTAACCGGATGTCCATCGCTTACGCCTGCCGGCCTGGGCTTAGGCCCGACTAACCCGACGCGGACTGACCTTCCGTCGGAAACCTTAGACTTACGGCGAACGCGGTTCTCGCGCGTTTTACGCTACTCATGTCCGCATTCTCACTTCTGCCCGCTCCACGCGTCCTTGCGGTCGCGCTTCGACGCTGGCAGAACGCTCCCCTACTCCTGCTCCGAAGAGCAAGCCCTCGCTTCGGTGTTGTGCTTAAGCCCCGTTACGTTATCCGCGCAGGAGCGTTTGACCAGTAAGCTATTACGCACTTTTTAAAGGATGGCTGCTTCTAAGCCAACCTCCTGGCTGTCTGAACACTCCCACCTCGTTTCCCACTTAGCACAAACTTAGGGACCTTAGCGGAGGGTCTGGGCTGTTTCCCTCTCGACGACGAAACTCATCTCCCGCCGTCCGACTGCCACGTTCTGGAGTGCCGGCATTCGGAGTTTGGTTGGGTTGGGTAACCGGTGAGGCCCCCAAGACCATCCAGTGCTCTACCTCCGGCACTGAACACGTGACGCTAGCCCTAAAGCTATTTCGGGGAGAACAAGCTATCTCCAGGTTCGTTTGGCATATCACCCCTACCCACAGCTCATCCCACCCTTTTGCAACAGAGAAAGGTTCGGCCCTCCACGGGACGTTACTCCCGCTTCAGCCTGGCCATGGGTAGCTCACCTGGTTTCGTGTCTAATCCCTGCGACATGGGCAAAAGCCCAGCGCCCTATTCAGACTCGCTTTCGCTATGGCTCCGGGTGTTCCTCCCTTAACCCTGCCACAGAGATTAACTCGCGGACTCATTCTCCAAGAGGCACGCCATCAGGCCTTCCCTCCCGAAGGGGGGCATAGCCCTCTGACTGCTTGTAAGCGTGCGGTTTCAGATTCTATTTCACTCCCCTCACTGGGGTTCTTTTCACCTTTCCCTCACGGTACTTGTACGCTATCGGTCGCTAAGAGTATTTAGCCTTGGAGAGTGGACTCCCCGGCTTCCCACAGGATTAGCGTGCCCCGTGGTACTCAGGAACACCGACGCGCGCCGTGCCGTTTTGGCATACGGGGCTATCACCCGCTATGGCCGGACTTTCCAGACCGTTCTGCTAACCGCCGTGCTGCGCATGTGTCGGGTCCTCCAACCCCCGCGCAACCGAAGTTGTGCGGGTTTGGGCTGTTCCGCTTTCGCTCGCCACTACTCGCGGAATTGTCTCTTTTCCTCCGGGTACTAAGATGTTTCAGTTCCCCGGGTTCCCGTCGCACGGCTATGTGTTCCCCGTGCGACGCCTGGGCATTCCCCCAGGCGGGTTTCCCCATTCGGGCATCCTCGGATATAGCGTCTGCACACGACTCCCCGAGGCTTATCGCAGTGTACCGCGCCCTTCATCGGCTCTTAGCGCCAAGGCATTCACCACACGCCCTTAGTAGCTTATCCGCGGTGATACGGAGAAATTGAACCTCTGGAACGATGCGCTCTCCCTATTCAGTTGTTAAGGTGCGGGCAGGGTGCCGCTGGGGTATTGCCTGCCGGTGGCGATGGCTCGCCTGAGACGAAACCGGCCTGGCATATCGCCAGGCCGAGGTACTTGCGATAATGCCTCAAAAGTTTTTATACCATTACGTCGGATCGCTCACGGCTATCAACCAGTATCTCCCTCACAGTGTTTTGCAAGAGGTAATAATAGCACAGGGGTGGCTCGTTGTCAAGTGGAGATGAGGGGATTCGAACCCCTGACTTCCTGCTTGCAAAGCAGGCGCTCTCCCGCTGAGCTACATCCCCCTGCGAGGTGGGCCTGACTAGACTCGAACTAGTGACCTTCCCCTTATCAGAGGGATGCTCTAACCGGCTGAGCTACAGGCCCGTGTGCGCTTGTTAAAGTGGATCCCCCTTAACAACTGAAGAGTGACAGGAAGCTCCGATGCCTGGGGTGCGGTTTCAGCCCGAAGGCTGAGGACCCGTAGTCCCTAGAAAGGAGGTGATCCAGCCGCAGCTTCCGCTACAGCTACCTTGTTACGACTTCGTCCCAGTCACCGGCCCTGCCTTGGGCGGCTGCCCCCTTGCGGTTAGCGCACCGACTTCAGGCGTGACCAGCTCCCATGACGTGACGGGCGGTGTGTACAAGCCCCGGGAACGTATTCACCGCAGTATAGCTGACCTACGGTTACTAGCAACTCCGACTTCATGCAGGCGGGTTGCAGCCTGCAATCCGAACTGAGACCGGCTTTGGAGGATTGGCTCCACCTCGCGGTTTGGCAACCCATTGTACCGGCCATTGTAGCGTGTGTGTAGCCCTGGACATAAAGGCCATGCTGACTTGACGTCATCCCCACCTTCCTCCCGCTTTTTACGGGCAGTCCCGTTAGACACTTGTAACTAACGGTGAGGGTTGCGCTCGTTACCGGACTTAACCGAACACCTCACGGCACGAGCTGACGACAGCCATGCAGCACCTGTGACTGCTCCCCGAAGGGTCGGTCACCTTTCGGATCCCTACCACCGTCATTTCAAGCCCAGGTAAGGTTCTTCGTGTAGCCTCGAATTAAACCACACGCTCCGCTGCTTGTGCGGGGCCCCGTCAATTCCTTTGAGTTTTAACCTTGCGGTCGTAGTCCCCAGGCGGGATACTTAACGCGTTGGCTTCGGCGCCGAGGGAATTGATACCCCCGACACCCAGTATCCATCGTTTACGGCGTGGACTACCGGGGTTTCTAATCCCGTTCGCTACCCACGCTGTCGCGTCTGAGCGTCAGGCACGACCCAGGGAGCCGCCTTCGCCACTGGTGTTCCTCCGGATATCTACGCATTTCACCACTACACCCGGAATTCCACTCCCCTCTGTCGCCCTCTAGCCCGGCAGTTTCGGACGACCTCTCCCAGTTGAGCCAGGAGCTTTCACGCCCGACTTGCCGAACCGCCTGCACGCGCTTTACGCCCAGTGAATCCGGATAACGCTTGTCTCCTACGTTTTACCGCGGCTGCTGGCACGTAGTTAGCCGAGACTTATTCCTGGGGTACCTTCCTCGCTATTCCCCCAGAAAAGGGTTTTACGACCCGAAGGCCTTCATCACCCACGCGGCGTTGCTGCATCTAGCTTGCGCTCATTGTGCAATATTCCTCACTGCTGCCTCCCGTAGGAGTCTGGCCCGTGTCTCAGTGCCAGTGTGGGGGATCACCCTCTCAGGCCCCCTACCCGTCATCGCCTTGGTAGGCCGTTACCCTACCAACAAGCTGATGGGCCGCAGGCCCCTCCCAGAGCGCCAGAGCTTTCATCACCCTTTTCTAAGCGGGGCGATCGTATGGGGTATTAGCCACCGTTTCCAGCAGTTATCCCCCTCTCTGGGGCAGGTCACCAACGTGTTACTCACCCGTGCGCCACTTTCACCCTAGCGAACCAGGGATCACGTTCGACTTACATGTGTTAGGCACGCCGCTAGCGTTCATCCTGAGCCAGGATCAAACTCTCCGTATGATCTGTCTGTGGATACACCGTTCCACAGTACGGAGTCGGTTTTGGACCCAAGCACCGCTTTTGGACTTCCTGTCACTATTCAGTTGTTAAGGTACAAACGAAACGCCGCTGGGCGCTGCCCATCGGCGAGGTACGAACCGTGTAGCTCCTGGTGAAGAGGGTGGGTGTTCGGCTCGGACCTCCTTGCGTTCAGTTTTTGTGATCGCTCCGCGTGGCGGAGTTTTGATCAACCCCGAAGGGCAAAGAGAAGTATAGCATTCCCCTAATGGCTTGTCAAGCCCCTTTGCGTGACAAAAGATGAAGTAATCTCCAGAAACCTTAAAGATTTTTACGCCGTGCTTAACACAACCGTGCCGCCGGCTGTAAGTAGGGCATGGCATTGCCATGCCCCTGCCGGTTTTTCACGCCGCGCTCGTCAGGCCGTGATCGTCCCACGGCAGCGCCGCATCTTTTGCGCCCAGCAGTTTCGGACGCCTGCCGTTCAGGATCGCTTCCTTATCTACTACCACCCGACGGATGTCATGCCGGTTGGGAATCTCGAACATCACGTCCAGGAGCGTCCCTTCGATGATGCTGCGCAGCCCGCGTGCGCCCGTTTCGCGCTTGAGGGCCAGGTCCGCCGCCGCCTCCAGCGCGTCGGGCGTGAAGGCGAGTTCCACGTTGTCCAGCGCCAGCAATTGCTGGTACTGGCGCGTGAGCGCGTTCTTCGGCTCCACCAGGATGCGCATCAGCGCGTCCTTGTCGAGCGGATCGACGCTCACCGCCACCGGCAACCGCCCGACCAGCTCCGGGATCATGCCGTAAGCAATCAGGTCGTCCGGGAGGACGTGGTGCAGCAACTCCACCTCGCTCATCTCGCGGCGCTCGCCTGTGCCGTAAAAACCCACGCTCCCGCGCACGCCGACGCGCTTCGCCACGAGTTCGCTCAGGCCGTCAAACATCCCCCCGCAGATGAAGAGGATGTTGCGCGTGTCGATCTGGATAAACTCCTGGTGCGGGTGCTTGCGACCGCCCTGCGGCGGCACGTTGGCGAGGGTGCCTTCCACGATCTTCAGGAGCGCCTGTTGCACGCCCTCGCCGCTCACGTCGCGCGTGATGGACGGGTTGTCGCCCTGCTTGCGCGCGGTCTTGTCGATCTCGTCGATGTAGATAATGCCCTTCTCGGCGCGCCGCAGATCGAAATCCGCCGCCTGGATCAGCCGCAGCAGGATGTTCTCCACGTCCTCGCCCACGTAGCCGGCCTCGGTGAGCGAGGTGGCGTCGGCAATGCAGAAGGGCACGTCCAGGATGCGCGCCAGGGTTTGCGCCAGCAGCGTCTTGCCGCACCCGGTCGGGCCGATCAGCAGGATGTTGCTCTTGTCAAGCTCCACCCCTTCGACCCGCCCGCCGGCGTTGATGCGCTTGTAGTGATTGTAGACCGCCACCGCCAGCACGCGCTTGGCCCGGTCCTGCCCTACTACGTATTCCTCCAGGCGGCGCAGGATTTCGCGCGGGGTGGGTACCCGCTCAACGTGGAACTCCTCCCCGTCAAGCGCGCGGTTCTGCTCGTCGATGACCTGGCGGCAAATCTCGATGCACTCGTCGCAGATGAACACGCCGTCCGGGCCGGCGACCAGTTGGTTCACCTGGCTCGCGGTGCGCCGGCAGAACGAACACCGCTGTAGTTGACCTGCGCTGGCGAATTTGCTCACTTGCCATTCTCCCGCTGGTGAATCTCCGGCGGCGTCAGCACCTTGTCCACCAGGCCGTAGTCGACTGCCTGCTGCGCGGTCATGAAGAAGTCGCGCTCGGTGTCCTGCTCGATGCGCTCCAAAGGCTGCCCGGTGTGATATGACAGGATGCGATTCAATACGTCGCGTTGGCGCAGGATTTCTTTGGCCTGGATTTCTACGTCGGTCGCCTGGCCGCCCCCGCCGGGCGACCACGGCTGGTGGATGTGCACGGTGGCGTTGGGCAGCCCGTAACGGCGGCCCCGCCGCCCCGCCGCCAGCAGCACGGTGCCAAAGCTGGCCGAGAACCCCACCGCCACCGTCGAGACCGGCGCGGTCACCTGCTGCATGGTATCGTAGATCGCCAGGCCGGCGTACACCGAACCGCCCGGCGAGTTGATGTACATCTGGATTTCCTTGTCGGGGTCCTCGCGGTTGAGGAAGAGCAATTGCGCCACGACCAGGTTCGCTACCTGATCGTTGATCGGCGTGCCGAGGAAGATGATGCGCTCCTTGAGCAACAACGAGTAGATGTCATAGGCGCGCTCGCCGCGCCCGGTGGTCTCGATCACCATCGGGATAAGAGCGTTCAGGTCCGACATGGTTTTGTGCTCCTTGGCTTCAGTAGTTCCTGCTAAACGAATATAGCAAAGATGCGTCCAACTGACCGACCGGGGACAAGGAGCTTTAGCCCCTTGCCTGTGGAGAAAGCTCTCAGCCGTTCGTTCCACTGACCTAATCGATGCGAACGATGCCGCCTTCAACCCGCTCGCCGGGGAACAGCTTGCCGGCCTCTTCCGCCCCCTGCTTCGCAGCGCCGGCGACTTGTTCGGCGAAGTCGTCCAGGGTGGTGACATACTCACTGTGGAGCTTTTCGTGCAGCTTGGGTTTGGGGCCTTTGGGCGGGTTCTCGCCCTTGGCGATGGCGATCAGCCGTTCGATGGCCCACCGGGTCATCAGACGCAGCCGAAAGTCGTGGCGCGCTTCTGACCTTTGCAAGCCTGCCCGCAGTTGCTCGCCTTGCTCATCGGCCTCCTTGACCAATGCCTCGATCTCGTCGCTCAGCGCCTCGTCGCTCGGCTCAAGCTCCTCGACTTCGACCACCTTCCCCAGCACCAGCGCGCGCCGCAGGCGTCGCTCGGCGGCCTCCCGCATCTCCTTCGCAAGCTCCTCGCGCGTCTGGTTTTGAATGCGCAGGTAGTCCTCCAACGTGATCCCATTCCGCCGCCGCAGGTCCTGGTCCAACTCCACCAGCATCCTGTCCACGTACTCGTCGATCATCATCGGCGGGTATGCAAGCCTGGCCCCTTCGAGCACCTTGTCCATCACTGCGTCGAAGTAAGGCTCTTCGGCTTTCTGATCAGCCTGCTTTTGCAGGATGCGGCGCAACGCCAGACGCAGTTCGAGCAGGGTTTCGTGCTCGCCCCCGGTCACGTCGGCGGCGAAAGTGTCGTTGAGCGCCGGCAGGGTGCGCGCGCTGACGCGCGTGCAGTCCAGCTCAAAGGCCGCCCGCCGTCCGCGCAATTGCTCATTCTCATAGTCGCCAGGGATGTCGAGGGTGAAGGTCTTTCCCGCGCCGGCGGTGATCCCGATCAACTGCGCCGCAAAGCCCGGCAAGAAATCGCGTTCGGCGTCGAGGACGAATTCGAACATTTCCTCGTCGATAAGCCGGTTTTCCGGCTCCACCTCCGTTTCCGCGTCGAGCCGCTCCTGGCCTGCGGGCAACAGCTCGCCGAAGATGTCGAGCGTCACCACGTCGCCCCAATCGGCGGGGCGGTCCACCGGCTCGATCAGCGCGCGCGCCGCGCGCAGGTTTTCGATGAATTCGTTCACGGCCTCATCAGAGACTTCCTGCCCCTCAAACAGCACGCGCACTTCTCGATACGCGCCCAGGTCCACCTCAGGCTGCAACGGAACCTTGAACGTCAGCACCAACTCCGGGGCAGTCTCCACTTTTTCGAGCGTGCCTGGCGCGTAGGGTTCCAGGTCGCTCTGGTCGAGCGCGTCGGAATAGACTTTCTGCCCCAGGTCTTCCAGCGCCTCCTCTAGAAGAGCCTTGTCGCCGAAGAGTTGAACGATGCGTGTGTAGGGGGCTTTCCCTTTGCGGAAGCCAGGGATATTCACCTGTAGGGCGATCCGCTTTGCCGCTTCCCGCTTGGCTTTCTCCACCTCTTCGGCTGCCACCGAGACGGTCATCAGGGCTTCCTGCGTGTCCAGGCGCTCGGTCACAACATTCATGGACTAATTCTTCCTCACTTTTTACTTCATAAAACGGCCTGAGTGGGGAAGGCGGGACTTGAACCCGCACGGATTGCTCCACATGATCCTAAGTCATGTGCGTCTGCCAGTTCCGCCACTTCCCCGTAGCCTGCTGATTATAGCAGAGAAGCATATCCCGACCAACTCGTTTTTCGCGCGGGCGTGTGGAGGCGGCGCGTCGGCCAGCGGGTAAGTTCCTCAACTCCATACCGCTTCCTCGATTTCTGCCCTAAAGAACATCTGCAACTGTGCGCGCTTTGCGATAAACTATCTCGCCAATTATCGCATCTTCGATGCCAACCGTAAGGTGATGAAAGCAAACCTGGTATTGACCGGCTTCATGGGGACGGGCAAAAGCACGGTCGGGCCGCTGGCGGCGGCGCGGCTGGGGATGCAGTTCGTGGACATGGACCCGCTCATCGAAGCGCGCGCAGGGTTGTCGGTCGCCGAAATTTTCGCCGCCCACGGCGAGGCGGCCTTCCGCGAGATGGAGACGGCGCTCTGCCACGAACTCGCGCAGGCGGGCGGCATGGTGATCGCCACTGGCGGCGGCGCGCTGCTGAACCCGGTCAACCGGGCGTTGCTGGAGTCAACGGGGCTGATCGTGTGCCTGACGTGCGACGTTGAGACGATCATGGCGCGCGTAGGGACCGCGACCGACCGCCCCTTGCTCGGCGCCGAGGATCGGGCGGGGCGGGTGCGGTCGCTGCTGGAGAGGCGCGCGCCGATCTACGCGACGCTGCCGGCGCGCGTGGACACGACAGGGCTGACGCCGGAGGAAGTCACCGAAAAGGTGGTGGCGCTATGGCGAGAGCAGAGACGCGACGGCTGAGGGTGCGCGCGGCGCGCACCGAGTACGATGTGCTGATCGACAGGGGGCTGCTGGCGCGGATGCCGGCGCTGCTTGAGGAGCGCGGCCTGCCGACGCGGGCGGTGGTGGTCAGCAACACGACGGTTGGGCCGCTCTACGGCGAGGCGCTGGCGGCGGCGCTCGACGGGGCGTTGCTTACCATGCCCGACGGCGAGCAGTATAAAACGTTGGAGACTCTCGGCGTGCTCTGCCAGGGGATGCTGGAGGCCGGCCTGGACCGGGGCGGGCTGGTGATCGCGCTTGGCGGCGGCGTGGTGGGTGACGTGGCCGGCTTCGCCGCGGCGGTGTACATGCGCGGCGTGCGCGTGGTCCAGGTCCCGACGAGCCTGCTGGCGATGGTGGACTCCAGCATCGGCGGCAAGACCGGGGTCGATCTGCCCGGCGGCAAGAACATGGTCGGCGCGTTCTGGCAGCCGTCGCTGGTGGTGGCCGACCTCGATGTGTTGGAGACGCTGCCGCCGGTCGAGTTCCGCTGCGGGATGGCGGAAGCGCTCAAGCACGGTCTGATCGACGATGCAGCGTTGTTTGAGCAGTTGGAAACAAGGCCCGGACAGATTGATGAGGCGACGTTGGAGCGCGCGATTGCCGTCAAAGCGCGGATCGTGGAGGTGGACGCGCTGGAGCAGGGCGTGCGCGCGCACCTGAACCTGGGGCACACGTTCGCACACGCCATCGAGACGGTTTCGGGCTACCGTTGGCGACACGGCGAGGCGGTGGCAGTGGGACTGGTCGGCGCGACGCGGCTCTCGGCGGCGGTAGGGCTGTGCGCCGCCATGTTGCCGGCGCGCGTCGAGGACGCGCTCATCGGGCTGGGGCTGCCGGTGCGGTACAGCAATCTCAATCCGGCGGCGCTCTGGGAGGCGATGGCCGCCGACAAAAAGTGGCGCGAGGGGCGGTCGCGGTTCGTGCTCATCCGCGACGTGGGCGAGGTGCTTGTTAAAGAAGGCGTGGCGCGCGACGCGGTGATGACCGTGCTCGAAGGCTTGCTCGCTTGAGTGAAGAAGCGCGATTTCAGGTCTCGCCAAGCCTGACCGATCGGTATCAACACCCAAGCGGGGAACCACCCAGATGACCAGATAAGAGGAGGGACTCCTATTGAACAAGAAGGTGGAGCGCGTCGCATACCAGGGTGAGGCCGGCGCATACTCGGAAGCGGCGATCAGGCAGTTCTTCGGGGAGGGGGTCGAGACCGCGCCCTGCGCGACGCTGCGCGGGACGATCAGCGCGGTGGAGACCGGCCAGGCCCATTACTGTATGCTCCCCATTGAGAACGCGGTCGCGGGGTCGGTGGAGAGCGCCTACGAGTTGCTGATGGACACCGACCTGCGCATCCGGGGCGAGGTGATCCTGCGCGTGCAGCACACGTTGATCGGGCTGCCCGGCGCGAAGCTGGAGGACATCCGCCGGGTGCGGTCGCACCCGCAGGCGCTGGCGCAATGCGAGCGCTATCTCGAACGGCACGGCCTGGAGCCGCAACCGGCGTTCGACACGGCGGGCGCGGCGCGGCAACTGGCCGAGAACCCCGAACCCGATGTGGCGGTGATCGCGCACGAGGCGGCGGCGGCGCTTTACGGGTTGGAGGTGCTGGATCGGGGCATTGAAGACCTGCCGTTCAACTACACGCGCTTCTTTGTGCTGGGTACGCAAGACCCGCCGCGCGCGCAGCGCAACAAGACCTCGCTGGTGTTCGCCACACGGCACGTGCCGGCGGCGCTGTACAAGTGCCTGGGCGAGTTCGCCGAGCGCAACATCAACCTGACCAAGATCGAGTCGCGGCCCCGGCGCAACCAGCCCTGGCAATACGTGTTCTACCTGGACTTCGAGGGGCACTGGCAGGACCCGCCGTGCGAGGCGGCGCTCCTGGGGCTGTTGCGGCGGTCGTCGTTTCTCAAGATGCTGGGGAGTTACCCGGCGGCGACGATCACCTGGCACCCCGGCGGCGAGTAAACCGTCACCGGGCATTGACCGAATATTCACCAACTTTGAGGAGGCTTAAGATGACAGGGTATCGACACGAAGGCAAGGGCGTGAGCCGCGAGGGGGAAACGCCCTCACACTTTGGCGCCTGATGCAAAGATCGAGATTATAGAAGTCGAAGGAGAAGACGCGATGATTGTCGTGATGCAGAAAGATGCCACGCCGGCGCAAATCTCGGCGATTGTGAGCCGGGTCGAGGGGATGGGCCGGCGCGTGCACCTGTCGCGCGGCGAGGAGCGCACCATTATCGGCGTGGTGGGCGACGACCGCACGATGGACCGCGAGCAGTTCGAGCGCATGGACGGCGTGGAGCGCGTCGTCCCGATCCTCAAGCCGTACAAGCTGGCGAGCCGCGAGTTCCACCCCGACGACTCGGTGGTGCAGGTGGACGACATCGCCATTGGCGGGCAGGAAGTGGTGATTATGGCCGGCCCCTGCACGGTAGAAAGCCGCGAGCAACTCATGGAAGTCGCGTGGGCAGTCAAAGAGGCGGGGGCGCTGATCTTGCGCGGCGGCGCGTTCAAGCCGCGCACCTCGCCCTACAGCTTCCAGGGGCTGGGCGAAGAGGGGCTGGAGCTTCTGGCGGAGGCGCGCGAGGCGACCGGGATGAAGATCGTCACGGAAGTCATGTCGCCCAACCAGGTGGCGTTGGTTTCGACCTATGCCGACATCTTGCAGCTCGGGGCGCGCAACATGCAGAACTTCGCGCTGTTGCACGAGGTGGGTGAGGCGCACAAGCCGGTTTTGCTCAAGCGCGGGATGATGTCCACGATGGAAGAGTGGCTGATGTCCGCCGAGTACATCCTCTCGCACGGCAACAACCGCGTGATGATGTGCGAGCGCGGCATCCGCACCTTCGAGACGTACACACGCTTCACGTTCGACATCAACGCGGTGGCGATGCTCAAGCAACTCACGCACCTGCCCGTGATCGCCGACTCCAGCCACGGAACCGGGCTATGGGAGCTGGTCGGGCCAGTAGCGCGCGGGGCCATCGCCGCCGGGGCCGATGGACTCATTATCGAAGTGCATCCCAGGCCGGAGGAGGCCGTCTCCGACGGGCGGCAAAGCCTCAAGCCCAAGCGCTTCGCCGAGATGGTACAGGAAGTCAAGCTCGTGGCCGAGGCGGTGGGCCGCTGTCTGGCGACCCGCGAGTCGGTCGAGGGCGTGAAGGTGCATTAAGAGCCTATCCGAATAACGTTGGACAAGGGGCTTAAGCCCCTTGTCCAGGTCGTTTGAGACGGTTTTTCGGATAGGTTCTAATACTACAGCCGCACATCGTTGCGCAAGGGCCAGATGCGCCATTCTATGTGGAACGCCAACCCCACATATGGTGGCGCGACCCTAACAAAACCGGCTCGCAGCCCCGTCAACTGCGGCTGTAGTACTAAGAAACTATCTCAAAACCCTTTGAAAGCGTATAATGCTTGTCACCAGCTATAAGGAGACAAGTCATGTCAGAAAAGAAGAAAACACCACCGACGCTCTGGGAGGTTCCC
>DAOTXU010000464.1:0-1689 GCA_034435135.1 Anaerolineae bacterium | reverse complement strand
CCGTCCCCCTCTCCCGGCTACGCCGGACTATAGCCGCAAGCGGAGAGGGGGTGTCGAGCCGCAGGCGAGACGGGGGTGAGGTAGAGAAAGGCCTTAGCACGGCCACCGGTTGGCGTAAGTTTGAATCAGTTCAGCCTGTACCGGCCAAAGGCCAGGACAAGGGGCTTAAGCCCCTTGTCTGTATGAACAGAACGAGCACCTTCAAGGAGCAGCGATGAAAACGCACCAGTTTGACGCGGTAATCGTCGGCGCGGGCGGTGCCGGCCTGATGGCCGCGCTTTATGCTTCACAGGAAAAGAGCATCAAGGTCGCGGTGGTCAGCAAGCTGTACCCTACGCGCTCGCACACCGGCGCAGCGCAGGGCGGCATCAGCGCCGCGCTCGGCAGCGAGGAAGAGGACAACTGGGAATGGCACGCCTTCGATACGGTGAAAGGTTCGGACTACCTGGCCGACCAGGACGCGGTCGATGTGCTCTGCAAAGAGGCGGTCGAGGTCGTGCTGGAACTGGAGCACATGGGCCTCCCTTTCGACCGCACGCCGGAGGGGAAAATCGCGCAGCGGCGCTTCGGCGGCCACACCAAGAACTTCGGCGAGAAGCCCGTGCGCCGCGCCTGCCACGCCGCCGACCGCACCGGCCACATGATCTTGCAGACGCTCTACCAGCAGTGCATCAAGAACCAGGTCAACTTCTTCGATGAGTTCCAGGTGCTTGACCTGATCTTAAACGATGGGCGCGTCGCGGGGATCGTGGCGATTGAGATCGGCACCGGCGAGATCCACATCTTCCATGCCAAAGCTGTGCTCTTCGCCACCGGCGGCTGGGGCAAGCTCTGGCAGATCACCAGCAACGCCCACGCCTGCACCGGCGATGGGACCGCGGTCGTCTTCCGGCGCGGCGTGCCGCTGGAGGACATGGAGTTCTACCAGTTCCACCCGACCGGCATCTACCGCATGGGCATTCTCATCACCGAGGGCGTGCGCGGCGAGGGCGGCGTGCTCATCAACGGCAAGGGCGAGCGCTTCATGGAGCGCTACGCGCCGAAGATCAAGGACCTCGCCAGCCGCGACGTGATCTCGCGCGCCATCTACATGGAAATCAGGCACGGCAATGGCGTTGACGGCAAAGATTACGTCTACCTGGATGTGCGGCCTGAGACGGTCAACAAGTACCTGGCCGAGGCGGGCGAGTCGCGCCGGGTGGACCGCGCGTATATCGAGAGCAAAGTGCCCGACATCCTCGACTTCTGCCGCACGTACCTGGGCATTGACCCGATTAAGGAGCCGATGCCGATCCAGCCCACCGCGCACTACGCGATGGGCGGCATCCCTACCAACCTCGACGCCGAAGTCATCATCGACGCGCAGAAGACCCCGCTGCCCGGCCTGTACGCCGCCGGCGAGTGCGCGTGCGTCTCGGTGCACGGCGCGAACCGGCTCGGCACGAACTCGCTGGTGGACCTGGTGGTCTACGGCCGGCGCGGCGGCAGGGCGATGGCCGCGTTTTGCAAGACGGCAGACTTTGCGCCCCTGCCGGATGACGCCGCCGCCGACGCCATTGCCGGGCTGGAACGCATCCGCAACGCCGAGGGCAATACGCGCGTCGCCGCCATCCGCGAGGAGATGCAGGACATGATGATGACGTGCGTCGGCGTGTTCCGCGACGCGGCGTGCATCAACGCGGCGATTGA
>DAOTXU010000463.1:0-3279 GCA_034435135.1 Anaerolineae bacterium | reverse complement strand
CCGTCGTCCCGTGCCGGGTGCCGCGCTGACGCGCACACGATGCCCCGCGTGGGCGGGTCATCGGCACGGGATGCCCTCGTCCCTACGGGACTCGGCGAACGGCGGGAGCCTGACTGCTGGCCTTCGGCCAGCGCCAGCCGCCACGCCTCGGCGTCGGCAGTCGGCCTTGCAGGCCGAAGCGCGGGGCAGAGCAAGCGGAAGGCCGCCGGCGGCGGCCCTCGATTTCTCAAGTACGCGCCGGCTGACCAGTCTTTTTGAAACAACACGCGCGTACACCTGAGACAGATCGGCCTGGGACGGGAAACACTTACCCGATACCAACCCGGAAACCTTTCGAGCGAAAGATGATGCAGTATAATAACCGGGTCATTGATGTTCGCATCGAAGCGGCGCAAATCATCGTACTGACTTCGTAACCGCCGGAAGCGTCCTGTGATAACAGGGCCTTGCTTTCGGCTTTTGTTTCAACTTCTACCGAATACACGCTTCACACCCGACCAGCCGTCGTCGTCTGGTATGTGCCGGTTTCATTGCACGAGGAGGAACCATCGTGTCCAAAAAGGCGCAGGAAGAGACGCCCTTTAGCTACTACGTGGTCACCGTGCCGCAGAACACCATCTGGCAGCCGCAGGAAGCCATGGCGTTCATCGCCACTCTTGCGGGCACCACCCCCGCTTCTGAATTGAACATCATCGCCACCTCGGATGCCATCACCTGGGTGATCGGCGACCTTTTCCACAAGCTCAGCGAGGAAAAGCTAAGGCAACTGGTGGGCGTCTACTACCCCGGCGCCGAGGTGACCGGGGTGCCTTACTGGTATGACCTGCTGGGCGCGATCGAATATCCCTTCTGGCGAGGGTATACATTCTTTGGGCTGACCCGGCCAGGCGTGAAGGAAGACGGCTGTCACCCCCTGATTCTGGCCGAGGAGATCAAAGAGCTTGACCCGGTGATGGTCATCGCCAAGCTGATGGATGACCTGCGTCCCGACGAACGCCTGGTGTACAAGCTGCTCCTGGCCGGATCGACTACCTTCAATACGAGAGAGGTCAACTACGTCCTGACTCAGAGCGCCTACGAAGCGGGCGAACGCCCCCGGCGGCTGCCCTACAAGGCCAGTTTCGGCGACGACCTGATGAACACTTTCTCGGAGGCGCGGCGATTGCAGCGGGAACGGGTGGCGCGCTACCCCGCCAGCGAGGAGAAGATCATCCGCGCCAAGATCAGCAACCCGTTGTGGCTGGGGTTTGTCTTCCTTCAGATGGACACGCCTGAAAAGGAGCGGCTGGAACTCCTGGAGATGATGAGCACGCCGGTGACGTGGTGCTCCTGGCCGCCGTTCACGACGATCCAGGCAATGGACAAACCGTACCGGCAGCCGGGCGTCAAAGTGACCAACAGTAAGGAAATCGAGGCACACGACGCCATGGTCGTATTGGGCCAGCGGCTGAAGATCGTGGACGAAGCCCGCGGGAAACGGGGTTGGTTTGGCGGGGGCCGGAGGGTGAAGGAAGCCGAGGCCTGGATGGAACGGATTGGCTTCATGCTGTACCCGCCGGAGATCGCGGCGCTGTGGCACCTGCCGTATGCAGGGTTCACCGCCAGAAACATCGTGTGGGCAGGGCTGCCGGTCCCGGAGGAACTGACCGGCGCGGCAGGGGAGCGGGTGTGCCTCGGCACGGCGGCCAGCCAGGGCAAGACGTTCCCGGTGTACCTGGCGAATGGGGACCGCTCCTATCACCTCTACACCACCGGCAAGACCGGCATGGGCAAGAGCACGCTGCTGCACAACCTGATCCACCAGGACATCGCCGCCGGGCGCGGCGTGGCGGTAATCGACCCGCACGGCAAGCTCATCGACGACATCCTGGCGGCGAGTATCCCTGCCGCGCGCCGCGACGACATGGTGCTGCTGGAGTGCGGGCGGACCGCCTACCCGGTGCCGCTCAATCCGCTGCGCATCCCGCCAGGGGTGTCCGAGGACACGGCGTTCAACTATGTCTACTGGATCCTGCGGCGCATCTACGAGAAGGTGTGGAGCGAGGGGCAGATGGACCGGGTGCTGCGCAACGTGCTGCGCACGCTGCTTTTGGACCCGGAAGCCACGCCGCTGGACATCCAGCGCCTGCTCCTGCACGGCGGGTATCGCGCCAGCCTGCTGGACGCCCTCCAGGAGCGCAAGATGCGCGCCAACCTGATGTTCTGGCAGGAGTACAACCAGAAATCGGAAGGGATGCAGGTGCAGATCGCCCAACCCATCCTCAACCGCACCGAGGCGTTCCTGGGCAACCCGGCGGTGGAGCGGATGACCTGCCATCCCCACGCGCTCAATTTCCGGGCGTTGATCGAGGGGCAGAAGGTGGTGCTCATCAACCTCTCCGGCGAGGCGGTCCGGTCCGAGGTGGGCAGCCTGGGGGCGATGTTCCTGGCCGGGTTCTACATGGCGTTCCAGGCGCTGGGCTACCTGCCCGACAACGCCCCGCCGCGTTTCTACCTCTACGTGGACGAGGTGGAGCGCTACGTCACCAGCCCGATCCCGGACATGTTCTCGGAAGCGCGCAAGTTCGGGCTGAGCCTGGCGCTGTCCAACCAGTATCTGGACCAGTTGAGCAGCGACACACTGACCGGCATCCTGGGCAACGTGGGCACGCTGCTGGCGTTCGAGTGCGGCGACAGGGATGCGCGGGCGCTGGCGTCGGCGTTTGCGCCGGAGCTTGACGCGCAGGGGTTGCAAAACCTGGGCGCGTATCAGGTCGCGGTCAAGACGCGCTTTCAGGGCCGGACGCTCCCGGCGTTCACTCTGCGCACGCTGGCGCCGCCGCCCCGCACCGGCGACCTCGACCCGGCGCACCTGCGCCAGCGGTCGATGGAGGCGAACGGCCTGTTGCCCGCCAGCGCGGTCGATGCCTGGCTGGACCAGCGGTATGGCGGCGATGGCACGGAAACTGCCGCCGACGTGACCGCGCCGACCGACGGCCTGAGCGACTACGAGCAGGGGTAACCTTGTGGAAAGGGGTGCATCCGGCGCGGGGGCAAAAACACGGCTGCCGCGCAACCGGCGCGTCGCGCCGGAACACAAGCCCCCGATGCAGCTGACCGTCCGCGACCGGGAGATCATCAAAGCGGTCAACGACTGCCGGGCGCTGCTGGGGCGGCACATCGAGACGCTGTTCTTCACCTCGCGCTCCACGGCCCAGTACCGCCTCGCGCGGCTGTTCCAGCATGAGTATCTGGACCGACACTTCATCACCGCGGTGACCGGCGGTCCCGGCAGCAGCC
>DAOTXU010000462.1:0-8046 GCA_034435135.1 Anaerolineae bacterium | reverse complement strand
GCTCGACACCCCCTCTCCGCAAGCGGAGAGGGGGGCGGGGGGTGAGGTCGCCCGCCAACACGACAAGCTCCACACGCACCGGGGTCGTTGGCTAAAAAGCTTGAATCACTTCATAGCTATGAGGAGGTGGCAGTGAAACTCTTGATTCTGGGCGGGACGCAATTCCTGGGCCGGCACCTGGTCGAAGCCGCGCTCGCGCGCGGACATGAAGTGACCCTGTTCCATCGCGGCAAGACCAACCCCGACCTCTTCCCCGGCGTGGAACGGCTGCGCGGCGACCGCGACGGCGGCCTCGACGTGCTCAAAGGCCGGCGCTGGCAAGCCGCCATCGACACGTGCGGTTACGTGCCGCGCGTGGTGCGCGCGTCGGCGGAACTGCTCGCCGGTGCAGTCGATCACTACACGTTCATCTCGACGATCTCGGTCTACGCCGATGCCTCGAAGCCCAATCAAGATGAAAGTGCCCGACTGGCGACGCTCGCTGACGAGACAGTGGAGGAGGTCACCGGGGAGACCTACGGCGCGCTCAAGGTCCTCTGCGAGCGCGCGGCGGAGGCCGCCATGCCGGGCCGCGTGCTAACCGTCCGCCCCGGCCTGATCGTCGGCCCGCACGACCCCACCGACCGCTTCATCTACTGGCCGGCCCGCGTCGCCAGGGGCGGCGAGGCGCTCGCGCCGGGCAAGCCGGGCGCGCCCGTGCAGGTCATCGACGCGCGCGATCTGGCCGCGTGGAACCTCCGCATGATCGAGGCCGGCAAGATCGGCGTATACAACGCGACCGGCCCGGCGTACCGGCTGACCATGCAGGCCACGCTCGAAACGTGCAAGGCCGCCGCCGGGAGCGACGCGACGTTCACCTGGGTGGACGAGGCGTTTCTGCTGGAACACGAGGTCGGCCCCTGGATGGAACTGCCGCTCTGGTTGCCGGAGGGGGACAGCGGCCTGATGGCGACCGATTGCCGCAGGGCCATCGCCGACGGGCTGACCTTCCGCCCGCTGGTCGAAACCGCCCGCGATACGCTCGCCTGGCACACGACGCGCCCCACCGATCACGAGTGGCGCGCCGGCCTGAAGCCGGAGAAAGAAGCGGCGATCCTCAAAGCGTGGCGCGCGCGGGCGTGAACGTCGCTCACATAGGAGGAGAAGGCGATGCAAGGGAAAGCTCCGTATTTTATCGACCTCGCGGCTGCTCCAAAGCTCGTCCAGATGGCAGGGCTGGAGACGACCATCCTGACCGGGCTGCACGGTGAGAAAATGATGATGGCGCTCAACGCCACGTTGCCGGGCCATACGGTGCCGATGCACACGCACCCACATGAACAAATCGGCATGGTCTACGCCGGCAAAGCGACCCTGCGCATCGGGGATGAGGAGCGCATCGTGCAACAAGGCGACTTCTACTGCATCCCGGCAAATGTCCCGCATGGCGACACCTGCATCGGTGCTGAGCCTTTCGTGATGCTGGACATTTTCTACCCGGTGCGGGAAGATTTCATTGAGAAACTTGCTCCCTCCTCAGAGGGTTGATTTTTGCAGGAGGCAACCGCTATGAACGGCCCAAGCGCAGACGTTGTGCGCACGCTCTACGACTACAACTACTGGGCGCACCGCAAGGTGTGGGAGTGCGTCACCCAACTGACCGATGAGCAGTTCACGCGCGATCTCGGCTGGTCGCACGGCTCGGTTCGCGGGCAGGTCGTGCACACGATGGGCGCCGAGTGGATATGGTTCGAGCGCCTGCGTGGGGAATGGCCGCGCGCCGTGCTCAACCCTGCCGACCATCCCACACGCGCCGACGTGCGCGCCCGCTGGGATCAAATCGAGACAGAGGCGCGCGCTTACCTCGCCACGCTGGACGATGCGCAACTCCTCCAGACCGTGCACTACAAGACCACGAGAGGCGATCCTAAAGAAAACGTGCTGTGGCATATCCTGTTGCACGTCGTCAACCACGGCACCGACCACCGCGCGCAGACGATGGCGATGCTCAACCGGCTTGGCGCGCCGACCGTCGAGCAGGACCTTATCTACTACTTGCGTGAGCATAGAGGTAGATCATGACCCGCTATGCCATCTACCTGGAAATCGGCGAGGGCGGCCTGTGCATGGCGCACGCGCCCGACCTGCCCGGCTGTATCGTCCGCGCGCCGGGCCGTGACGAAGCCCTGCGCCGCCTGCCCGACGCCATCCGCGCGTACCACGCCTGGCTGTGGCGTCACGGCGAGCCGGCCCCGGCGGAGGATGAGCCGGTCGAGATCGAGGTTGCCGGCGAGAAAAGCGGGGGCGGGCCGTTCAACCCCGGCGACGCCGCCGCGCTGCTCCCGCCCGACCGCGCGCCGCTGACCCGCGACGCGATGGCGCGCCTCTTCCGCTTGATGGGCCACGCCCGCGCCGATCTGCTGACGCTGGTCCGCGACCTGCCGGAAGATGTGCTCAACTGGAAGCCCGCGCCGGAGGCGTTCCACATCCGCCGCGCCCTGCGGCACGTGGGCAACGCGGAGGAGTGGTATGTCTCGCGCCTGGTGCCGCCTGACACACTGCCACCAGAGTGGGAGCACGACGCGGACATGCCCATCTTCGACTTCCTCGACATGGAGCGGCGCACCGTTGTTGAGCGGCTGGAACGTCTCACCGACGCAGAGCTGTCGGGCGTGTTCACGCCGGCAAACTGGACCGATCATCCCGACGAGCAGTGGACTGCACGCAAAGCGCTGCGCCGCGCGCTGGAGCACGAGCTTGAGCACACCGCGCAGGTCCGCGAGATTCTGGCGGCGTGGCGGCGCAACCTGCTGGCGCGCATGGCGAAGGAGCGCGCCGTACTGCTGTATCAGCTTATCGGGCTGGATGAGAAGACACTGACAGAGCCGCCGGTCTTCGACGCCTGGACGGCGGCGAACCTGCTGGCGCACATCGCTGCGTGGGATGAGTGGTTCACCAACCGTATCAATCTGATCCTTGCCGGACGTGAGGAGGAGGTCGTCAGCGTCGAGAACCTGGACGCCCGCAACGCGGCGCTCCATGCCGAGCGGCGGGGCTGGCCGCTGGCGCAATCGCTCGATGCCTGTGTGCAGGCGCGCGCAGACTTCCTCGCGGCGCTCGACCAGCTCTCCGATGAGGAACTCCACCGGAAGCGCGTTTTCTCGTGGGGCGAGGCGGCGGTGCGCGAGTGGGCTGGGTGGCGCGCCCGCCATGACGCGACGCACGCCGCGCACCTGTCCGCGTGGCGCGCGTCGCGGGGCGACGTGGAGGCGTTCGGCCCAAAAGAGGTTTTGCTCGCCGCGCTGGACGCTGCGCGCGATGAATTGCTCACCGCCGCTTCACTTGTGCCCGTCGCCGAGCGCGAATCGCGCCGGGTGTGCGGGGAGTGGACGCTGAAGGATGTGCTGGGGCATGTAGCCGACTGGGAACTCTGGTTCCTGCGGCGGCTGCGTCAACTCTTCGCCGGGCAGGCACCCGACCCCAACGACGCTGAGGATGAGGACGCCTGGAACCGGGCGCACGCCGAAGCTCGCCGCGACCAGGCATGGGAGGCGGTCTGGGCCGACTTCCACAGCACGCACGACGCGATGATGGTGCTGCTGATGGCGATGGATCAGAGCCACCTTAACCAGAGGTTGTTTGATTGGTCGATTTATCACTTCGTCCGCGTCTACGCCGATCACGACCGTGAGCACGCGGCGGGGATACGCAAAGCCCTCGATGTTGATGCGACGTAGTAGGGACACGGCCTGCCATGCCCCGGTGCGCCGCGCGCGTGAAAAATCCACGACAAGATGTAAAATCATGGCATGACCGAACCACACTCCCTCGACATCACAACCGAACACCAACGCCTGCTGGAGGCCCTCCTCCAGCAGGCCGACCCAGCCTAAGCGGCAGGGCCGCAGATGGTCGCGCCGACCGCGCTCAAATCCTACGGCGTGCGCGTGCCCGATAGCCGCGCCATCGCCAAAACATGGAGCCAGGCGCACCAAGACATCGCGCGCGCCGAGTTGCTCGCGTTGGTCGAGTCGCTGTGGCACGGCGAGTCGTATGACGAGATGGGCCTGGCGCTGGAGTTGCTTCAGCGCTACCAGCGCTTCATCCCTACCCTGACGTGGGATCACTTCGACCGCTGGCGTCGCCGGCTGGACAACTGGGGGACGACCGACGGCCTGGGCGTCTACACGCTCGGCCCCTGGGTGCGCGCCGACCCAGACGCGCGCCTGAATCACCTGCGCGACCTGATCGCCGACGCGGACGTATGGAGCCGGCGGCTGGCGCTCGTGGCGACCGTGTGGCTCAACCGGGACGACGACCGTTTCGCCGATCTCACACTCGAGCTGATCGACCGGGTGAAAGCCGAGCGCCACCCGATGATCGTCAAAGCGATCTCGTGGGCGTTGCGTGAGATGACCAAGCGGCACCGCGACCGGGTGGCGGCTTACATCGAGGCGAACAGAGGGGCGCTCGCGGCGCAGGCGGTCCGCGAGGTGAACAACAAGCTGCGCACCGGCCTCAAGAGCGGCAAGACGCGGGAGCGCTGAGATGCCCCAAGAGGTAAGCGACCCAACGCGATACATCCAGCGCGGCTACGACCTGAACCCGCAGCGCGAATGGGAGCGGATGGATCGCCACCGCACCGAGTTCGCTGTGAGCCTGCGCGCGCTGGAGGCGCACCTGCCGCCCGCGCCCGCGCGCGTGCTGGACTGCGGCGGCGGGCCGGGCCGCTACGCGGTCGAACTGGCGCGGCGGGGTTATATGGTGACTCTGTTCGACCTGTCGCCGGAATGCCTGCGCCTGGCGGAGACGAAAGCCGCCGAGGCGGGCGTGACGCTCGTGAGCTATGAGCAGGGTACGGCCACCAACCTCGCGCGCTTCGACGCCGATAGCTTTGATGCCGTGCTCCTCATGGGGCCGCTGTATCACCTGCTGGAAGAAGTCGAACGGCGACAGGCGGTGGCAGAAGCGTACCGCGTGCTCAAGCCGGGCGGTGTGTGCTTTGCGGCGTTTATCTCGCGCTATGCCGGCCATCGCTGGGCCGCCCGGTACCAGCCGACGTGGATCGTTGAAGAGCCAGAGGACGCCGAGCGATTGCTCACAACCGGGCTACTCCCGCCGCGCGGCGAAGAAGGCTCGCATTTCTGCGCGTACATGGCGCATCCGACCGAGGTTGAGCCGCTGTGCCGGGGCGCGGGTTTCGAGGCGGCGACGGCGCTCGGCGTCGAGGGGTTGGTGAGCATGATCGAGGAGGACGCATTAAACGCGCTTGACGGCCCGGCCTGGGACGCCTGGGTTGATCTGAACACCCGCGTCGCTGCCGACCCTTCGCTACATGGCGGCGTCGAACACCTGCTCGTGGTGGCGCATAAACCGCGCTGGCGCGCGGCCCTGCGCGCGATTGCTCGGCAGCTTAACGCGGTGGGAACCAGCTATAAGGTTGTCGGCGGCGCGTCGATTGCGTTGCACGGCGTGCCTGCCCCGGTGAAAGACATCGACATCGAGACCGACACCGAAGGCGCGTACCGGTTTCAGGGGTGCTTTGCCGATCACGTCACTCAGCCCGTCGCATGGCGCGAGAGCGAGAAGTACCGCTCGCACTTTGGCCGCTTCGACTTCGACGGCGTGATCGTCGAGATCATGGGCGACTTTTACCGGCGCGAGGTGGACCGATGGGTGCCCACGGCTACTATGACCGAGGCGATCATCGACCTAGAAGGCACGCCTGTCTATGCCTCCTGGCTGGAGGAGGAGACGCTGTACTACCTCCGTTCTGGGCGGCTGGACCGCGCCGCGCTGTGCCTGCCGTACTGCGATCATGGGCGGCTGCTGGCGCTGTTGCGGGGGGACGTTGCCACAAATGTGCTCTGAGCAGTGAGCGTCTGCTAGCGCCCCTCCTCGTTCTTGTCCTCTATGCAACGGATAATCACGAGGATGAGCCAGATCGCCAGCGTGGCGGCCACTGTCACGAATGATGGATTACAGAGCCAGTGGCTCGCCGGACCCGCCCCACAGCCTGAAATAGATCTGGAACAGAACCGATCTCTCTTTCACCGGGGGGACCGGAATCGTTTTCAGCCGCTCAAGCAACGTATCCAGCCGCGGCTGGTCGAGACCCGGCCTGGACACCATCTCGATGCAAGCGTTTCCCTGCGGCCCGATCTCGAACTGCACGACCAGCTCCTGCCCTGGTTTCTCCTCCGCCCTCCCGAATTGATCTTCAACGCTCTTAACCACTTGTGTAGTGTAATTGCTGAGGCCCTCTACCGTGATCCGTGCGTAGAGTTCGTCGTCCGTGTTGAGCAGGATGATTCCGGGCTGCACCAGCTTTTGTGGAGATGAAGGGTCGGGGTGCCCGGCGGAGTACCAGCCGCCTTGAGCGAAATAGACTCGGCCATCCACCGGGCTGTGATAAAACTCGCGCGCCCATTCCAGAGCGAAGGCGACCGGCGGCGCGCCGATCTGCGCCAGCGAGGTCGTGAAGGGCTGACCGGTTTCGAGCGCTTGTCGCAGGCCATCCCAGGTTGCGTCCGTCAGCCATAGCAGGAAGCCGTCCTCGACCATTTGCAGGCGATCTTCGGCCTGCTCGCCGCACAGCATCACAAAGTTCCCGGTCACGCGCGAGCCGCCGCTGTCGGGCGCGGCAATGGCCTGAACCTCAATCTGGCCCGGCTTCCAGATCAAGCAGGCCACAGCCTTTGGGTCCGGCTCGGTGAGGAAAGCCAGCGGGCCGTTTGACCGAAGCTGTTTAAACACGCCGGGCAAATGCTGCCACGAAGTCTCCAGCAGCCGCAACACCAGCCGGAACCGGTTTTCCAGGCGGAACTGTGCGCCGGGCAAGCGCAACAGCGGAATCCCTTTGGCGAGGATGCTCTTGGCCTGCATCTCATCAGGCGATGCCAGGGAAGGGCGCTCGCGGTCAGCCCAGGGCGGGCAGGGATAGTAACTATACGCCTGGCCCAGGATAGCCAGCATTCGTGTGACCCCAAAGCGCTTGCACACCTCCAGTTCGCTGGCGGTGAGCAGGATCGCTGACATCATCCGGGCGTGGGTTTGCAGACCAGAGGGAAACTGAGGGGCCGCGTATACCAGCCCGGTGAGGTCGCCGCGCCCGAACAGGCCGGGCGGGGCCAACTCGCTATATTGGCCTACATGGGCCAACTGCCCGCGCTCGGCAAACGAGTATACCGCCCTAAAAAAGTCCAGTGGATCGGGTGGAAAGTCTCTCGGCTTCTCGGTCGCCTTGCAGCGCAGGGTGAAAATCAGCTCGTTCTGACGATGCGCCCGCAATCCGTCGGTCACATAAGACCAGCAGGGAAGCTGGCCCTGGAGGGTAGTAAGGTTGTGGTGGACAACCTGGACGGTGAGCTTACCCGGTATCAGTTCGATGCGCAGAGAAAACTGACTCATCTGTTATACTCCTCGGTTTGATACAAGGTCAAGCTTTATGCTCTGCTTTGTCTTCAAAGCGGCGGATAATCACGAGGATGACCCAGATCGCCAGTGTGGCGGCGACGGCCAGGAACCACGCACCTGCGCCTACCGCCATACCGACCGCCGCCGTCGCCCAGATGCTCGCCGCTGTCGTCAGGTCCTTCACGGTGCTCTCGCGGCGGATGATAGTCCCTGCACCCAAGAAGCCCACGCCGACCACAATCTGCGCCGCCACCCGCGCGGCGTCGCTGCCGGGAAAGGCGTAAATCGAGAGGAGCGTAAACAGGCACGCCCCTATGCCCACCAGCATATGCGTCCGCAGCCCGGCGGGGCGATGCCGGCGCTCCCGGTCTAGCCCGACGACCATGCTCAGGATGGCGGCCAGGACCAGTTGGGCAGCGACCTGTAGTTGCAGTTCCAGCGACATGGACAAAACTCCCCGCTTCGCTAACATTGAAGTGATTCAAGCTTTTGAGCCAACGACCGCGGTGCGTGTGGAGCTTGTCGTGTTGGCGGACACCTCACCCCCCGTCCCCCTCTCCCGGCTACGCCGGACTATAGCCGCAAGCGGAGAGGGGGTGTCGAGCCGCAGGCGAGACGGGGGTGAGGTAGAGAAAGGCCTTAGCACGGCCA
>DAOTXU010000461.1:0-8272 GCA_034435135.1 Anaerolineae bacterium | reverse complement strand
TCCCGGCTACGCCGGACTATAGCCGCAAGCGGAGAGGGGGTGTCGAGCCGCAGGCGAGACGGGGGTGAGGTAGAGAAACGCTTAGCACGGCCAGCTGTTGGCAAAAGTTTGAATCAGTTCAATCAAATCCTATACCAGCCGATCTTTCCACCGTCTCAGTTGGCGCGCTCGCGGTCAACCCGCCAAGCGCGGCGGCGGTCCGCGATCCGCCTGACGAGCAAGTTTAAGCGGTCGAAGCTCGCTTCTTCCAGCGTGAGCGTCACGCTGAAGGCGACCAGCGTGCTCGTCATCAGGAAGAAGACAAACTCCTCAACCGGGAGTACGCCGAGCAAGTAGACCTGCAACGAAGTCTCCGGGTTGATGGTCCAGATGCCCAGCCCAATGGCGAGCGCGTCGGCGGCGACGAGATAGAGCACGGCGGGGATAATCCCCAGCGCCACCCACCGGCGGCGGCTCCTCAGGATGTCCGCACCGAAGTCGAGTTGCAGCATCACCGGCGGCAGCGCCCACACCAGGATCAGGCCCAGGTAGAAACCGGGGTCCCAGGCGGAGGCTAACAGTACGACGCTTCCGACCCAAACCATCCCAACGGCTAACATCGCCCGACGCCACAACCCCGGCCTGCCGACAACCCGCTCCTCCGCCGGGGGGAGCCTGTGGCGCAAGAAGAGCATCCACAGGCCGACGAGGACGGGTTGCAGCACAAAAAAGAGATACTCCTCCAGCGGAACCCAACCCAACGTGATCCCCGCAACCCGGTCAGGGTCATACCACCACACGCGATTTGCCACTAAGAGGTTGTCCCAGATGGGCGTGTAAAGAAACGCCACGAGCGCCACCCCGCTGGCGGCGAGAAGCTGCCGGCGCGTGAGTTCACGGCGCAGAAGCCAGGCCAGCGCCGTAATCGGCAACACGAGGAAAATCAGGAGAAACTGTCCGTAGGTCATGGCTGCACACTCCCAACGCGCGCTGCCGCGAGCCAGCGCGTTTCCCACCAGATGCCCGGTAAGCGGCGTACCTTACCCCACTCGCCGACCTGCGCGCGGCGGTTGAACACGTCGTAATCGTGCGCCTCGATGTCCTCCAGAATGGCCGCGTAGAGTTGTGCGGCGGCGCTGGTCGGGAAGCGCCCGTCGCGCCCCAGCAGGGCGATGCCGGGCTGCGCCTCGGCATAGAGACGGCGCGTGCGCGCGATCTGGAACCGGAGGAACGCGCGCCAGCGGTCATCCACCCGTCCGGCGGCGACGTCGGCCTCGCTCAGGTTGAACGCCTCCAGCTCTTCCAGCGGCAGGTAGAGCCGGCCTGCGCGCCAGTCCTCGCCCACATCGCGCAGGATGTTGGTGAGCTGCAACGCGATGCCGAGCTTCACTGCGTGGGGCAGCGCGTCCTCGCCCGCAAAGCCGACGATGTGCATCACCATCAGGCCGACGGTGGAGGCGACGCCGTAGCAGTACTCGGCAAGCTCGGCGAAGGTGCGGTAGCGCGTCTGCGCGATGTCGCGCGTGATGCCATCGATCAACTGGTCAGCGTAGCCCTGCGGGATGCCGTATCGCGCCTGCGTATCGGCCCACGCCAGCAGCGCCAGGTCGTCAACCGGCGGCTTCATCAGCCGGAGCCGCCAGCGCGCGAGCGCCTCCGCCGGGGTCTGACCCGATCCGGGTTTGTCTACGCAGTCGTCGGTGATGCGGCTGAACGTATAGAGCGCGCGCACCGCGCGCCGCTTGTCCCCCGGCAGCAGGCTCGACGCCAGGTAGAAGGTGCGGCTGTTGGCTTTGGTGATCGCGGCGCAGTGGGCGTAGGCGTTTTCCAGCAGCGAATCATCCGCGTCGAACCGGTCCATCAGCGGCAACTTGCGCAGGCCCTCGTAGGCCCACGCCAGCAAGCGATCCTCCCAGGTGTGGGTTTGAATCCTCATCATCGCGCGCCCTCCATCGCCCGAGGCGGCGCGGAGAACGCGACCGGCTGAGGGACGCCCTGTTCATTCAAGATGCGCTCTGTCGTCAGGCGCGCAGAGAGCAGGACAATCGGCAGGCCGGTGCCGGGGTGCGTGCTCGCGCCGGCGAAGTAGAGGTTGTGGTAGCGCGAATGGCGGTTGTGCGGGCGCAGATACCCCACCTGCATGAAGTTGTGGCTCAGCCCGAACGCTGACCCCTTCGCCAGGTTGAGCGCGCTAAGGTATTCCGGCGGCCCAATCGTCTTTTCCATCACAATGCGGCTCGACAAGTCTTTGACGCCCAGCGCTTCGAGCTTCTCGATCACGGTCGCGCGCGCCCGGTCGCGGAGCGCGATCCAGTCTTGCGGGCGCTTCGCGTCGATGTGGCCCACCGGCACCAGGACCATCAAGCCGTCGCCATCTTCGGGCGCGAAGCTGACATCGGTGCGCGAGGGCGCGTTGACGTAGAACGACGGTTCGACCGGCAGGGTGTGGTCGTAAAAGATGTGCGCGAACGACGCGCGGTACTGGTCGTCGGCAAGGAAGACGTTGTGATGCAGCAGTTCGCTCGACTTCGCACCTTTCACGCCCCAGTAGAACATCAGCGCCGACGACGTGAACTTCTTGCCCATCATCCGCTGCGCCAGGCCGTCGTCCGGGAGCAGGCTGGCGTACACATAGGGCAGGTCGGCGTTGGCGACGATCACATCGGCGGCCAGGCGCTCACCGTCTTCGAGGATGACGGCGGTGGCGCGGTCGCTCTCGACTTCGATGCGCGCGACCGGCGTGTTGTAGCGGAACGTCACGCCGTGCCCCCCGGCGATTGACGCCAGGCTCTCGATGACGCGGTAGAGGCCGCCGCGCGGGAACCACACGCCCTCGGCGGTCTCGGTGTACTGTAAGAGCGAAAAGGTCGCCGGCGCGTCGTAGGGGCTGAGGCCCAGGTACATGTTCTGGAACGAGAACGCCGCGCGCAGGCGCGGGTCGCGGAAGTAGCGCGCGGTGTTGTCGTAATGTTTCACCAGCGCCTTGAGCCGGAACAGCAGCGGCAGGTTCGCGGGGCTGAAGTAGTCCAGCAGCGAGAGGAAGTTCCGGCCCACAAAGTGCTTCAACGACATCTGGTAATGCCGGTAGCCCTCGGCCATGAAGCGCAGGAACGCTTCAAACGCGCCCGGTTCAATGGCGTCGAGTTGCGCGCGCATCCGTTCCATATCGGAGGTCAGGTCGAGGCGCATCCCGTCGTGGAAGTGCACGCGGTACGTGGGGTCGAGGCGCACCAGGTCGAGGTGATCCTCCATGCGCTCGCCAAGCGCACGGTAAGTCTCTCGGAAGGTGTCGGGCATCAAAAAGAGCGTCGGCCCGGCGTCGAACCGGAATCCCTGTGCGTCGATCACGTCTGCGCGCCCGCCAGCGTGGTCGGACTTCTCCAACACCGTGACCCTGTAGCCGGCGCGCGCCAACCGCGCGGATGTCGCCAACCCTCCGATACCCGCTCCAATCACAATGACCGATTTCATCTCAGCGCTCCTCATCCGACTTCAGACTATTTGCACCTGTTTTATAGCAAAATCGCGCTCAGTATAGCACAGCGAACAGGTTTTGTCAAGGTTGTGTACAATATATTGGGGCATATCCGGACAAGCCGGCAGTTGAGGGATACCGTTGCTTCACCCTGGCGGGTAGAGGGGCGGCGTAGTGTCCTTCAGGCTGGGACAGGCCACCGCGCCGCTAGGATGGCGTTACGCCTCCAACGGGCGGAAGAAGCACGAGCGCGCCCCGGTGTGGCAGGCCGGCCCCGCTGGTCGCACCTTGAGCAGCAATGTGTCCGCGTCGCAGTCCACCCACACGCTCTCCACGCGCTGGACATTGCCGCTTGTCGCGCCCTTATGCCACAGTTCGCCCCGGCTCCGGCTCCAGAAGTGCGCCTCGCCGGTCTCCAACGTGCGCCGCAGCGCGTCGGCGTTCACCCACGCGACCATGAGCACCGTCCCGTCGGCGACATCCTGCACCACCGCCGGGATCAGCCCCCGCTCATCCCATTTAAGCGCTTCTATGTTCACCGTATTCATGCTTGCGCCTGCCCAACTCGGTTGACGAATGCACGCACAGGTTTTAATGTATTCCCAATCGCGCGTCAAGGCGCTTCGGTGCCCAACCTCCTAACGCTTCTTTAACGTCTACGCCGCCCGCGCCGCGTTTTTTCCGCTACAATGGTGAAGACGTTCACGCAGCGTGCCTGGACCGATCATGACCCCTATTCGCGTCGTTGATCTGACTGAGGGCGTCGCCATGGTCGTCACCGACCTGCATGGCGACCTGAATCTTTATCGTCGCTACCGCGACCGCTTCCTCAGCCTGCACGCCTGGGGCTTCGCCCAGACGCTCGTCTTCTGCGGCGATCTGATCCACAGCGACGGTCCGGCGCGCGCAGACGGCTCGCTGGCGATCATGTTGGACCTGCTCGCGCTCAAGGAGCGCCTTGGCTCCAGCCTCATCGTCCTGCTCGGCAACCACGAGTTGCCTCACATCTACGGCGTCAACCTGGCGCGCGGCGACCTGGAATACACCCCCCGTTTTGAGGCGGCGATGGGTGCGCACCGCGAGGCGATTCTGGCGCTGCTCCGGAGCCTGCCGTTCTACCTGCGCACGCAGGCCGGCGTGCTAATCTCTCACGCCGGCGCGCCGCCGACCGTTTTGCTGCCAGGCGACTGGGAACGGATCTGCGCGTTCGATCACGATGCGCTGCTGGCCGAGGCCGGCGCGCGTATTCAGGCGGCGGACCCGGAGACGCTCGCCGGCCTGCGCAAGAGTTACGCGCGCCTCGCCGGCGCCTCCTATGACGAACTCGCCCGCCATTACCTCGCCGTCGCTGGAGGGGACGACCCGCGCTATAACGACCTGTTGCGTTCGCTGCTCGTCAGCGATATGCCCGACTTCAACTTCCTTTGGTCGACTCTGTTCACCCGCAACGAGTTAGATGTCGGCGAGGAGCGGTACCGGCAGGTGGTCGATTCCTTTCTGCGCGTCGCCTCGGCGGGCTTCGTCGAGCAACGCATCCTTGTGGCCGGCCATATCCCGACACGGGGCCGGGTGATCGTTGCCGGGCGGCATCTGCGTCTGCACAGTGGGACATTCAACGGTTCGACCCGCGACTCCAGCTATCTCCTCCTCGACGTTGCGAAGCCTGTGCGCGATGCGCTCGAACTGCTCTCACGCATTTACCGTATCGAGGAAACCTAGCGCTACTGCAACGTCAGCTCATACGGGCCGCAAGCGCGAATGCGCTCACCACGATGGTGTAGGCCCCGGTGGAGGGCAGGCTCACCTGCAACCACGAGTTGGCGTCCATCATAAAAATCACGTCGTCGTTCTCGGCGATTCGATGTCCCCATGAATCGTAGAGAAGCAGTTCTGGGTCGAGTTCATCAGAGATCGCGTTCAGGGCGATGGTGACCATCTCGCCGGCCTCGCCGTGTTGTAAATCGGTACGCCGCGCTCGATGCAACCTTTCAGGATGAGCTTGCCGGACACCTCTTTCTCGATGACGTGAACGGGCACCGTGTCGTCGGTGCCCAGGCAGGGCATGGTGATGCCGCCGGGGCCGTGCATCAGGTTGATGACGAGCAGCGCGACGCCGGCCACAGCCACCACGCCGATAACGCCGAAAACAACGAGCATCGTGGCGTTCAGACCGGCGCTCGGCTGCTTATCGGCGGCGGGCGGCTCAGCGGTCGAACTGGAGGATCGGGGAGGCGTTGTGCGTTTCGGGCCGCTCTGGATGAAATCCCCGGTGGTCGCGGACTCGGCGTTTACGCTCGCCGTCTGCGACTTTTCGGCTAGGCGCTTGAGCGAGGCAGCAGGGCGGGTGGGAGGAGCGCTGACCGTCGGCGCTGTTCCGATGCGTTTTCAGCACGGATGCGAGCAGCCGGCCCGCCTCCTGCCGTTGCCCGGCCTTGAGAAGCTGGTTGACCTGTTGTAGTGATGAGTCCGTATCAGACATGCTCGTGTGCTTTCGTTGAAATCAAAAGCGTTGATATAAACCAGGCTAATTTTATTATAAGACAATCTTGCGAAGGTTGGGTGAAGAAACGATGAAATTGCCCCCTGTTAGAATGTGTTTGAAAAGGTCGCCCTTGCTTCCCCTCACCCCTAAATCCCCTCTCCCACAAGGGGAGAGGGGATTATAAACCCAGATTTAGGGTATCTTTGCCCCCTCTCCCGTCATACGGGAGAGGGGGACAGGGGGTGAGGGGGCTTTTCAAACACTTTCATAGAGGAGACTCCGCTCAACCTGTCCGTTCTATCGAGACTACCTCGATCCCGATTGTCCTTGCTGCTTGCACAGGCTATAATCCCTGCCCATCTTTTGGAGAGGGGAGGCAAGCGATGAGTCACAACGTCGAAAGCGAATACGGCCTCGAAAATCACGGCTTTTATAACCTGGGCAGCATTTACTGGAACCTGGTCACCCCGGCCTTATACGAGCAGGTGATCCGCTTCCGCGAAGGGATCGTCGCCCATCACGGCCCCATCGTCGTGCGCACCGGCGACCACACCGGGCGCTCGCCCAAAGATAAATTCACCGTGCGCGAGCCGTCCAGCGAAGACCACATCTGGTGGGGGGATGTCAATCGTCCCTTCGACCCTGACCGGTACGCCGCGCTCAAGCAGCGCATGATGGCCTATTTCCAGGGCCGGTCGGTCTTTGTGCAAGACTGCTACGCCGGCGCGGACCCGCGCTACCGGGTGCCCATCCGCATCATCACCGAGAAGGCCTGGCACAGCCTCTTCGCACGCGATATGTTCGTCCGCGCCCCGCGCGAAGACCTGCGCAGCCACGTCCCCGAATTCACCATCATCGACGCGCCCGACTTCCACGCCGTGCCCGAACTGGACGGCACCAACTCGCAGACCTTCATCCTGGTCAACTTTGGCGCCAAAGAGGTGCTGATCGGCGGCACGGCCTACGCTGGCGAGATCAAGAAATCCATCTTTACCATTCTGAACTATATCCTGCCGCAGGAGTGCGTGCTCTCCATGCACTGCTCGGCCAACTACGGACCCGGCGGCGACGTGGCGCTCTTCTTCGGGCTGTCCGGCACGGGCAAGACCACTCTCTCCGCCGACTCCACGCGCACTCTGATCGGCGACGACGAACACGGCTGGAGCGACGAGGGCATCTTCAACTTTGAGGGCGGCTGCTACGCCAAAGTCATCCGCCTCTCGCCCACCGGCGAGCCGGAAATCTATGCGACCACGCGCCGCTTCGGCACCGTCCTGGAAAACGTCGCCATCGACGCCAGCAGCCGCCGCATCGACCTGAACGACGACACCTTCACCGAAAACACCCGCGCCGCCTACCCCATCAACTACATCCCCAACGCTGACCGCAAGGGCTACGTCGAAACGCACCCACGCCATATCATCATGCTCACCGCCGACGCCTTCGGCGTCATGCCGCCCATCGCCCGGCTCACCCCGGAACAGGCGCAGTATCACTTCCTGCTCGGCTACACGGCCAAGGTCGCCGGCACCGAGCGCGGCCTGGGCAGAGAACCCTCCGCCACGTTCAGCCCGTGCTTCGGCGCGCCCTTCATGGCGTTGCATCCTTCGGTTTACGCAGAGATGCTCGCCGCCCGAATCCAGCAGCACAACGTCAACGTCTGGCTGGTCAACACCGGCTGGACCGGCGGCCCCTTTGGAGTGGGGCACCGCATGGAGCTGTCTTATACCCGCGCCATGATCCACGCCGCGCTGGACGGCGGGCTGGAGGGCGTCGAGACCCGCGTCGATCCGCACTTCGGCCTCTATGTGCCCGTGCATTGTCCCGGCATCCCCGCAGAGATTCTCGACCCGTGCAGCACATGGGCGGACCCCGAAGCCTACCATGCGAAAGCGCATGAACTCCGCGCCCGCTTTGACAAGGCCTTCAAGGTGTACGAGCCATACGTCGCGCAGGGCGTGGCGCGCGCGTGCCCCTTCGCAGAAGCGTAGATCAGCATCCTACGGCGCTTCTCCCTGAATACTGATGGGGCGCGGCGCCCTTCCCGCCTGGGGCTGCCGCGCCCTCCCTTTTGAAGATAGGCGCCCCTTCTATCAAAGCCGAATCGCCGGAATCAGTGGGAGAGGACAGGGGACTTAAGCCGCCTGTCCAGGTCTCAAGTGGAGCGCTCTCACATGACCACGCTATCCTGTGGAGCTACCATGCGAAGCATAACGGCGCTTTTTTATGAAGTGATTCAAGCTTTTGAGCCAACGACCCCGGTGCGTGTGGAGCTTGTCGTGTTGGCGGGCACCTCACCCCCCATCCCCCTCTCCGCTTGCGGAGAGGGGGTGTCG
>DAOTXU010000460.1:0-6315 GCA_034435135.1 Anaerolineae bacterium | reverse complement strand
CGGTGTGGGCGGAGTCCGACGGCGCGCGGGCGCTGGCGCAGGCGGTGCTGGCGGCGGCGAGTGGGGGGCGGTACACCAGTCCCTCGGTGGACGCGCTCCTCAAATGCCTGCCCACGCCGGAGCAGTACCGGCTGCTGATGCTGCTCTTTGACTGTCCCGACGCGCCGCAGGAGACGCTGGCAGCGCGACTGGGCTTCAACGCGCGGCTGGTGGCGGAGCACACGCGGGTGCTGTACCTGCGCGCAGGCGTGGGGTCGCGCGCGGCGCTTATGTTGGCGGCGATACGCTTGGGCTGGGTGACGCCGCAGGAGGCAGGGTTGTCCATGCCTGGGCTGCCTGTAGATGAACGGGATGACCAGCTATCAGGTCGAGAGCAGGCGTTGCTGGAGGCGATCTTCCGCTGGCCTGACGCGGGGACAGACGAATTGGGCAGCACGCTGGGCATGGCAGCCGGGACAGCGCGAGCGCGGATGCGGACGCTGTTTCTGCGCGCGGGGGTGCACAGCCGGGCGGGGCTGGTGCTGGAGGCGCTGCGGCGTGGGTGGGTGGACCTGTATGGGTACGGAGGGGTGCAAAGGCAGAGACGCGAAAGCGGCGCGAAAGAATGATATTCTGCGCGGTCAGTGCGCTGTCACATGCTCTGGCATAGCCTTATTTCGCTCGATAGGCTTCTGATCGCAGCGCCGATAAGACCGTTATTCTGCGCAATAATTGACTGATAAGCCTGTCGATTTGCCATCGTCGATGCATATGTCATCAGTCGCCTAATCAAAGTATATGCGCGCTATCTTTGGCTCGCCTGATGGTGCTATAGGGATTTTGCGCGCGTGGAGACGCTTTCTCGTTCTCGGCACACCAGGAGCGCGTGATTTTCCCGATCCCGGAACCCTTTGAAAACGGACTGTTATCGATACTATGAACCAGTGCGCGCCCGAAGGGCGCGATGTGGGCGGGCCAATCGATGGGTGGGTCGTGCGGGGCGCGCCGCTCGCGGTCGCCGTCGCCGCGCCCGTTCGCCGTCGTCCCGGCGCGCGTCGTGGCGCAGTGCCACAACGCTGCGCCCCGCCCTTCGGTGCTCGACGTAACGCGGCACAAATACTCACTGATGAGGAGGGGGCCACTTTACGCCCGTTATTTACACTGCGGGCGACGGGCACGTGCGTTGCTGTTCGCCGCCCGCGCCCGGTATACGCTCGCCTGCGCAGGCTCGGTGAACCAGATCGTGCGGATGAGCATAAAACGAAGGGGACGGAATGCTGGACTGCGGATGGCACCAGTCATCCCATTCCTGTGGGTCACAGATGCGCCTGCATGGCAGGTCGGCTGCCGCGTGTGGCGACAGTCGGGGGAATGCGACACATCGGCTCTTGCAGACGGATCGGTTCAATCCGATTCCACAAGCAACTTCACGCAAATTCAACTATCGGTGCGATGCCACGAAGCTCAGCGTTTTTAGATCGACAAACTCTGATTGTTGGTATGACAAAGATGTAACATTCACAAGACTCTTACCTGCACGGCACAAAAACTATGCTATACTGCCTGGGCGCGCTGCCGGCCAACGAGAGCGGCAAACAATGAAGAGGCAAAGCAGTTGGCGTATTTTGCCTGACGTCAATCAGAGGGTAGCCGGGAGGCTGCCCTCTCCGTTTTTCGCGAACACACTCGTTCAATCGGGCGGCGTTGCAAGCTGGGAGGGCTATCAGCGGTGGTGAGAGAGGACATCAAGGAAAGTGTGTACAAGTTTGTCTGCACCTTCATCGCACAACGTGGCTACGCGCCCAGTTTCCGCGAGATCGCCAGAGCGTGCTACATCAGCACGGCCTATGTAGCCCGGTGCCTGGACGTACTTGAGGCGGAGGGCCGGCTATCCCGCGAGCCGAGCAAGGCGCGCAGCATCCACCTCACAACTCTAGACGGCGGGGAGTGAACGCATGTTTACACGTTTGTCCACCCTTTTCGTGACGGATCTGGCTAAGGTGAGTGTGACGCAAATCAGGCTGATGAGGAGATCAAAACGATGCCTACGCAGACCGTTCGTGTAGACGGCTACCGCTCCAATGTGGGCCAGCCGCAGAGCTGGTGGGTGGACACCGGCATCACTGTCAACCCCGGAGACGAAGTCATGCTCGACGCGACCAACCCAGGCAACGCAATCAAGCCATGGGACCCGCATCCCGGCTTTGGTCCCAACGGAGATGAAGGCAATGAGTCTACGAAGATGTGGGACGAAGCACTGGCCTACCGCTCCGGCGGCACGCGCTGCTGGTTCGGCTCGCTTATCGGCAAGATCGGGGCCGGCGGTATCGCCTTCTACATCGGCACATCAGCCACGGTCATTGCCGGCGCGTCCGGCACGCTGTTCCTGGCCTTCAACGACGGGGTGAACTTCGAGGATAACAGCGGATACTGGGACGTAGTGGTTACGGGGACACCGGCAACCGGACTGGCTGCTCTGATTAAGAGCGGCCCGTTCCCGTACAGTCAGTGCTTTCTTATGCGCGATTTCCAGGCGCACCAAGCCGACCCGCTGGCAGGCCTTGCGGGCGTGGATTTCGTGAACGAGGCTGACGTGGAGGACTGGAATTCCGGCTTGTATAACGACCCCCTGACGCGCACGCCGGGTACCTGGATTCAACATCCCTCTCGCCAAGTGGTCTCCATGACCGACGGCCTCATCGTCAACGTGGTGCGTGAGAGCAATATCACCGACCAGGCGCTAAATCCCCTGCCGGGGGAGAACTACGGCATCACCGTTGAAGTTCTCACCTGGTACCCGCACAATACCCCCGCCGGCGAAACGCCTGACGAGTTCTACATCCTCCAGTACACCCACATCTACCCAACCTTCGGAGAGAACTTCGGCGGGTTGTATTACCCCACCTCGGAAGCGCTTCACGACAATGGCACGATTGTGTATCCGACCCGCGACCACGATGGCGTGTACGTGCAGATCCCTTTCACCAGATCCAATAACGTCGATTATGGGCCACGCATTCTGGCCGGCGGTGAGTTGGGTGTCTACGCGATGATCGGGCTGGCGTCCGTAGGTCCTCATCTGCACATCTCAGTGTTTGACGGTGGGCCGCCGGTGACGCTTTACACCGACGGCAGCGGTGTGCTTCGTCCTTCATCGGTTCCCAGCGACTTCATGAATTGGCTCGGCAGCAGCGACCGGGGTGGTGTTAAAGACCCTGCTCTGTACAACGTCACTTGTCCGAGTCCGTAGCCCTGCCGGGGTACCATCCTGGCAATAAGGTTCGGATGCGCGACAGACGGCGCAGCCGGCCAGGCTGCGCCAATCCTTCTTTGACAACTGGACACTGGCCGGGCAGTAGTGGATAATGACCCAGGGGTGTGAAACTGGAGAAACAGGAGGGTGATGTCGTGCCTGCCTTGCAGAGGGGAATCGTGGCCGTCTGCGTTCTCGTGGCCGTGGCGGTAACCCCACTTCAGGCCCGGCAGGTCCGGGCACCCCGTGAGCCGACTCCCATCACGCTCGCCGCCCTGGCCGTGGCGCCCACGAGCGCCTACATCGCCTTCGTCGATCATACAAACGCCCTATTCGTCTACGACGTGGCGGCGTCAGGCATCACAACCCTTGAAACTGAGGCGCGGGCCGGTGGGGATGCCTTCCGGGATGCACTCTCCTGGCCGGCAGGGAATCTCGCGTGGTCGCCTGACGGGCAGACCCTCGCCTTCATCGGCGATCAGGAGGAAACCGGCGCCGGTCTCTACGTCTACACCCCAAAAACCGGCGTGGTCGAGAACCTGACTGCCGCGCTGCCGCTCGTGAACGACCTCATCGGGTTTCCCGCGTGGTCCCCAAACGGCGCATGGCTCGCCTTTGTCGCTGCCACGGAGAAAGCGTTCGACGCGACGTTGGGATTCGACATTCCCGTCCTGGACACTTACGTCGTCGCCCGCGACGGCAGGCAGATCGTCCGGTCGAGCGCGCCGGTTCGCGCCTGCCGCCTCGCCTGGTCGCCCGACGGCGCGTACATCGCCTCGAACACCGCGTGCTTCAGCGGCCCCGGCGAAGACGTCTCCCTGCTGGTTCTCGCTTTCAACGCGCGCGCCGGCGCACTCAGCCTGCACGTGCGCCTGCCTGCCGGGGAGGACGTGAGTCGGTACCAGTACGCGCACGGCATCCCGGCGTGGCAGAGTCCTACGAAGCTGGCCGTGGTCCGCAGGCTGGCGCCACGCCGGGCCAATCTCGACGCCAGCGATGGGGTCACCCAGGTCGTGGCAGTAGACGTGACCGCGCAGCAGGACGAAGAAGTCATCTTCACTTTGGGTGGGGAGAGTGCGGCGCCGGGCGACGAGCGGAGCGGCAACTGGGTCTTGTGGACCGGGCTGGCAGGCGACCGGCGACGGCGGCTCATCGGCTACAACCTCGTCACGGGTCGGGCGCTTGACCTGCCCAACATCTCCGAACGATGTTTAGGCCTGCGCGCGACGGTCTCCCCTTCGGACGCCTATGTTGCGCTGCAATGCGGCTACCACCCAGGTGAGACGCCGGGTGTCGACGTGTTCGACGTGGCGACGGGACAGGTAGTGGATGCAATCGGTGCAGAGGACGGCGGGCAACTGGTCGTGCCGCTGGATTGGCTCCGCGTCTCAAGCGATGGCGAGCAACTGCTCGTGTGGGAGAGCGCGCCCCCGGAAGGGCGGCCTTCTCTTCGCGCTCTCGACGTGCGCACGGGCGCGGAAACGTTCCGCATTGTCTTGAACGGAGGGTGACGGCGTGCGCGCTAACGCCAACGGCGCGGCGACTGGGGGTGCTCCAGGCGAAAATCGTACCCCACGGCAGCGTAACGCGCCGGCACTGCTCTTATCCGCCGATCATCGCCAGCGCGCAAACCACCTGTACCGCCCCTGCATCGAGGCCGCGCGCGCCAGCCCAGGCGTCACGCGCTGTGTCGATCCATCGGTCGAGCGTGTTATCGTCGGGGCACACGCGCGGGGAAGCAATCGGTTCGTCGCGCGTGCAGCGGATCACGCTCATGATTTCATCGCGACGCTCGCTATTGAACACCACTTTACCCCGCCCATCAAACAGGGCCGCATAGAACCGCCGCCGGTACTGAAACAGGACGAACAACCGCGTCGCGCCTGCAACCGCGCGCACGCTGCGAAATCCCTGCGGCAATCCCCTGACTTGTGCGATGTCCGCTTCGGAAAGCCGCGCCAGGTCATCGAGGAAGGAACTGGTCTGCAGATGCTCCGCGTTCTCGATGAAACGCAGCGTCTCATCCAGATCCAGGCTCACCTCCCGGTCGAAGTCTTGCAGTCGCTGGGCCAACGCTGCCATCTCCAGGCCCTCCTCGGCGCGGCTCCCGTCCAGCAGCACCGGGATGTCGGCGAAAGAGCGGTGCTGCCGGTCGCGCTCGATGAGCCGGCGTTGCCAGTTGAGCGCCATGTGCAGACGGGGATCGCTCATCGTGGACGGAATAAAGTTGTAGATGGTGATCTCACGCGGCGTGTGCCAGGGGCGAAGCACGCGCCCCATGCGCTGCGCCAGCACCAGCACCGTCCAGGGCAGGTCGTAATTGACCAGAATCGACGCATCTTGCAGGTTGAAGCCCTCCGCCAGCGCGCCGGTGGCGACCAACACCGCAATCGTCTCCTCGCCGCGCTCTTCCGGCGGCACTTCGTTGGCGATGGGCGCAAACACGCGCAGCAGGTTGTCCACCGTGTCAATATCGCGCTCCGCCGTGGTCTCGACGCGCACCCCAGGCAGGCGCGCGCTGAGTTTCTGCGCCAGCGCCTTCGCCGTCTCGACGTAGTGGCAAAACACGACAACCTTTTCCTCGCCTGCGCTGCGGACGATTTCCAGCAGCCGCTCGAACTTGACATCCCGGCAGCGCTCCACCAGGCGGCGGTGACGGCGCACGAACCGCGTCAAGTCCTTCTGCCGTGCGAAGCGCATCCTCTGAAACCCACCCCGGACTGCGAGCTTGTCGAACAGGGCGAGCGCCTGGTCTGGTGAGGAGCAAAACTGCCGCATCACGTCCGCGTTGAAAAAACCAGCTGCCTGGCCTGGCGCTTCGCCGTCTTCGCCAAACAGGCGTGGCTGGGTCTGGTCATTGGCCTTCGCCTGGTTCAGCAAGCGACTTTCCAGCAAGTCCACCAACAGGTCATCGAGCGAGTTGTCGTAGGGTTCGGTGCGGATGATCAGGCGGCGTGGGAAGTAGCGCGGCTCGTCCCCGGAAAAAAGCACGTAGCGCTCGCCGGCAGCGTCGGTGTGGCTGAAGTGACGGACAACGGTCGGTGTAGTGAGCACGGCGCACGGCGGCAGCTCTGGGCGCGCCG
>DAOTXU010000459.1:0-3243 GCA_034435135.1 Anaerolineae bacterium | reverse complement strand
CTCCGCTTGTGGAGAGGGGGACGGGGGGTGAGGTGTCCGCCAACACGACAAGCACCACACACACCGCGGTCGTTGGCTCAAAAGCTTGAATCACTTCATTGATGATCGTCATTATGTACAAGTGTTCTATCTTGTCAAACAGGCCCGTAATGGGGCGCGTTCAGAATTGGGGGTGATCCATCATGTTCGGGGGACACTATGAAGGATGAAAATGCAGGGGCGCACTGCGCCGTCTTCAGTAGCTTCCAGGGAGCTTGAAGCTCCCTGGGAGCGAACAAGGAGGTTGTGCTCAACCCCAGCGCGCCTTCAAGAACCTGATTTTCTCAACGCTGTGGTGCGCCCCGCCGCCTTCGTGATCGTTGTACATGTAGATTCTGATCTCCTTCGGCGCATTGAGATGATTGTACGCCGCGAAGACAGTTGAGGGCGGGCAGATCATATCCATCACCGCGACGGAGTAGAGCGCCTCTGCTTTCGCACGGGGGGCGAAGTTCATCCCGTCGAAGTAGGCGAGCGTGCGAAACACGGTCTCCACCTTGTCGCGGTGGACGGTCAGATATTTGACGATTTCCTGGTACGGGTGCCGGTCGGTGATCTCAGTGGCGCGGCGGTAGTGGCAGAGGAACGGCACATCCGGCATGGCGACGGCGACGTCAGGCAGCAGGCCACTCACCGCAATCGTGATGCCCCCGCCCTGGCTGCCGCCGGTCACGGCGATGCGCGCTGCATCAACGGCAGGGTGGCTGCGCGCCGCCTCCACCGCGCGCACGGCGTCGGTGTAAACGCGGCGGTAGTAATACGTCTTCGGGTCGAGGATGCCCTGCGTCATGAAGCCGGGGTAGAAGGGGTTCGCGCCTTCGGGGAGGTCGGGCGTGTCGCCGTGCTGCCAGGCGCTTCCCTGCCCGCGCGTGTCCATGACGAGGAAGGCGTACCCCACGCTCGGCCACATCAGCCAGTTGATTGGGTAGCTGCGCCCGCCGCCGTAGCCGATGTACTCCACCACGCAGGGCAGCGGTCCTGTGCGGCCCGCCGGCAAGATGAACCAGCCCTTGACTGGCTGGCCGCCGTACCCGGCGAAGGTCACATCGTAAGCCTCGACGGTCGTAAGGCCGTAGTCCACCGGCTCAAAGCGCGCGTCCAGCGGGTGTGCGCGCGCCTCGGCGAGCGTGGCCTGCCAGAAGGGGTCGAAGTCGGCAGGTTCGGCGCGTTTGGGTTTATACGTCCGCAGTTGTTCCAGGGGCATGTCGAAGATGGGCATTGCGTGAAACTCCTTACTGAGCACAGGCCAGAAAATGAACGTGAGCGGGGGGCCGTCCGCGCCTGGCCTACCCCTTGACCGCGCCGGCGGTCAGGCCGCGCACGATATAGCGCTGAAAAACCAGCGCCAGCAGCACCGGCGGGATAGCGGCGATCACGCCGCCGGTGGCCTGCGCGGAAAAGTCGATGGCGTGGCGACCGGTGAACTCAGCGATGGCGACGGGGACGGTCTTCGCCGCCGGCGTGCTGGTGAACAGCAGCGCGAAGAAAAACTCATCCCACGCCAGCAGGAACGCAAACACCCCGGTCGCCACCAATCCCGGTCGTGAGACCGGCGCAATCACGCGCCAGAGCGCGCCCAGCCGGGAGCACCCGTCCACGCGCGCGGCGTCCTCCAGTTCCAGCGGGATTGACTGAAAGAAGCTGGTCATGATCCAGATCACGAACGGCAACGTAAAGCTGAGGTAAAGCAGGATGAGCGCCTGGCGGGTGTTCAGCAGCCCCCGGTCCCGCAGCACCACATACAGCGGGATCACGATGGAGATGGCCGGCAACATACGCAGGCCCACGAACGCCAGCAGGCCGCTCTTGCGGAAGCGGAAGTGCAGCCGGGCGAACGCATACGCCGCCAGCGACCCCACGATCAGGCTGACGACCGTCACCGCGCCGGAGACGATGACGCTGTTGACCAGCGCCGCGCCGAAGTCCTTCGCCGCGCGCGAGGTGTCTTCGGTCGGGGCGATGATGTCGGTGTAATTCTGCAAGGTCGGCTGGTGCGGCCACCAGTGCGGCGGCACGCTGAGCAGTTCCGCGCGGGTGGAGATGCTGGAGATGAATAGCCAGATCAGCGGCGCAAAAATCCACGCCAGCACGATCACCATGCCCAGGTAGAGCACGCCGCGCCAGAGGAGCCTCTTTGCCTCGTCCATAGCGCCTAAGCCGCCACGTCTTCCGAGTAGAGCAGGCGCACGTAGATGAGCGCCAACAGGATGATGAAGATAGACACAATAAACGACAGCGCCGAGCCGGCCCCCAGGTGCAGGTTGCGAAACGTCTCCTCGTAAGTCCGGTAGGAGATGACCATGGTGCCGTTAGCCGGCCCGCCGCGCGTCATGATGTAAATGATGTCAAAGACGCGGAACGCCTCTACCGTGCGGATCACCAAAACCACCAGGATCGCCGGTCGCAACAGCGGCAGCGTGACGTTCGTGAAGCGCTGCCACAGGGTCGCGCCGTCGATGCTCGCCGCGTCGTAGAGTTCGATCGGCAGGGTGGAGAGCGCCGCGTAGATAATGAGCACCACGAACGGGGTGCTGTGCCAGATGTCGGCGAAGATGACCAGGTTCATCGCCCCTTGCGGGTCGGTCAACCAGGGCACATAATGGTTGATCAGGCCGAGTTCGAGCAGCAGGCCGTTGAGTGCGCCGTAGTCGGCGTTGTAAATCCACCGCCAGATCGCGCCGTTGACGATGGTCGGCACCGCCCAGGGGATGATGATCGCGGTGCGCAGGAAGCGCCATCCCTTCAGTTGCGCCGAGATCAGCAGGGCGATGGCGATGCCCAGCGCCAGCTCAATCCCGACCGAGACCAGCGTGAAGTAGAGCGTGCGCCCGATGGTCTGCCAGAAGAAGGCATCGCGTAAGTAGCCCAGGTAGTGGTCCAGCCCGACGAAATTCTGGCGTTCCGGGCGGGCCAGGTTGCTTTCATGGAAACTCAACACCAGCGTGTTGAGCAGTGGCCACAGGATCAGACCCAGGGTGACGGCCACGCTGGGCAGGATCAGCAACAGGGCATAGGCCCCTTCGTTCATCTCCAGATCGCTGAGCCGGCGCAGACGCCACAAAGCGCCGCGCATCAGCGGTGTGTGAGAAGGTTTCGCCTGTTCCATAGTGTCCGCGCGCCGGCCAATCTCGCCTGGTCAGGGCGTGGCTAAGAGTCTATCCGAAAAACCGCTCTTGTCGCCGCGGACAGGGGGCTTAAGCCCCC
>DAOTXU010000458.1:0-2031 GCA_034435135.1 Anaerolineae bacterium | reverse complement strand
GGGCTGAAGCCCCTTGTCCGACGCTTTTGAGGCTAATGTCAGGCTTCGGTGGGGAACGGCTGCGCGTCGCCCAGGCGCGGGCGCAGTCCGCGCACCATCAGGCTGGGCCGCCCCTTCGACTGGCCCTCATACTGCACATTATCCGGGGCGCGGTAGCCGACGCGCACCAGACGCCGTATCCGCCGGGTGCGGTTGATGTGCGAGCCGTGCACCGTGTGGATGTTGAAGCACACCACGTCGCCGCGCTTCGCCGGGACCGGCACGGTGTCCTCCAGGCGGTAGCGGTCAGTCGGGAGGTAGGGCGTGCACAGTTCGCCGTCCGCCGTGCGCGTGATGTGTTCGAGCGCGCCGGCCTTGTGCGAGCCGTCCAGGAAGCGGATGCAGCCGTTCTCATCGTTGGTGTCGTCCAGGTGGACCAGCACGTCGATGTAGCGGTTGTCCACGTGCTTGTAGAAAGCCCAGTCCTGGTGCATCGGGAATGGGTGGCCGGTCTCCGGCGGCTTGGCGTGGAGCGTGGTGTGGTGCAGCTCGACGTTCGGCCCCAGCAGGTCGGCCATCGCATCACACAGGCGCGGGTGCGTCACCGCATGGACCCACGCCTCAGAATAAAAGTGCAGGTCGTGCAGGTGAATAAGCTCTGACAGTTTCTCGGTCTCCTCGTCCATGTACTCCTTGCGCCAGTCGCCGGTCCAGCCCTTGTTGCGCGTGGACCACATCTCGATCAACGTGGTCAGTTCGTCGTCCAGCGCGCCCATTTCTGCGGGCGTGAATACCTGTGGGATGTGCAGGTAGCCGTGCTCGTGGTAAAAAGCGACCTGCTCTTCGGTCAGCAGCTGCAAGCCGGATTGAATCATCGTGGCCATAGGTTCCCTCCATGTCGGGCGATTGCGCCGGTTATTTGCGCGATATTGTAGCCCGCGCGCCGCCAGAAAGCGAACATTACCGATCCAAATTCACCATTATCGCCAGCGGATTGGGTAGCGCCCCCAGCCGGCAAGCGATACAATAGCCGCGAAATCGAAAGATCATACAGGGAGTATTACGACCATGCGTATGGGTCAGCATTTGCGCCCGTCCATCGCCGCTGGGTTGCTGATTGCCCTCTTCGTGGTGAGCGTCCCGGCGGCCCCGGTCGCCGACGCGCAAGAAGCGGCCTGCCAGCCCCCGCTCGCGCCGCGCCTGGTGATTGACCAGCAGGGCACCGCTGTACGCGGGCTGAACATCCGCGCCCGGCCACAAGGCGACTGGATCGCAACCATTCGACCTGGCGCCACCTTCAACATCGTGGACGGTCCCCGGCCCGTCGTGGACGAGGTGGGCGACTGCCTGGTCTGGTGGTACGTCTATGTCTACAGCCTCGACCTTCTCGGCTGGGTCGCCGAGGGCTGGGGTGACTACTGGATCGCGCCGTTGGGCGTCCCCGCCGCGCCGAAAGGCGCCGGGGCAGCGGGCGCGATCAACCCGGCGGATCTCGGCGGCGAACTGCTGAAAAGCGACTTCGGAGAAGTCATTGAATGGGGCGTGTTCCGGCCCGGCGCAGGTTACATCACGCTCGGCTGGACCTGGCCGATGCCCGACGGCTCGCTGGGGTGCTCGGTCCCGGCGACCGGGGCCGTGATGACACCTGAGGCGCTCTGCGCGCTTGTCCGCAGCCGTGCAGGGTAGACCCGCGCACACGTTCTGAAAAAGACTTATCCGGGAAGTCCCAGACAGGGGGCTTAAGCCCCCTGTCCCAAGCCGTGAGAGCGGTTTCCCTGGATACGCGCTAAGAGGCCGTTTGAAAAGGGTTCCCCCGGCTGAAGCTGGGGGTGAATTCCCCACCGCGCCGTGGCTTTCCGGCGATGAGCCGCCGACTTTAGGAACCTGAATAAACTTTCATGGCCGGACTTCTCAAATGGCCTCTAATACTACAGCCGCAGTTGACGGCTGCGAGCCGGTTTTGTTAGGGTCGCGCCACCATATGTGGGGTTGGCGTTCCACATAGAATGGCGCATCTGGCCCTTGCGCAACGATGTGCGGCTGTAGTACTAA
>DAOTXU010000457.1:0-2727 GCA_034435135.1 Anaerolineae bacterium | reverse complement strand
TCTCGATGAGGGTCTGGCGCTCTTCCGCACTGAGATGGACATGGTACTTTTTTCTTGGCATCTTCAGGTCTCCTTTCAACCTGAGCGATGCAAGATTTGTTCCATCATGATCAGATGGTCAGACTACTAGTCTACACTACATATACCTTAAATATATCACATTATCGTTAGAGAACGATAGTAGCCGTGTAGCAACTTCGATATAGGATGTTACAACCTCGTCACACCACGCGCGTTTTGCGCTGCGCCGCCCACAGATCGCGGGCGGCCTGTTCAACCGAGGGCGTCTTGCGACGTGACCATGTGCATCCCCTGCGCGGCGTATTTCGCCAGCGCCTCGTTCGCCAGCGCCTCGAAGTCGATGGTCGGGTGCTGCACCGACGACGTGCAGTCCATCAGGAAGCGCAGCCGGTCAATCACGTCCGGCTGGTCCTCGAAGTAGTTCAGGATCGAGGTCACGGTCTCCAGCACGCAATGGCTCTTGGCCTGGCCGGCGATGTAGATCAGGTCGTAGGTGGCGAGCATGTCGAGGAAGGCGGTGTTCAGCCCGCCGAGCGGGTGATCCGGCACCTTGACCTCCGGCTCCAGGATGGAGTAGTGCTCGGTCTTGGCGATAGACCCCTTTGAGAGGAAGGTCGGCTGCGTGCGCCGCGCTGCCGCGTGGAAGGCGATGGCCTCGTACAGCGGCGGTACGATGGCCTGACCCGGCGTGCCGATCATGGTGTGGTAGGGCCAGATCATCAGGACTTTGCGCGCCTGCTGTTCCAGTTTTTGCACATATTCAATCGACCACTGCGGCTCAAGGATCGGCTTCCACACGCCGCGCTTCACGTCGTCCGCCGAGATCGGCGTGAAGGGGGCGGGGTGCTCGCCAGCGTCGTTCATCCACCACGTGGGGTAGAAGATTTGCATCGGCGTGTGGCTATCGAGCGAGGCGGCGATGGCGGTGACCTGCTCGGCGTTGCGGTAAATCCATTCAATGGTGCGGCGCGTGTCCTCGACCGCGCCGGGCACGGATAGCGCCCCGTCGGGGTGGATGAAGTCCACTTGCGTGTCCACCAGGAGCAGGATCACGCGGCAGGTGTCGCGCGCGGCAGGGTTGAGGCTGGCGTGCAACCCGACGTCAATCGCGGCCTGCACGTCAGGGGCGTATAGCTTGCCGACCTTGGCGGGATCGTAAAAGCTGGGCGCTATCATTTCGATTGCTCCTTTTTGTACAAAGTACACTATTCGGGCCGATTAAAAAGGGCGGCGCATCTCGTTTGTTGCTATGCCGCCTTAGTGTACTGAATACACTATATCACAACTCGCGTGCATTGTCAAGCGGCAGATAGGCCATTTGGGCGCTTGGCAGGGAGATCAGGCCGTTCTACAATGAGCCTATGCGACGCTGCCGTGATGCCGTAAGGAGACTTTTATGGAACGGGTGATTTTGATCCGACGGGTATTCGCGATCCTGGGCGTGGCTCTGCTGATGGCCGCGTGCAGCCAGCCAGAGCCGCCCCCGCCCGCCATCCCTTATGATGCGTCGCCAGACGCGGTGATCGTGCAAATCCGCATTGATAGCCCCGCGCAGCCGCCGGAAATCCGACGCAACTTCCTGCCCACTTGCACCCTGCATGGCGATGGGCGCGTCATATGGGCAAACCCGCTGGCCGGCGGGGGCGAGCAATTGCTGGAGGGCGTCATTACCCCTGAGAAGATGCAGGAATACTTTCGTTTTATCACCAACACAGGATTCTTCCGCTGGGCCAACGAAGTCAGCGCGAATCTTCTGCCCCCGGAGGGCGTGGACACTTTCACCTCAATCACCGTCTACCTGGCCGGCCAGACGCACGCGGTCTCAGCCTATGACAGCGGCGCGTTGCACGGCTTCGACGATATCATCAGCCGCTGCCTGCAACTGGTCACCGAGCCGACCCTCATCGAACCGGACGCCGGTTGGGTGACCGCCATCCCCACCGAGCCGAGGCCGGAGCGCCCGGTCGTGTGCTGGCCGCAAGACGCGCCGATGCGCCTGGCCGAGGTCGCCGCCGCCGGGCAGACCTGGCTCGAAGGGCCGCACGCCGCGTTCGCCTGGTCGGTCATCCACGAAACAGAGGGGCTGCCGGTCTTTCAGGAAGGGGGTGCCTGTAGCGCGTACAGCGATCCCGCTCAGCTTTACGCGGTGATTGTCGAGGCGCCGGGCATCAGCCCCTTTGCGCCGCCGCGCCCTCCGCAGTAGGGCCGCTCGCGCCTGTTTCTATTGATTTCCCCTCACCCCTTGTCGGAGAAAAGCTGCCGTGCCGTCCATTCCCTGCTGCTAAGCGATTAGGGGAAACGACTCTCGCTGCTTCGGACGGGGGGCTTAAGAGGCCGTTTGAAAAGGGTTCCCCCGGCTGAAGCCGGGGGTGAATTCCCCACCGTGCCGTGGCTTTCCGGCGATGAGCCGCCGACTAAAGTCGGCGGAACCTGTATCAACTTCCATGGCCGGACTTCTCAAATGGCCTCTAATACTACAGCCGCACATCGTTGCGCAAGGGCCAGATGCGCCATTCTATGTGGAACGCCAACCCCACATATGGTGGCGCGACCCTAACAAAACCGGCTCGCAGCCGTCAACTGCGGCTGTAGTACTAAGAAACTATCTCAAAACCCTTTGAAAGCGTATAATGCTTGTCACCAGCTATAAGGAGACAAGTCATGTCAGAAAAGAAGAAAACACCACCGACGCTCTGGGAGGTTCCC
>DAOTXU010000456.1:0-27790 GCA_034435135.1 Anaerolineae bacterium | reverse complement strand
ACAGTGAAGTGATTCAAGCTTTTGAGCCAACAACACCGATGCGGTGGCGCTGGTCGTGTTTGCGGGCGAGGGGCCGCCCCCCTCGCCCGCAAACACGACCAGCGCCACCGCATCGGTGTTGTTGGCTCAAAAGCTTGAATCACTTCACTGTCATAACCATAACGACCACTTCAGAGAGAAAGGCGGCTGTTTCCATGAATCGCGATCAAGCCTGGGCAATCGTGTGCGAGTACGTGAAGAACGAGAACCTGCGCAGACATATGCTCGCAGTTGAAGCGGCCATGCGCGCCTACGCGCGCCGGTTCGGCGAGGATGAGGAGTCGTGGGCGGTGATCGGGCTGCTACATGACTTCGACTGGGAAATCCATCCCACCCTGGACCAGCATCCAGTGGACGGCATCCCTATCTTGCGGGCGCGTGGGGTGAGCGAAGAAGACCTTCGCACCATCCTCAGCCACGCCGAACGGAGCGGCGTGCCGCGCACGACCTTGCGCGATAGAGCGCTCTACGCGGTAGACGAGCTGACCGGCTTGATTACCGCCGTCGCGCTGGTCCGGCCCAGCAAGGACATCCGCGATGTGGAGGTCAAGTCAGTCAAGAACAAGTGGAAAGATCGCGCTTTCGCCGCCGCCGTAGACCGCCAGGAAATTGAGCACGCTGCTGGAGAATTGGGCGTGGAGCTATGGGAACACGTGAGTGTGGTGCTGGGCGCGATGAAAGGCATCGCCGCCGCGCTGGGTCTGGATGGGTCGGCGGCAGGTTCGTCGCGGGGGTGAAGATGAACATGGCCGTTCCTGCGCCGCTTTTCGCATTGAACTGATTCAAACTTACACCAGCAGCTAGCCGTGCTAAGGTCTTTCTCTACCTCACCCCCGTCTCGCCTGCGGCTCGACACCCCCTCTCCGCTTGCGGCTATAGTCCGGCGTAGCTGGGAGAGGGGGACGGGGGGTGAGGTGTCCGCCAACACGACAAGCGCCACACGCACCGCGGTCGTTGGCTCAAAAGCTTGTATCACTTCATTGCCTGTCCGCCGCACTCATGCTATCGTAAAGATATGCTTGCTGGCTGGCGCGTGGCTTTGGGGCGCTTCCCATGAACACAAGGCTGGAACCCCTGCGCGAAAGCATCAAATCGGTGCTGGGCGCGCCGCCCGACCCTGCCCCCTTGAACCCCCAGGTTCTTGAGGTGGTCCAGGAGGACGGCTACCGGCGTGAAAAGATCAAGTATCAGGTCGAGCCGGGAGACTGGGCTTATGCCTATTTGCTGATCCCTGATGGCCTTGCCAAGCCTGCGCCGGCGGTCTTCTGCCACCACCAGCACCACCGGCAATGGCATCTGGGCAAGAGCGAGGTGGTCGGGCTGGCCGGCGACCCCGATCAGGCGACCGCGCTGGAACTGGCCCGCCTGGGCTATGTCGCGTTCGCGCCGGACGCCATCGCCTTCGAGGAGCGCCGCCCCAGGCAGAACGACAGCGTTGAAGCCAACTTCTTTAACAACTTCTTCGAGTTTGCCAAGCGCCTGATCCGGGGCGAAACGTTGCTGATGAAGATTCTGTCGGACATGAGCCGTGGCCTGGATTATCTGGAAACCCGCCCGGAGGTGAACCCGAAGCACATCGGCTTTATCGGCCACTCCTATGGCGCGAAGGTCGCTGTGTGGGCCGCCGCCTGCGACCCGCGCCTGCGCGCCACGGTCGCGCACTGCGGTGTGGGCACTTACCGCGCCTACATCAAGACGGGGGTGGGCATTCAAATCGAGTTCGCGGTGCCGCGCGTCCTTCAGGTCGCCGACATTGACAGCGTCCTGTCGCTGGTCGCCCCGCGCCCGTTTCTGATCTCTACCACCACCGGCGACCCGCACAGCCCTGACGCCGAGCAGGTTTATGCGCGCGTGCGCGCGGTCTACGAGGAGATGGGCTTCGAGGGCCGCCTGGGCTTCTACCGTTATGAAGGCGGCCACATCTTCACCGCGCCGATGCGCCACGCCGCTTACCGCTGGTTGGATGGCTGGCTGCGCGGCCTGCAACCTCTTGAATGATCCATGCAGTAAAAAAGGATAGACATCAAGCGTGAATATTCAAGTCCATGCAGAGGAGCGTGTTTTTGACGCCTTGCAACCGGAGTGGAACCCCCTGCTCGTCAACAGCCGGGGCAACCATATCTTTCTCACCTGGGAGTGGCAGCGCACCTGGTGGGGATGTTTTCACCCCGGCGACCTGTACATCATCACCCTGCGCGACGATGGCAACCTCGTCGGCATCGCCTCCTGCTTCATCCACTACCTCCCCAAGTTCGGGCGCACGTTGCGTTTCGTCGGCTGCGTAGAGGTGACCGACTACCTGGAGGTTATCGCCGCCAAAGACCGCGAGGTCGAAGTGCTGACCGCGCTTGCCGATTACCTCACCGGCCCCGGCGCCGACGACTGGGACCACATCGACTTTTGCAACATCCGCGAGGGGTCGTCCACGCTGACCCATCTGCCGGAGCTTCTGAAAGCGCGCGGGCTGGAGGTGCTGGTCAAGTTCGAGGATGTGTGTCCCGTGATTCCGCTCCCCGATACCTGGGAGGAATACCTGGCGATGCTCGACAGCAAGCAGCGCCACGAGGTGCGCCGCAAGATGCGCCGCGCCGAGGGCCAGGGCGTCGTGTGGCGCATCGTCGGCCCGGAGGACAACCTGAGCGCCGAGATGGAGACCTTTCTGCACCTGATGGGCGCCAGCACGCCCGACAAGGCCAAATTCCTGGAACTCCCAGGCAACCGCGACTTTTTCCACGACCTCGCCGCCGTGCTCATGCAACGCGGCTGGCTGCAACTGATGTTTCTCGAAGTGAACCAGACGCCAGTCGCCGCCTACCTGAACTTCGACTACGGCAACCGCATCCAGGTGTACAACTCCGGCCTTGACCCCAGCCAGTACCTGCAACTCAGCCCCGGCTGGGTGCTGCTCGGCTACGCGATCCAATACGCCATCGCGCAAGGCCGGGAAGAGTTCGACTTCCTCCAGGGCGACGAGGATTACAAGTACCGCATGGGCGGCCAGGACACCAAAGTATGGATGCTCATGGCCGACAAGCCAAAGGAGTAGCGGGAAAACCGCAGATCACGCGGATCGCGCTCATCGCGGTTTAGAGGCCAGTTGAAAAGTCTGAGAACGTGTTTGAAAAGAGGAGCCATTCCCGGTCAGACAGTGGGCTTAAGCCAACTGTCTGACCACATATGCAGGTCCAGGATGACTTTTCAAACGGCTTCTTAGCCAATCACCTTCTCAGGCAGCTTGAACAGATCGTCCACATTCACCAATTGTCCGGTCGCCATCGAGCGGTTGGCGCTGATGCCCATCAGGATCGACGCGGCCCCGTCGATATGCGAGGCGGCGCGCTTGAACGGGTCCGGCGGCGGGTCCGGCGAGAAGAGATACTTCAGCAGCACCGGGTCCGCCCCGCCGTGCCCGCCCTCCGCCTCCGGGATCGGCGCATCGTAGGGCATCCCAAACTGCGGAAACACGCGGATGCGCTCCATTTTGAGGAGGCGGTTCACCTCTTCCAGACGCTTAACTTCCTCCTGGCCGGCGATGAACACCGCCCCGCCCTCGTTCACATCCAGTTCAAGCCGCCCCTTGTCGCCGGTGATGGCGACGTGGTATCCCTCCCAGGGGCAATAGGCGATAAGCGAGTAGGAGAGCATCACGCCGTTGCGGTAGCGCGCGATCACGTGCATGGTGTCTTCAACGGTGATGGGTTCGCCGAACACATTGCGGTCGCGGATATAACCGGTCTCGGCTTCCGCTTCGAGATACAGCCCGCGCAGCGCCTCGTTCATGGTCAGGTCGAGCGCGAAGGGGTCGTTTTGAGCCTCCGGCGCGCCGGTGTAGCGGGTGTAAGCATAATGCTCGCCGCGCGCGGCGGCGTTCGCGCGCCCGTAGAACTTCAGCTCGCCCATCGCAAACACCTGCTGCGGGTACGAGTCGATCCACCAGTTCACCAGGTCAAAGTGGTGGGTGGCCTTGTGCACCAGCAACCCGCCCGACTTGTCCTTCTCGCGGTGCCAGCGGCGGAAGTAATCCGCGCCGTGCCGCACATCCAGCACCCACGAGAAATCGACCTGAAGCGGGCGGCCCACCACGCCTTGCATCATCAGCTCGCGCATTTTGGTCGCTGCCGGCCCGTAGCGATAGTTGAACGTGACCGTCAGCTTCTTGCCGGTGCGGTCAATGGCGTCGAAGATGGCGCGCATCTTTTCCAGGTCGATGGTCATCGGCTTCTCGGAGATGACATCGCAGCCCAGTTCCATCGCACGGGCGATGTAGATGTGATGGGTGCAGTCCATCGTGGTCACGATCACCACGTCCGGGCGCGTCTCGGCGATCATGCGGTCGAAGTCGTCGGCGTGGTAGGTCGGGCGCGGCGGGACGCCGAAATCCGCGGACAACTGGCGATTGTGCCAGGCCATGCGCACCCGGCTGATGTCGCACAGGCCCACGAGTTCGGCGTAATCGCGGTACTCCCCGGCGATGGCGTTAATGAACATCTTGGCGCGCCCGCCGGCACCAACGAGCGCGTAGCGTTTGCGTGCAGTCATGATCTCCTTCCCTCTATGCTTCTGCGTAAACAGGCGGCGAAATGACCCAGATCCGAAGGCGGCTGTCCCTGATCGGGCAGACTGCCACGCCCCGGCATCCCTTTACCCTCGTGGCGAGCGCCCGCTCAGGAGCTGTTTCCTGACGGTTTACCCAACAGGTCACGCAACGCCGGCTCCAGTTCGGGGAACCGGAACGCGAAGCCGATCTCTTGCAGGCGCGCCGGCATCGGACGCGGGCCTTGCAGCAAGGTATCCGCCATCTCGCCGAAGAGCAGGCGCATCGCAAACGCCGGCACACGCATGGACGAGGGTCGGCCCAATACGCGCCCGATGGTCTGCATCAGTTGCGCGTTCCTGACCGGGTTCGGCGCGTTCAGGTTGAACGGGCCGCGCGCTTCGGGCGTGTCGATCAGGAAGCGAAACGCCGCCACGACATCGGCCAGATGCACCCAGGGGAACCACTGCTTGCCGCTCCCCAGCGGCCCGCCGACAAAGAGCCTGGATTGAAGCAGCATCGGCGGCAGCGCGCCGTCTTTTGCGTCGAGCACGGGACCCATGCGCACGATCACGCGGCGCACGCCCAGCGCCTCGACGGGCGCGGTGGGCGGCTCCCAGCAGTCAGCGCAAATGTGCGAGAGGAAGCCATCGCCCGGCGGGGTGCTCTCGGTGGCGACGAAGCCCGTCGGCGCGTAATAATCCGAGCCGGAGACCTGCACTACGACGCCGGGCTTGTGCGCCGCGACCTCGACCGCCGCCGTCACCGCCAGGCCGGCGTTGCGCCGGCTCTCGCAGATGCGGCGCTTACGCTCGGCGGTCCAGCGGTGCGCGAAGGGATTCGGCCCGGCGACGCGCTCGCCAGCCAGGTTGATGATCGCGTCCGCACCGTCAGCGAAGTTCCCCCACCCGGCGGCGGTGCGCCCGTCCCAGCCTGCGACGCGCACCCCCGCCGGTAAGCGTGTGGCCCTGGCGGGGTCCCGGCTCAGCGCGACCACTTCGTGGCCGTCCTGGATAAAGTCCGCCGCCAGCGCGCGCCCGATTAACCCTGTCCCGCCTGTGATGATGACTCGCATCGCACCGCCCTCTTTTGGTATGCGCCGGGGACAGCGGGCTTAAGCCTGCGGTCCCTCGCGCCTGTCTTTCAACCGAAACACGAACTTCAGCCCTGACCAGGTTTCATCGACCGCGATCACCTTCACATCGACCAGGCTGTTTTGCAGGCCGATCTCGCGCACCGCGTTCTCGTTCAGTGCAGTCTCCACGCCGGACGCGCGCTTAGGCCATGATACCCACAGCATCCCGTCCGGCGCGAGCTTTTGCTTCAGCGCCGGGAACAGGCTTTCGAGCGCGGCCCGGCGCGTGACGAAGCAATGGATGAAAGTGGTGCCGCCTCTGAGCCGGTCCGTGATGACGACACCTGGCGGCAGCGCGCCCAGCATCTCGGCGTAGCGCGCCGGGGGGTTAACGGCGACGATCTCCGCGCCGCTCTTGACGCCGAGCTTCTGCGCCAGCGATTTTTGAGAATACCCCGCGCTCATGGCGATGCCGTTCCGGTAGTGGCGCTGCCGATCGATGTTGCGCGAATTATAGCACGTCTGTGCATCGCATGATGTACAATTGTTGCATGTATTTTGTCCATTTATACTTGACGTGCGAGGCCGAAGGTGTTACACTTTCCCGCATCAAGCTGAACATCGCGGTTTACAATGAACTGAGCTTAACGCCTCTGGCAGCGACGATCATGGCGAGTGAAGACCCCCTTTATAATATCGGCGTGGTCGCACGCATGACTGGAATCCCCGTCGGCACGCTGCGCGTCTGGGAGCGCCGGTACGCCTTCCCTGCCACCGCCCGCACGCCCGGCGGGCACCGCCTTTACTCTGAGAAGGAGGTGATGCGCCTCCGGTGGGTCAAGGCGCGTATTGACGAAGGGATGCAGACCGGGCAGGCCATCCGCGCGCTGCATCACGCCGAGGTAGAAGGCCGTCTCCTCGAAACCTCGCCGCTGATGCCGCCTGCAACCCCGCCGCGTGAGACGGTCGCTTCGCTGGTCGCCTTCCACGAACGCCTCGTTAAGGCGATGTTGGCCCACGACCTGACCCGGGCTGACCAAGTGCTCGGCGAGGCGCTGGCGCTGTTCCCGGTCGAGGACCTGGTTTTCCACGTCCTCGTGCCCGCGCTAGAGGAAATCGGCGAAGCCTATCTGGACGAGCGCATCAGCATCGCCACCGAACACCTGGCGACGAACTACGTGCGCCATCGGGTGCTGATGTGGATGCTCACCGGCCCGCCCCCGCACCCGGTCACGCCGACCGTCCTGGCGTGCGCGCCTGGCGAATTGCATGAAGGGAGCCTGCTTATTCTGGGAACGTTGCTCCGACGACAGGGTTGGCCGGTGGCCTACCTGGGCCAGTCGTTGCCCCTGCCCGACCTGGGGGCTTTCGTGAAAGAGATTAACCCGCCGGCGGTCGTCCTCGTGGCGATGACCGAGGAGGCGGCGCGGGCGCTGCGCGAATGGCCGAGGTGGCTGCCCAAGGCCGCCGAGACTGGCCGGCCCGTCGTTGGGTATGGCGGGTATATCTTCACGGTCAGCCCTGGATGGCGCGAGCAAACGCCGGGGGTGTATCTCGGCGACACGTTGCAGGAGGGGCTTGACAACCTGACGCGCATTCTGCGCGACTCGGTCGGCCTGCTGCCAGAGTTGTAACAAGACAAGTCGCCACCGCTGAGTTTGCCTCATTGCTCCGTGTCCCTCGTGTGGGGTCGCGTAAGAGATGCATTAGAAACACCGGGCGCAGGCTCCGGGCCTTTGACAGGGCCATAGTGGATAGTTATAATCCCAATTGTCAAAAAATCCTGTACAGCATCGACGCGCCACCCTGCCTGTGGCGAGCTTTTCGCGGGTAACTGCTTCACGCTTTTAGGAGGAATACGACTCATGGTACACACGCTTCCTGCCCTGCCTTACGCTTACGACGCGCTGGAGCCTCACATCGACGCGCGGACGATGGAGATTCACCACACCAAGCATCATCAGGCTTACATCGACAACCTGAACAAAGCGCTGGAGAAATACGCCGACCTGCAAGCCAAGCCCCTGGAAGAACTCCTGCGCAACCTCAACACCGTGCCTGAGGACATCCGCACGGTGGTGCGCAATCATGGCGGCGGACACGCCAATCACAGCCTGTTCTGGCAGATTATGGGGCCGACGCGCGCCCTGGGTCCCGGCGGGGCGCTATCGCCCGCGCTCGACGCCGCGTTCGGCTCCTTCGACGCTTTTAAAGACACCTTCTCGAAGGCCGCCGCCGGCCGCTTTGGCAGCGGGTGGGCTTGGCTGGTCGTCTCGCCCGCTGGCGAGTTGAAAGTCTACTCGACTGCCAACCAGGACAGCCCCCTCATGGACGGCGACACGCCCATTCTCGGCCTGGACGTGTGGGAGCACGCTTACTACCTCAAGTACCAGAACCGCCGCGCCGACTACATTGCTGCGTGGTGGCACGTGGTCAACTGGGGCGAAGTCACCGAGCGCTATATCCAGGCGAAGCGTTAAAGTCGAAGCCATCACCGTGTGCGGAGAAGGGGCGCGGCGTGCTTGCAGGGGCACGGCGCGCCTCTGTTTGTTTCTATTCCCTGGCTGTGCTGTCGGGACAGGGGGCTTAAGCCCCTTGCCCTGTTTCCAGATACGACATTTGCGCTGGGTTACGTTATCTTGCGAAGCTGCCCGGCTGTGCTGTGCACGAACCATCATCTATAATGGGTGGAGCGCACGTTTGGCACTGCTGAGGAGGAAAAGAATGGAATCCGTAACGTTCCTAGTCGGCTTCACGTTGTTGGTGGTGTTGACCATCCTGATCTCGTCCTTTCGCATCGTGAAGGAGTACGAGCGCGCGGTCATCTTCCGCCTGGGGCGGTTGATTAAAGGCGGGGCCAAAGGGCCGGGCTGGTTCTTCATCTTCCCCTTTGGCATCGACCAGATGGTGAAGGTCGATCTGCGCGTGGTCACGCTCGACATCCCGCGCCAGGACTGCATCACCAACGACAACGTGACCATCGGCGTGAACGCGGTAGCCTACTTCCGGGTGGTTGACCCCCTGAAGGCGGTCGTACAGGTGAACAACTTCATCAACGCCACCTTCCAGATCGCCCAGACCAGCCTGCGCAGCGTGATCGGGCAGGTGGAGCTGGACGACCTGCTTGCGCACCGCGAGCGCGTCAACGAGGACTTGCAGCACATCATCGACGAGCAGACCGAACCCTGGGGCGTGAAGGTGAGCATCGTCGAGATCAAGGACGTGGAACTGCCGCCGCAGATGCAACGCGCGATGGCGCGCCAGGCCGAGGCCGAGCGCGAGAAGCGCGCCAAGATCATCCACGCCGAGGGCGAGTTTCAGGCCGCGCAGCAGTTGCGCGAGGCCGCCGCAACCATCGCGCAGGAGCCGTCGGCGTTGCAATTGCGCTACCTGCAAACCCTCACTGAGATCGCCGTAGAGAAGAACTCGACCATCATCTTCCCCGTGCCCATCGACCTGATCTCGGTCTTCACCAACGGGTTGCAGACGACCAACCCGGCGGAGTCAAGGAACCCGGGAGCGTCGGGCGATTGATGGGGGAACAGGCAAGCGGCGCGTTCCGTAAGGAGAACCTGGACGATCTGGCGAAGGTCCTGGACATGCCCTGGGTCACTTACCGCGTGGGGCAGGTCGGCGAACTGGCGGTGGACATGTTCATCTGCGAGGGGACCATCGCCATGCACCGACACCTGAACGAGGATGAACTGTTCCTGGTGTACGACGGGGCCATCCTGTTGAGCACGGAACGCGGCGATGTGGCGCTTCGCGCCGAGGAGTTCCTGGTGGTGCCCAAGGGAACGGCGCACCAGTCGAGCGCTTTTTTTCCGGCCACCGTGGTGCTCCTGCGCCCGGCGACCGACATGACGCGCAAGAACGGCCAGTGGCGGCTGTTCGCCACGCCGCAGGACCCGCCGCTGGAGAAGATCAACCTGGGCGCGCTGTACATGGGCCTCGGCGCGCCCTACACGCCGCTGAAGGCGGCGACGTTCGTCGGGTGGAACCTGTGGTTGATGCGTTGCGACGGCGTTGGGCCGACGCGGGCGGCGCCGGCGGGCGGCGTGCCGATGTTAGTAATGCGCGGCGTGGCCGCCGTGTTTACCGACGACGGCTTGGCCGTGCCGGTCCAGCGCGGCGACGTGCTGACGATCCCACCCGGCGCGGTCTATCATGTGGAGACCGACACGGCGGCGATGGTGGTCTGGCTGGAGCCGATTGCTGGATGAGCTGTAGCTCTCGCGAGTAGGGGCACAGCACGCCGTGCCCCTACTGTCGGATTTAATCAATATTCTCAGTTGGCAGGTTTGTGGGGTGCATTCGGGATTGGGGGAAAAAGCAGTGGGTTGTTGGGTTTTTGTATGAAGTGATTCAAGCTTTTGCGTCCCCCTCTCCGCTTGCGGAGAGGGGGTGTCGAGCCGCAGGCGAGACGGGGGTGAGGTGGAGAAACGCTTAGCACGGCCAGCTGTTGGCAAAAGTTTGAATCAGTTCTATGACTAACCCGCCGACTGAAGTCGGCGGCTAATCGGGAAACCATCAATTCCAGCCGGCTTCAGCCGGGGGACCTGAAAGAAGAAACTCGCCCCCAATTCCGAATGCACCCAGTTTCAGGTGTTTCTCGTCCTATCCCCTGAACGCCTCGCGGTGCGCCTGGAGTTCGGCCAGCGCCTCCGGCGTGTTGATGCGCTCCAGTGCGGCCTCGGCGGTGCGGCGCACCATTTCCACAGGGTCGTCGAGCGCGGCGGCGAGGGGGATCACCGCCCAGTCGGCCTTGACCATGCCGAGCATGGCGGCGGCGTTGCGACGCACCTGCCAGTCGGGGCTGCGCAGCGCGCCGAGCAGGGTGACGATGGCGGGCGCGCTGTCGAGCGCGGTCAGCGCTTCGGCGGCGGCCAGGCGCAGGCGGTGGTCGGCCCTGGCGTTGCGGAAGAGGATGAACAGCGGCACGACGGCAGCCTTGTCGTGCAGTCGGCCCAGCGCGTGCGCCACACTGATGGCCTCGTTCACGTCGCTGCTTTGCAGCTTGTCAATCAACTGGTTGAGGTTGTCGCTGGCGTCCTTGTCCGGCCTGCCGGCGTACTGGCGCAGGTGTGCGAGCGCGGCGTGGATATGCGCGTGCGTATCCTCGTCGTCTTCCTGGAGCAGCGCGTGTTCCAACGCCGGGATCGCGTGCGGGTCGCCGACCACGCCCAATGCAAAGGCGGCTTGCGCGCGCAGCTCCGGGTCTTCGCCGGACAGCGCTTCCACGAGGCCGGCGACGTCGCGCGTCGCTCGCAGGCGTGAGATGGTCGCCTTGTCCACGTCCATCCCCGTTGCATTTGACCGCATTGATGCCGAGAACACCTATACTATGCACCAACCCGCCGGTTTTGCCAAGACCCCTGGCGAACCTGAACAGTTGTTGCAGTTTGGTTACTGCGATGGGCAGTTGCGTCCTACGTGATCCATGATAAACTTACAAAAAGCATTTACCAGCATCGTTGATGCGGGAAGGGGGACCGCCCGTCATGAAACGTATTCTTGTTGTCGATGATGAAATTGGCGCTCTAACCCTGATCGGGATTATGCTGGAGCGCGGCGGCTTTGAGGTGCTCAAGGCCAAGAACGCGGACGCCGCGTTGGGGGTCTTGGAGCAGGAGACGCCGGACTTGATTATCCTCGACGTGATGATGCCCGGCATGGACGGGATTGAGCTATGCCGGAACATCCGAGGCCGGCCCGCGACCCAGAGCACGCCGGTGCTCATCCTCTCGGCGCGCGGCGACGCGGAGAGTGTGATGCGCGGCATGGACGCCGGCGCGACCGACTACCTGCCCAAGCCGATTTTGCATCACGACCTGGTCGCCAAGGTGCGCAAGATGCTGGACATGAACACGGTATCGGAGGAGTAGCGCGGCGGCGGCCACGCGCGCCGCGTAGCGGGTTGTTCTGTCCCCTAAGGTAAAATAGACACAAACCCCACGGCCCAACCGTGGGGTTTGCGCTTCACTCAACCGACAAGCGAGCGAGTTCTGACCAAGCGGGGGATTAAGCTGCTGTCGGCGCTTGGATGTCTGCGCCGGGCGCTACGCGCCTGCTGGCCGGCTGGCGATGAGCATCCGCCACGTGCCGCGCTGGCACACCTCGTTCTTCTGGTTGAGCACGCGCGCCTTCAGCGAGACGATGCCGCCGCCGAGCCGCTCCGCCGGCTTGAGTTCGGTCACTTCCAGTTCTACGCGCACCGTGTCGCCGATAAACGTGGGCGTGGAGAACTTCCACTCGTCGATCTCGCGGAAGGCCAGCACGGTGCCGTCGATGATGCCAAGCTGGTAGGCCAGCCCGCTGGCGATGGAGAGCACCAGCAGGCCGTGCGCCACGCGCTGCCCGAACATATGCCCCTTGCCGTACTCGGCGTCGGTGTGCATGGGGTTGAAGTCCCCAGAGATACCCGCGAAGCGCACAATGTCGGCCTCGGTGACGGTGCGTCCCCTGGTCACGATCTTCTGACCCACCTGGAAGTCTTCAAAGTACAAGCCGCGTGGCCGGTATTCCTCGCTCATCGTTTGCTCCCGTCTGTGCGATAGCGCAAGCAGCGTGATTGTAACCGATATGGTCGATATTGTCAGAGAGGTTATAGGGCTTTCCATTTCTCATTTTACCTCGCCCCCTCGCCCCATCTCCGTAAACGGGGCGGGGGAGCCGAGGTCTGGAAGTCCCCTCCCCATTTACAGAGGGGGAACTGCGCTGCCTGCCCGGCGCAAGCCGGGAAACGCGAGGGGTGAGGTTGGCCCGCACCACATACGAACCGGAAAGAATAGAGAGGTTGCCGGGGGCCGATCACTGCCAAGCGAGAGAAAGACCCCAAGGTTGTCGTTGTTCAAACTCCTATAGTGGTGATAAAATGGCCTAAACGGATGGTCACAAGTGGGTTGGCGCGTGAAAGATTTAGTCGGCCAGACCATCGGTCAATACCAAATACTGGAGCGAGTCGGCAGCGGGTCGATGGCGGTTGTCTACCGCGCGCACCAGGCCAATATCGACCGCGTCGTTGCGGTCAAAGTCCTGCTCGGCGAGTTCACCCGCAAGCGCGACTTCCTGGAGCGCTTCAAGCGCGAGGCCAGGGCCACTGGCGCGTTGCGCCATATCCACGTCTTGCCGATCTACGACTACGGCGAGTTTGAGGGCGTTCCATATTTGGTTGTCCCTTTCATCGACACCGGCACGCTCGCGGACCGGCTGCGCCAGGCAGAAAATCACTGCCTAGAGACCGACGAGGTCCTCCGCCTGGGCGGGCAGATCGCCAGCGCGCTCGACCACGCCCACAGCCGGGGCGTCATCCACCGCGACGTTAAGCCCAGCAACGTGCTCATCGACAACGACGGCAACGCGCTTTTGGGCGACTTTGGGCTGGCGAAACTGATTGAGGGCGACAGCGCCAGTATCACCGGCACCGGGATGATGGTCGGCACGCCCGACTACATATCGCCTGAGCAGTGCAGCGGCCTGCCGGTCGATCCCCGCACCGATGTGTACTCCCTGGCGGTGATGCTCTTCGAGGCGCTTGCCGGGCATGTCCCGTTCAAGGGCGACAGCCCCATTGCCACCGTGCTCCTGCACATCGAAGGCCCGATCCCAGACTTGCCTGGCAACACTGCGCTGGCTCCGGTCATCAAGAAAGGCCTCGCCAAAGACCCGGCGCATCGCTACAGCAGCGCCGGGGAGATGATCGCCGCGCTGTATGAGGCTGCCGGGGCGAGTCCCACCGCCACCTACGCGGCGATCGGGGGGCGGACCGATAAAATCCGGCATCCCACCACGCCGATGTCGCCCGCCGAACTGGGCGAGATTTCGACCCTCTCCGTCACCGATGTGCCCGACTTGTTGGGCCGCTTCTATCTCCCCCTCGTCGCCGAGGCCAACCGCCTCAACCATGGCTACCTCGGCGTCGAGCATTTGTTCATTTCGATGGCGCGCGACCCGCACGGACTGCTCGCTTCTGCCCTCAGACAGCAGCGGCTCTCCGTTGAGGAGATGATCCAGTACCTCAGCGATTCCGTCGGCCACGGGGACGGCGTGCTCTTTCAAAGCGGGCCTCGCCCCACCCCGCGCCTGCTGCGCATCATCGGTGCGGCGGTCGAGCTGGCCCGCCGCCGGGGACATGACCTCCCCACCGAGCGCGATCTGCTTGCCGCCATGCTGCGGGAGGGGCAAAGCTTCCCGGTCCGCACCATGATCCGCAGCGGCGCGGTCTGTGAAGAGATGTTGGCGCTGATTGAAGGGCGAAACCCGGTGCGCACCACGCTAGAGACCGAAGCGCCCTCCGGCGACCCCCCGATGCCCGCGCCAAAGCCGCGGAGGGACAGCGCGTGGCCGGAATGAATTGAGAGGCACGACCGGTGGCGAAGCAGATGCTACTCACGTTTATGAGCGGCGCCGAAGACGGGCGGGAGGTTGTACCCTCCAGTACGGTGGTCTCCATCGGGCGCGAGGAGCGCAACGCGGTGGTGGTGCTCTACGATTCGCGCATCTCGCGCCGCCATGCACAACTGGAACTGGTCGGCGATAGAGTGCGCCTCCGCGACCTGAGCAGCCGGAACGGCACTTACCTGGAAGATGGCACACGCATCGTCGAGCCGACAGAAATACCGTCAGGCTCTCTGTTCCGCCTGGGGCGCACTTGGCTCAAGGTTGACCTGGTCGATTAGCGGCCCTGCGTGTGAGCACCGACAGTCCCTTTGAACCTTCGGTAAACTGCACCCACTGTCATACTCCCAACGCGGCGTCGGCACGTTTTTGCATCCATTGCGCCGAGTTGTTGCCCCTGCCCGACGGCGAATTCTTTGCGGGGCGCTACCTCATCCGCGGACAGATCGGCGTGCAGGGGATCGGGCGTCATTATTGGGTGAGCGACATTGAAGTGGCTCCTGGCGAGCCGGGCGCTGTCGTCGAACCGGAAGCGCCTGCCGCGCTGGTCCTCACCGAGTTGCGCCGCAATCGGGGCTGGACCGAAGCGGCCCAGGCTTACTACCGCGAACAATTCACCCGCGAGGTGACCTTGCTGGCCGCGCTGCAAGACCTGCCCACCGTGCCGCGCCTGTACCAGGAACTCACCGAGCGCGGCGAGGACCACCTCTTTTACGTCACGGTCGCTCCGCCTGCCGAGACGCTTCAGGCCGCGCTGGAGAAGCGCAACCGCCCCTTCCCGCCGGATGTCGTGATCGACTGGGGCATCCGGCTCGGCGAGTTGCTGGCGCGCCTGCACGGACACGAGCCGCCATTGGTGCTGGGCGACCTTCAGCCGGGGACGCTCTACGTAGACGGGCCGGTCGTGCGCGTGGGCGACCTTGGTTTTATCCGGCGAACCCGCACCGACGGCCTGCCGCCGACCGTCGAGGAGGACGGCTTCGCCGCGCCGGAGTATGTGAAGGGCCGGCCTGAACCGCGCTCTGACCTGTACAGCCTGGCGGCGACGCTGGCCGTGCTTCTCGTCAACCAGCCGCCGCTGTCCGCCTCGCCTGACGTGGAGGCGCTGCATCGCATCAACGAGCGCATCCCGTCCTGGCTCAGCCACCTGATCGCCATCAACCTCAGCGACGCCCCTTATGACCGCTACGCCAGCGCCGGGGACATCATCGCCGACCTGCGCCGCCAGCAGGTGACCGATACGACGCCCTGCCGCGTCTGCGGCGCGCCCAACCGGCGCACCGAGATTTACTGCCAGGTGTGCAGCCGGCCCCTGATGCAGTCGACGCGCCGCTGCGATTCGTGCGACCACGAGATGCCCGTCAACGCGCGCTTCTGCCCGACCTGTGGCGTGCAGGTGAGCTAGACCATGCGCTGCGCGGAGTGTGAGAAGGTCATCCCCGACGACGCGGCCTACTGCGCGTACTGTGGGGCCAAAGCCGCCGCGAGCGGGTTGCATGCGCCCATCTTCCGCTTCGCCGACAGCGCCGACCAGGCCGCCACGCTCAAGGACCTGGCGTACCTGATCGACCGCAACTGGGAGGCCAGCCTGCGGCATCTCTACGAGGGCGACTTCGCCAACTGGCTCGGCGCGCTGGGGCGCGGCGTCCTCGCCGACCAGGCCCGCGACATCGTGAAGGCTTACCCCGACGACCGCCCGCTGGGGCTGGAGTTGTTCGTCAACGTGATCGCCGACGCCGCCAAGGCCGACATCCCTCCCGCTGGCCCGGAGCTATCGCCGAAGCGGATCGACTTCGGCGTCGCGCCGCGCGACAACATCACCCAGGTGAAGCTGGTCATCACCAACAAGCGCGACCGGGGCTACCTCTCCGGGCGGCTGCGCCTGCCGCCGGGCGTGTTCTGGCTGACGTGCTCGCCGCGCGAGTTCACCGGCCCGCGCACTGAGATCACCCTCACCGCCAACACCCGCGACATGCCCGCCGGGGCGCACCACCGCACCACGTTGATCGTCACCACGCTGTTCGAGACGGTCGAGACGGACGTAACCCTGCGCGTCTCCACCGAGTGGGCGGCGCTGCTGCGCGCGATGGTCGTCTGGGCGCTGACCGGCGCGCTGGGGATGTTCCTCGCGTCGGGCGCAGCCTTGCTGCTGAACGATCTCCTCCCCAATGTACCCTGGCTGCCGGTGTACATCGTACTGGCGGTCATCGCCGCCGTCGTGAGCTTCGGCTCCATCAAGACCCGCGACGCCGCCGCTGCCATTGCGCTCTCGGCGCTTATCGGCGTAGCCACCCTGATCCCAATCGCGCTGGGCGCGCTGGCGGTCGGGTTCGCGCTCCGGCTGCTCCACTACCAGGCCACCACCATCGCCCGCGCGGTCGAGTCGACCGGGGTCGCGCTCGCGGCGATGATGGGTGTGGGCGCGGCGCTGGGCGTGATCGCCGGCCTGTTCGTGGGGTTGCGGCGCGTGAGGCGCGCGCCGACTGGCCTCCTCCTCGCCGCCGCATTGCTGGCGGCGCTGACGGTCGGCGTCTACACGTTCCGGCCCGCGGTCGTGCTCGGCGAGTTCCGCTCCAGTCAGCCCTTCCTCACCGACCTGGCGATACCGGTGCCGTACCTGGCCTTCGCGCCCACACTCCCCGCGCCGGGGAGCGGCCCGCCGCCCACGCCGACGCGCCCCGCCCCGCCCACGCCTCTCCCTTCGCCCACGCCTGCGATCCGGCCCGTAGCCAACGTGACCCTGCTGTGGGACGTGGTCCCGGTTGAGGAAGGTATGAACGCGAGCGCGGTCAGCGGCGCGCTCGACTCGCAAGGCCGGGCGCATGTGGCGTATGTGGTGAGCGGCGACGGCGGCGCGGAACTGCGCTACGCTGTCCAGGAGGAGGCAGGATGGGCCATCGCTACGGTGGACGCCGGCGATCTGGGTTACGCCGCGCTCGCGCTCGACGCGGAGGGCCGCCCGTATATCGCCTACGCCACCGGGGTCGCCAGCGACGCGCAGGTGAGGCTATCCCTGGCTTCTCTGGAGGCCGAGACCAATGCCTGGGCGGTCGAGTCGATTGACGGACCGGGCGCCGGGCGCTGGCCCGCGCTGGTGATTGACCCCGCCGGTCAGCCGGTGATTGCTTATTTCGACGCGCGCGCTTCGGACCTCCGCGTGGCGCGGCGCACCGAGTTCGGTTGGGCCCCGGAGACGGTCGATCCGGTAGGGGACGTGGGCTATTGCCCCGCGCTAGCGCTGGACGCGGGCGGGCTGCCGCACGTGGTATACATCGACGCCGAGACCGAGGCGCTCCGCTACAACCGCTATACCGGCGCAGATTGGTTCGCTATCGCGGTGCCTTACGAGCGCCGTGTCGGCTGCGATACGGCCCTGGCGCTCAGCCCGAACGGCGCGCGGTATTTGCTCTTCCACGACCTGGAAGGTGGGCGCGTGGTGGAGGGCGCTTTTGTGGATGACGAGTGGCATTTCACGCAGATTGGTGCTGCGCGCCCGCTTGCGGATGGCCGCGTGCCGCTCTCGCTGACGCTGGGCGCGGATGGCCGGGCGCAACTGACGTACAACAGCCCCACCAGCCTGCGCCACGTCCGCGACGACGGGACGCAGTGGCTCAATGCGGTCGTGGACGGCCCAAGCCCGGCGCACCAGGTGGTCATCGACCGCGCCGGCGGCGCGCACATCGTTTACGCCTTTCAGGGCGGCGTATGGTACGCCTCGCTCCGCGCGGGCTTGCTCAGCGTGCTGCCGACCACACCCACGCCGGGACCAAGCCCCACGCCCACCGCGCCGGCTTTCGTCTGCGGCGACGGCATCTGCCAGGACCCCGCCGCCGATTGCGCGCTCGACTGCCAGGGAGAAGGATGGGCGTGCGGCGACGCCGTCTGTGAAGAAGAGTTCGAGGACCCGCTCAGTTGCCCGGCGGACTGCGCCGGAACAGAGGGGTTCTAATCATCAGCAGCCTTCGAGCGCGCGGGTCGTCTCCAGCAGACGTGCGTGCACCTCCGGCCCTGGTTGCAAACCCGCCGCTTCCATTGCCATGAGCACGCCGCCGGTCGCCGGGGATGCCTCAAGGTGCACGGGCCGGGCGCGCGGCGCGACCGCCTGCACCTCGGCGATCAGGGTGTCCATCCAGATCGAGCCTTTACCGCCCCTGCACACGCTCCCGCCCAGCACCAGGTCGAATTCCTCGCCCTCCATGCCCAGCTTGCGGATGACCAGATTCGCGCCGCGCGCCATCGCGCGCGCCGACTGCGCCAGGATGTCCTGTGCCACCGGGTCGCCCTCCTGTGCCGCCTCGAAGACCAGCCGCGTGGCGTTGCGCAGGCGCAGGTTGCTGCGCGTCATGTCGCGCAACATGGTTGCCACGTCGGGGACGCCGGCGTGCGCCGCCAGGCGCGCACTCAGGACGGTAGGCGGCCCCATGCCGATGTATTCCTGCGCCGCCGCCGCAATCGCCGCCTCCGTGATGTCCTCGCCGCCGCCCCAGTCGCCCCAGTCCGCGCCGGTGGAGCCGCCCAGTCCCAGGGTGCGGTACGTCTGGCCGGCCCGGTTGCGGCCTGACTTGGCCGAGCCGGTGCCCACGATCACCGCCACACCCCACGGCTGGCTTGAACCTGCCCGCAGCGCGATAAAGCCGTCGTTGACGAGCACCTTCGGCCCCGGCAACCCCAACCGCTTAACCATTTCCCGGAGCGGCGGCTCGTCGCTGAGCCAGTCCAGGCCCGCCAGCCCGAACGCCGAGGCGGCAATTTCGGCAATGGTGATCCCCGCGCAGGCGACCGCCTCTTGAATTGCGCAGTTAAGCGCCTCGTAAGCGCCATCGAGCGCGACCGCCTCCCAGTTGCCGCAGCCGGCGCGGCCCAGCGCGAGCGCCTGGCCGCGCTCATCGGCGAGCAGGGCATGGGTTTTTGTGGCGCCGGCGTCCACCCCTAAGAAAACTGGCACTGTTTCCTCTCCTCACGCCCTTGTCACGCCAGCGTGCAGGTGCACAGCGTTTAATAGGGACAGGCAGCCGTGCACCTGAGAAGCGGCAACGGCGAGCTTCAATCCGGCGATCCTAACGCCGCCACCCGCTCCTGAGCGCGGCGCAGCGCCTCGCGGGGAGTCTGCTCGCCGGCCAGGGCGCGGGTGCTCTCCTCGCCGATGATGTCGCCCACACGCATTCCCTGGCGCGGCGTGGGCCGTTCAGGGCGCGCAATCGGGCGCGTCGCGCGGGTCGTCTCCACCAGGTTGGTGGGGAAGCGCTCGGCAAAGCGGGGATCGTTCAGCACCGACTTACGCGCTACTTCGACAAAGCCGCTCTTCAGCGCGTCGTCAAGCAACTGCTCCGGGGCGCAGAGGAACTTCGCCAGTTCCCACGCCGCCTCTTTCACCCGCGAGCGGGCAGGGATCGCATAGGGCGGGCAGTAGAGGCCGGCGTGCCGCGTACCGCGTGGGCCGGCGGGGACGAGCGTCGTCAGCGTGCCCTCGGCCACAACGCCGCCCCGGTTGTAGACGATAGAAGCCTCGTTCGCAGGCTCGATCACCATCGCCGCCCTGCCGCTGGCGTAGCACTCCATGCACTCGACGAAGCCCATCGTCGGCGTTTCGGGCGGGCCGGCGGCCTGAAGCAGATTGACGTAATGCTCCAACGCGGCGATGTGCTCCGGCCTGTCGATGGTCGGATGGCCGTTCGCGTCGTACCACTGCGCGCCCCAGGCCGGCATCCAGGTTGAGCCGATGTGCCAGAAGTTCAGCCCACAGCTCGGCGCGCCGCGCAGCGTGATGCCGTAGAAATCCTTCGTCCCGTCGGCGCGCACCGCCTCCTGCACGGCGAGCGCAGTCTGGGTTAGCTCATCCATCGTCTGGGGGACGGGGAGGCCATAGCGCGTGAACAGGTCCGCGCGGTAGATGAGTACATTGGACACATCGGCGTAGGGGATGCCGTAAAGCCTGCCCTTGTAGGTGGCTGCCGCCAGCGCGGCGGGTTCAAAGTCGTCGAGGGCGTAGCCGTCGGCGGCGATGGCATCATCGAGCGGCTCGACGCGGCCCAAACGCACGTGCTGCATCATCATGATCTCGTCCACGCCGACAAGATCAAACGGCGGCGCGTCCTCGGTGAAGCTGCGCTCCATCAACTCCCAAAGCTCCGGGATGCTGCTGAGCGTCACCTCGACTCTGACGCCGGTCTGCGCCGTGAAACGGGGTACGGTGTTGCGGATGTTGTGGAAGGGCGCCCAGTCCTCTTGCAAGACGCGGACAACGGTTCCTGGGGCGAAGGTTCTCACGGTCTTACCCTCCTCAGAACCACGAGCAGAATTTCATCACAGCCATCACGAATCCAGACATCGGTTCGTTCCAACCGCATGTTTTGCCGTTTCACGCTGATCGGCTGAACTGCGGCAGGTACGGCGCGTGCACGCGCAGCAGGTCGTCCAGCACTTCTTCCACGTGATCCAGGTCCGGGCCGAGCGGGTTCGCCAGCAGCGCCATGATCGCCTTGTCGCGGTCGCCAGTCACCGCCGCCTCGACCGTGAGCAGTTCGTAGCTCTTGACCTGGTGCAGCAACCCCGCGCACTGCGGCGGCAACGGCTCCGCCGGGAGCGGGTGCGCGCCGTCCTGATCGACGCGGCAGGGCAGTTCGAGCACCCAGTCCGCCGGCCAACCGCTCACTGCGCCGTTGTGCCGCACGTTGACCACATGAACCTCGCCCTTGTCGTTGTGGATCGCCTCCATCAGCGCCGCCGCCGCCGTCGAGTAGTACGCCCCGCCGCGCTTCATCAGTTCAGCGGGAGGGGCGGTGAGAGTCGGGTCAGCATACTGCGCGAGCAGGACCCTCTCAACCTCCATGACCTCTTCGGCGCGCGAGCGCGCCGCCTTCGCCTGTTTTTCGACCACGCGCGCCGTGTGGTAGAAGTAGCGCAGATAGCCGCTGGGGATCATCTTGTACACATCCAGGTATTCCGGGCGCAACCAGGGGTCCTCGCCCTCGGCTGCCAACTCGTCGCGGTAGGCCTTGAGCATCGCCGGCCACACATCCTCGCCGCCGACTGTCGCGCCGCGCACCCAATGCAGGTGATTCAACCCCAGCAGGTCGATCTGCACATCGGACGGCTTCGCGCCGGCCAGGTGGGCGATGTGCATGATATAGCCGATGGGCGCATTGCACAGGCCGATGGCGCGCACCTCCGGCGCGTGCTGGAAGAGCGCCTCCGTCACCAGGCCGGAAGGGTTGGTGAAGTTCACCAACGTCGCGCCCGGCGCAAGCGCGGCGACCTCGCGCGCGATGTCGAGCATCACCGGGATCGTGCGCAGCGCCTTCGCAAAACCGCCCACGCCGGTGGTCTCCTGCCCGACCAGGCTATGCCGCCTGCCCAGGTATTCGTCCTCGCGGCGCGCCGGCATCTGCCCGATGCGGAATTGCGTCACGACGAACGCCGCCTCTTCTATCGCGGTGCGCCGGTCGGCGTGAAGCGTCACCAGGAACGGCGCGCCCGCTGCCTCGACCATGCGCCCGGCGAACCCGCCCACAACTTCAAGCCGCTTCGCGTCGGTGTCCATCAGCGCCAGTTCGCTGATGGGCAGGGTTTCAACGCGCTCGATCAGCCCCTTGACCAGTTCCGGAGTGTACGTCGATCCGCCGCCGATGACTGTGAGTTTCATCGTTGTAGTCCCTTACGAACCCTGTGGTGGCCCAGGGACGTGGCATCCCCTCGACGGGGACGGGGTTGCCATGTCCCTACGGGTCAATACGCCCAGTGGTCGTGCACCGCCTGGTACATGGCGAGGATGTTCGCCGGCGGGACGCCGGCCTGGATGTTGTGAATCTGGCAGAAGACGAAACCGCCGCCGGGTTTGAAGATTTCGATGTTGCGGCGCACGTCCTCGTATACCTGCTCAGGCGTACCGAAGGGCAGCACCTTCTGCGTGTCGCAGCCGCCGCCCCAGAAGCACAGCCTGTCGCCAAACTCGCGCTTGAGGCGCACCGGGTCCATGCCTTTGGCGTTGGTCTGCACCGGGTTGAGCACGTCGCAGCCGGCGTCGATGATGCCGGGGATGAACTCGTAGATGCTGCCGCAACTGTGCAGAAAGACCGCCACCTCCGGCTTCAGTTGGTGGATACGGCTCCACAGCGCCTTCTGCCGGGGCTGGATCACGTCGTAGTACAGTTCAGGGTGTATCTGCGGGCCGGCCTGGGTGCCCAGGTCCCCACCCATCTGGATGACCTGAATGTAATCGCCGACCGCGTCCAGATATAGCTCGACGTTGCGCAGGTAATGCTCCAGCAGCCGGTCGAGCAACGCCTCAGCAAACCGACGGTCGCCGGCCAGGTCCATCATGAAATTTGCCCAGCCGCGCAACCCCTGCCCCCCTTCGAGAAACGCGCCGCCAAAGGACCCCAGGATGGCGTAGTCGGTCTCTTCGTGTAACTGCCTGGCCTCCACCTGAAGCCGGGCCAGGTGCTCGTCGCTGAGCGGTTCAGGGTTGTACGCCTCTAGCTCTTCAACGCTGGCGACATCGGCGAGCGGGAAGTAAATCGGGTCGAAGTAATAGCTCGACGCCGGACGGTGGTTGACGCGCCGCCCGCTCGCGTCGAGCGCGTACTCGCCGCCTTCGCCGTCCGGCTCGCTGCGGAAGTCGGCGCTGATCTTCGCCGGCGTGCCGTCGGGGAGAGTGTAGGGTTGCCACCCCACGACCAGACCGCCGTCGAGGATCAACACATCGCAGCCAAAGCGCTCGCGGATCGGCGCTTCGACGTAAGCCAGTTGTTGCATGGTATCGAACACGTAGATGTCGCCGTCGGTGCCCCCCAGATGCGCTTTCAGGCGCGCGTAGGCCAGCGCCATGATCCCGGTCGAGCGCATCCCGCCCAGATCAACCGGGAGTCGGTCGGGTATTTGGTGATGGATCGCGGCCATCACCCGTTCGCGGTGATTCATAGCTGCTTATCCTTGCTCCTCGTGCCTGTGTTGGGTGTCCTTCAGCCTACGTAGCGGATTACCAACAGGGTGTGGTCGTCAAACGGCGGCGCGTCCCCGACGAAGGCGTCAACTGCCGCGTTGATGCGGTTCAGCATCGCCTGCGCCGGCTGCCCGTGCGCGTCGCGCACGGCCTGGGTCAGCCGCTCCACGCCAAAGTAATCGCCGTCCAGGTTCTCGGCTTCACTGACGCCGTCGGTGTAGAGCACCAGCGCGTCGCCAGGTTCCAGCTGCACCGTCTGGCACTTCACCGGCACGTCCTCAAACCAGCCCAGCGCGCGCCCGCCGCGCGGCAGGAACTCGTGCGTCTTGGTCGCGGCATGGTACAGCACCGGGAGATTATGGCCTGCGTTGGCGCACTCGACCCGACCGCCCGGCTCCAACACCACATAGTACGCCGTGACAAACATGTTCGACTGCGTATCGTTGTAGAGGAGATGGTTGGTGTGGCGCAGCGTCTCCTCGGGTGAGTTGCACAGCAGCGCGCTGCTCCGGATCAGGCTGCGCGCCACCGCCATGAACAGCGCCGCCGGCACGCCCTTGTCTGAAACGTCGGCGATCACCACGCCGAGTTTGCCATCGTCGAGTTCGATGAAATCGTAGAAGTCGCCCGCCACCTCGCGCGCCGAGCGCCAGTCGGCGGCCAGCTCATAGCCGGGCATATCGGGGATCATATCGGGCAGCAGGCCGCGTTGAATCTCGTGCGCCATCTGGAGTTCGCGCTCGATGCGGCCCTTCTCCACCGCCACCCGGTACAGCCGCGCATTCTCGATGGCGACGCCCGCCTGGCTGGCGAAGGCGGCGAGGAGGTCGCGGTCGTCTTCTTTAAATACGCCCGATTGCAGCCGGTTGTCCACGTACACCAGGCCGATGAGCTTGTCCTTGACCATAATCGGCACGCACAGGATGGAGAGCAGTTTCATCGCCACGATGCTCATCCCGGCTTTGAAGCGTTCGTCGTACTGGGCGTTGCTGGTCAGGAGCGGTTTGCGGGTCCTTTCCACCTCGCGCAGGATAGTCTGGCTGACCTGGAATTCGGGGTTCTTCAAGTCCTCCTGGTTCAGCCCGCGCGCGACGCGGAATTCCATGGTGCCGTCGTCGTTGCGCAGCAGGAGGAAGCCGCGCTCGGCATGGGTGACTTCGATTACCCGGTCGATCACCTCTTCAAGCACGACATCCAGGTCCAGGCTTGAGTTGATCGTCCGCGTGATGTGGTATAGGGTTTGGAGGTGTTCGGCTTTGGTGGGCTGGGACTGATCGACCATGGCTTCCCTCTCCTATGCACGTAGCGGGCATTATAGCATTTCCGGCGACTGGCGCACATACAGAAACGCGAAAGCGCTGCGCCACGTGAAGATGGGAGGGTTTCTGGCGTGTTGCGTGTTTTTGTGTTAGGAAATTGTTAGAATAGAAACCGTGCTGTGGGCATATAATACATTCAGGTCCGCATGGCGCTGTTTATTGGCTATGCGGTTCAGTGCTTTCCTAAAGGTCTTCTACACGGCATGATCGGTGAAACTCTCAAACAGCGTTATCGGGTTGAGGCGCGGCTCGGACGCGGCGCGATGGGCGAAGTCTACCGCGCCATCGACTTGCGGTTCGGCGAGCCGGTCGCCATCAAAATGTTGGTCTCAGACGACGCCTCCGATCAATATCGCAAGCGCTTCATGCGCGAGATTTCGGCGCTGCGGAAGCTGTACCATCCCAACATCGTCGGTTACGTGGACGCCTTCGCCGCCGAGGATCGGCTGTTCCTGGTGATGGAATATGTGGGCGGCGGGACGCTCGCGGACCTGATTGAGAGCTACGGCCAACTGCCGGTTGACCTGTTCAGGCAGCTTGCGCGGAAAACCGCCGAAGCGGTGGACAGCGCCCACGCGCTGGGCGTCGTCCACCGTGACTTGAAGCCCTCCAATATCCTGCTCGCGGCGGACGGCGAGCCGAAGGTGGCCGACTTTGGGCTTGCGAAACTGACCAACTTCTCGACCATCACCCTGAGCGGTGGGGCGATGGGCACCCTGGCTTATATGCCGCCGGAGGCGTTCGAGGTGCCCGCCGCTCAGGATTATCGCGGGGACATCTGGGCGCTGGGGGTGATCTTCTTCCAGATGCTCGCCGGGAGTCTGCCGTTCCCCGGCCAGGGGAAGGCCGAGCTGGTCAAGGCGATCCTGCATGACCCGCCAGTTTCCCTCCGTTGGCTCCGCAAGGACTTGCCCCCGACCTGGTATGACATGGTCGTGCGCTGCCTGGAAAAGCCGGTTGACAAGCGGTACCAGTCGGTCTTTGAGCTGCTCGAAGACCTGAAGAAGGGCATCCCGGCGGCGTCTGATCGGTCGCGGCCAGGGGGAGTGCTGACGACGGTCTATGACCTCGGCCCCGACCCGCTGCTGAAGCCCATGCCGCGCCAGCTTCAGGAATCGACGCCCAGGCTCGAATCGCAACCATCACACCCGACGGTGCCGCCGCAGCGGACCGAGATGAGCGTGACACCGCGGCGCGGCACGTGGAAGCAAGAGCCGCTGGAGGTTGAGCCGGGTTCCTACTGGTCCCGGTGGGCGCAGACCCACTTTGAAAAACTCGCCCGCCGTCGGCGCGCGGTGCTCCCGCCAGCGATGCAGATGATCGCCAGCTTCTTGGTGTGGGCGGGCATCGTCCTGACCGTGGGCAACAGCCTGCTCATCGTGCTTGAGTATATGCCGGCGACCCGTTCACTTAACCTGCCCTTCGACAGCCTGCGCGCGCTACAGACGATGGGCGGACTGCTGTTCATCGCCGGCGAATTCTTCGGCCTGTTTCATGTCCCGCCCAGGCACCGGGTTGAGTTGTTGTTCCTCATCTTGTTGACGGGCGCGGTGTGGCTCTTCTTTTTCTCCGGGCAGTTCCAGTTTCAGATTATCGGCGACCTGGAGATGTCGATGGTGGGGATGATCCTTTACGCAGTACTGATCGTCCTCTATTTTCGGGTACAATCTGACTAGGACCGATCTGTATCAGCACCCAAACGGGAGACCACCCTGACTAGGCTCATGCGTAAACGCCTATCGACAGAGGGCTTAACCTCCCTGGCCGGCGCGAAGGTGCGTCTGATTCGCGGTGGGCCTTTCGCTAAACATAACCTCACAAATCCCAGGAGAACCGATGAACGCTTTTGAACACGCCGAAGCTCACTACGATGAATACCTGGCCCAGCTTAAGGCACTCATCGCCATCCCCAGCGTCAGCACCCTCCCCGAACATCAGCCTGACGTGCGCCGTGCCGCCCAATGGCTCGCCGGGCACCTGCGCGACATCGGCATGAGCCGCGCCGAGGTCATGCCTACCGCCGGTCATCCGGTCGTGTATGCCGAGTGGCTGCGCGCGCCCGGCGCGCCGACTGTGCTGATCTACGGCCACTATGATGTGCAGCCGCCTGAACCGCTGGACGAGTGGTATACGCCGCCGTTTGAGCCGACGGTGCGCGACGGCAACCTGTATGCGCGCGGCGCGACCGACGACAAAGGGCAGCTTTTTGCCCAGGTTAAGGCGCTCGACGCACTGCTTGCCGCCGAGGGCGCGCTGCCGGTCAACGTCAAGCTGCTGTTGGAAGGCGAGGAGGAGATCGGCTCGCCGAACCTGCCAGCCTTCGTCCGTGAGCACGCTCATCTCCTCAGCGCCGATGCCGTCCTGATCTCGGATTCGGGCATCCCTTCCCCTGAGCAGCCCGCGATAACCTATGGGACGCGCGGGATGATCTACATGGAGATCGAGGTGCGCGGCCCGCGCGCCGACCTGCACTCCGGCGGCTACGGCGGCACGGTGCACAACCCCGCCAACGCGCTGTGCGCCATCGTCGCCGCGCTGCACAATCCTGACGGATCGGTGGCCGTGCCCGGCTTTTACGATAAAGTGCACCCTATCCATGCGCAGGAGCGCGCGGAACTGGCGAAGGCTGCCTGGACCGAAGCGAAGTGGCGAGAGGAGACCGGCGCGCCCAAGCCCTGGGGCGAGGCAGGGTACAGCCTGACCGAGCGCGCCAGCGTGCGGCCCACGCTGGACGTGAACGGGATGTGGGGCGGTTTCACCGGGAAGGGCAGCAAGACCATTATCCCCGCAAAGGCTAACGCGAAGATCAGTTGCCGCCTCGTGCCCGACCAGGACCCCGACGAGATCGACCGGCTGCTCCGCGACTACGTGCGGTCGATTGCGCCCGACACGATCACGGTCGAGTTTACCCGCTTTCAGGGTGTGCCCGCTGCCGTGATGGATTGTGACGCGCCGGCGATGAAAGCCGCGGCGACGGCGTACAAGGCCAGTTTCGGCGTGGAGCCGATCTTCACGCGCGCCGGCGGCACGCTGCCCATCATCCCGACCTTTCAGCAGGCGCTCAACGCGCCGGTGGTGCTGATGGGATTCGGCCTGCCCGACGACAACCTGCACTCGCCCAACGAGAAGATAACCCTGGCGATGTTCCGCAAGGGCGTGCAGACGTTGATCCATTTCCACAAAGAACTGGCGCGACGGTAGGGCCACAGAATAGCGTAGAGCGCCTGAAAGTGGGTGATCATTGCTCAATCTGAAGTCGAGTCGCCGCAATCAGTGGGCGAGGACCGAGAGCTTAAGCCCCCTGTCCAGGTCGCAAGTAGGGCGTTTGCGCTTGTCCACGCTATCCTGTAGTGCTTCCGGCAAAACGACCTAGCTACCGGACACTGAACGCATATTCGAGAAGAAGCTCTGTATTCTCTTACCTCACCCCCTCGCCCTTCGGGCAGTCCCCCACTCCATACCCTGGAGAGGGGGACTTCAGACGC
>DAOTXU010000455.1:0-15445 GCA_034435135.1 Anaerolineae bacterium | reverse complement strand
GGTTGTGAAATGAGCGCGGCTGATCTCAAAGCGCAGGGATTGCGTCGCCATATAGGGCAAATCGACGACAAAAGTGCCGTCCTCTTGGCTCACGACCTGGCTGGCAGGTTTCTCCTGCTCGTCAATGTAGACGAAGATGCTGGCCTCGGCGACTGGTTGGCCGTGCGTGTCGACCAGGTGGCCGCTGACGGAGACCAGCGGAGCATGAGCGGGGTCGGCCTCCTGGCCGGCGGCGAAATGCGGCGGCAGCTTGAGCCACAAGCCCGCAACAAGGGTAACCAGCACCAGGCCGGTCTGAAGGAGGACTTTGGAGCGCGTCATCGATGTTTGTCGCTTGTGAAGAACGGCTGGACGCAGGACGGGTACGAACTGCCCCCTGCCGGTGCCGGACCAGGAAGTGTAAACCCCTCTGTTAGCAGATTGACCCTATACGTCGTCGAATGCGCCGCCCTCCCCGTCGCCGCCGAGGGAGTCCAACGTATCGCCCATCGACTCCTCAATAGACTCCGGGCTTTCACCGGCTTCCAGCCGGCCCACCACTTCGTTAAACTCCGGCCCCAGGTCTTCGCCGATTTCGTCGCCCATCCGGCGCATCATCCGTCCCAGTGTGTGTGGATCGGCGTTGTCCAGGTCGTCGAAGGCGTCCAGCCCGGACATGCTTTCCAGCGAGTCCAGGCGCGACTCTTCAGACCGCATCATCCGCACCCGGCGGATGACGCGCGTCAGGTTGGCGCTCTTGCACGCGGGGCATAGGGGGGTAGCGGCGTCGTAGTCGGCGACCGTCCTGTAAGTCAGCGTGAACCGGCGCCCACAATCCCGGCAACGGAAGTCGTAGGCTGGCATGTCCACCTCCCAATGCACCAAGTCTCAGCAATCTGCGGTAGAATAACCGGGTCTTGATTATAACCGCAAGGAAAGTCATGAGCGAACCACAGCCCCCAACCCCCAGGCGTCCCCACCCACTGGAACGCGGCGAACCTGAGCCGCCGCCGCCCTCCCCTCCGCGACGGCGCATCCCGGTGCCGACCACGCGCCCGGTCCTGACTTATGTGTTGCTGGGTGCGATTATCCTCATCTTCGTCGCGCAACAGATTTCCAGCGCGCAGCAACCCTTCCCCCAAGACCTGACCTGGCGCTTTTTGAAGTGGAACGAAGCCATTATCCAGCGCGGGGAGTACTATCGCCTGTTCACCGCCATGTTCCTGCATGGGAGCATCGTGCACCTGTTTTTCAACGCTTACGCGCTGCTGGTGATCGGCGCTACTGTCGAGCAGCTGTTCGGCACGACGCGCTTTGCCCTCATCTACCTGCTGGGCGGGCTGGCCGGCTCCATCGCCAGCTTGGTCTTCACGCCGAACCCGTCGCTGGGGGCGTCCGGCGCGATCTTCGCGTTGCTGGGCGCGGAGGGGGTGTTCTTTTACACGCACCGGGGCCTGTTCGGCGAGTATGCGCGGGGTCGGGTTGGCAACATCATCGTTGTGGCGGTTATCAACCTGGCGCTGGGGTTCTTCGCCGGCATGATGATCGACAACTGGGGGCACATCGGCGGATTGTTCGGCGGGGTGGTGCTGACCTGGTTCATCGGCCCGCGCCTGTCGCTTGAGCAGGAGTTTATCGGCGGGCCGCTCCAGGTGGTGGATCGAAACCCGTTGCAGCGCGCGTGGCTGGCGGCGGCGCTCTTCGCCGGGGGGATCGCGTTGGCGCTGCTGTACGTCGTGTCAAGCTGGGGTTGAGCGCGCGTCTTGAGGTCGTATAGAAGAGCCGGGGCCTCCTCAGAGGTCCCGGCCTGTTTTCCTTCGCGCCTCAGACAGGGGGCTCAAGCCCCTTGTCTGAAGTGTCCTATGGATGCGCCGGCACGCGGCCTTCGCGGCTGTTGTTCTCGTCGCGCGGGTCGCCCAGCGGGTAGATGTCGTCGGCCAACGTGTTGCTGGTCAGGCGGACGGCGTCAGTTGCAGGGCCGCCGATGGGCAGCGGGTTGACCTCGTAGATTTCGCGCTGGCCGGGCTTCTCACGGCTGGCGATCCGGTCCGAATGGAAGACGACGATAGAGCTGTCGCACCAGAAGGTGGGTGCACGGTCTTCGACGCCGACATTGTTCGTGGCGTTCTTGATCTGGCCAGTCTCGACATCAACGGCGAAGACATCGAAGTCGCCGTCCACGTTGGCGTGGTAAGCGATGAATGTGTCATCGGGGGCGAACCGAGGGCCGCCGACGCTTACGCCCGCGTCGGCCAGTTGCCGCGTCTCGCCGGTCTCAAGGTCCATCAGCCACAGGTCGTAGACGCCAAACCCGTTCATCTGGACCCAGGCCATCATCGTGTCGTCGTGCGAGAGGATCGGCTCCTGGTCTTCGGTGTCATTGTCGGTCAATGGAGTCACGTCGCCAGTGGCGACATCGAGCATGTAGATCTCCCAATCGCCGTCGCGGTCGCTCTGGAAAACGATGTGCTCCCCGTCGGCGGACCAGAACGGGTTGATGTCGTTGGCCGGGTCGTCGGTCAGGCGGGTCGGCTCGCCGCTGCCCGAAACATCGACCATGTAGAGTTCCCAGTTGGCGTCGCGGTTGCTCTCAAAGGCGATCAGGCCCGCCGGCCCCCACTGGGGGTTGATGTCGATGGCGGTGTTGTAGGTCACGCGCTGCTGGAAGGAGCCGTCGGCTTTGCCGACCCAGATTTCCCAACCGCCCCTGGCGTCGCGGTTCGAGGTGAAGGCCACCCACTGGCCGTCAACCGAGATGCTGGGTTGAATGTTGGCGCTGGTCCCGCCTTGCGAGACGTTGTTATTCGCGGTGTTGCCCAACCGCGCGTTGCCGAGCCGGTAGACGTTCCAGCCGCCGTCGCGGTCGCTGTGGTAGAACAGCCAGGGCGGGCAGGTCGGGCCGCCGACCGTGACGGCCTGCCAGGTGCCGCGCGGCAGTGCAACCCCCGTCTCGCCGGGGAGCATGGGGATGGACGGGAAAGGCGGCCTGGGCGGCTTGGGCGGGCGGCTGGTGGGGATCACGGTGGGGGTAGGTTGCCCGATGCCGGAGGGTTGGATAATCGTGGGCGGAATGTAGGCGTAGTTCCACACGTTGGTCGGGATGTCCGCCAGTGGGGCGAAGAGGTCGATGGCCTGTTGCGAAAGGAGTTGCCACTGAATCCAGGCGTCCGTCGCGTTGCCGGTCGCGTCAAGCGGCAACGTGACCGAGAAGGCGGGCGGGATGACGACCTCGTCAGGGGTGTCGGGGTAAAGTGTCGCCGCGCCGTTGCCGGTGATAATCTGCATGACGTTGCCGGACAGGGTCCGCAGGAAAATCGTTGAGGAGATGCGGATGTTGACGCCGTTAGCGACGACATCGACCGGTAGGTTCTGCGGCCCCTGGATGACAAGCGTGGACGGCGGCGCGTCGGCGCATTCGGGGTTGCCAGTCCCGGTGGTGAAGCGGAAGGCTTGCATCGGCGTGCGGCTCTTGGCGGTGATGGTTGGGAGGCCACTGACGTCAACCTCCGGGTCGAGCGCGTCGCGCAAGGCCCAGGCGGAGCCGTTCAGGTGCAAGACGCGCAGCCATCTGCCGTCGGGACTGACGCCATCGGCCACCAGCGGGCTGCCGCTGGGGAAACTTCCGATGACCGGCGCGCTCAGGCCGGGCGCACTGCGCAGGTCAATCGGCTTAGCGGCGGCAATCGTGACCGGCGCGACCGGGATTAGCGCGTCTTCGGGTGCGACCGCGCTCTCCACCACGACGTCGCCCAACAGCAGGTAGACAGCCTGGTCGCTCAGCCCGCCGGGGATATTGGCCTGCACCTTCATCACGGCGATGCCCCACTCCCCACGCGATGAGTTAAGCGCGCTGGTGCGAATCCGCTGGAGCGCGGCTAGCGGGGCGCTGTCGCCAGGAGCGCCCAACGAGACCCCTTCGGCTGCAAAAGTCGTCTCCACACGACTGAAGCCATAGCAAACACTGTTAGGGCCGAGGTTGGCGCAGTTGGTGCCCAGTTCAGAAATTGCTTCGGTGACCAACTGCGGACAGGTCGTGGAGTTTTGCGCCAGACCGGTCTGAACAACAGGGGTGAGGACTAATGCCAGTAGTAATAATGTTGCAGCTAAGGAGACGATGCGCATAGGATTTCTCCTTCAGTGTTAAGATCAATGATTACCAATTGGCAAGATAGTTAAAGAGGTTAGAAACTCTATAGCGATTTATTACGGTCGGCCCCTTTGATGCTGACCCATTCCAGTATATAATAGCTTCGCGTAGATTGGCAAGTCAACATGGTATATCAATGGTCTCTATTGCGTCCCTTTTTGGTTTATTTGTCTACTGAATCTTCGGGAAGGTTGATTCTTCGTTGGGGAGGCGAATACCTGGCGTCAGATGCCCGTCGGATGGGCGTCGGCATTTTGTGGTAAACTGAGCACGATTCAGGGTTGAGTTTGCCTTGAGCGTGCATTGATGTAGAATGATAGCCATCACGTGGCCGTCAACCGGGTTCAAGGGGGTATGGACCAGGCTCAGGTGGGCACGCAGCTTGCACCTGAGGCGTCTGGTCAGGAGTGGTAAACGCTCATGGAATTAGCGCACTTTATCCGTCTGATTCGTAAATGGCTCTGGCTGATCTTCCTGGCCGCTTTTCTGGGAGGCGGCGTGGCGTTCTTAGCGCGCAGCGGGCAGCCCTCAACCTACCGCGCTGAGGCGACGATTTTGATCGGCAATTACATCGAAGAGCCTAACCCATCCGCCGGCGCCATCACCCTGGGGGAGAAACTCGCGCAGACTTACGCGGTCCTTGCAAAGACTTACGATGTGCTTGAAGCGGCGGCGCAAGAGTTCCCGGTTACGCCCGGCGCGCTGAGCAATATGCTCGATGTGCGCGTGATGCCCGGAACCTCGCTCCTGGTTTTGGGCGTGACGTACACTGACCCGACTCTGGCGGCGGAGATGGCAAACGCTGTCGCCAACGCCCTGATCGCTAACAGCCCCACCAACCTTACACCTGAGCAGCAAGATCAGGTGGACTCAGCCAACGCCGAAATTGGAGCGCTAAATGACCAACTGGAGACGACGCGCCAGCAACTCGATGAGATTGACAGCCAGTTGCCAACCGCTGTTGGTGACGAGAAGGACGAACTGATCCGCCAGCGTAACGCGCTGGTTGACCAGAGCAATGCCGCCTCTTCCACTATCGCCGGGTTGCGCAGCACCATTGCGCAGTTGCAGCTGCGCACCAACTCGCTCGACATTGTTGAAGAGGCGCGCGCCCCATCCGGTTCCAACAGCCCCCACGTGTTCAACACGACCCTGCTTGGCGCAGTCGTCGGTGCGGCCCTGGCGATTGGTGTGTCGTTGCTGGTGGAATACCTGGACGATACTCTCAAAACGCCGGAAGAGGCTGCCCAGGCGTTGGGGTTGCCGATGTTGGGGACGATTGTCCGCTTCGGCAAACCGGATGAAACTTATACCAACCGGCTGATTACACAGGCGGACCCCAGTTCACCGGTTGCGGAAAGCTATCGCGCGTTGCGCACCAACCTGCTCTTCTCGACCAACAACGTGGTGAAACGCGCCTTCATCATCACCAGCCCTGGCCCGCAGGAAGGCAAGACGGTGACGGTAGCGAACCTGGCGGTGGTCATGGCGGCATCGGGCCTGCGCGTGTTGCTCGTCGAAGCGGACCTGCGCCGCCCCAAGCTTCACCAGATCTTCGGCCTGGAGAACCGGGTAGGGTTGACGACCTTGCTCTCGGCGAACCCGGCCAGAACTTCCTCTACCGGCGAGGAAGACGAAGACTTCCGCCGGTGTCTGCAAGACACGGCGGTGCCAGGTTTGCGCGTCATTACAAGCGGGTTTATCCCTTCAAACCCGACTGAGGTATTGGGGTCGGCCCTGATGCAGCGCTGGTTCCAGGTTTTCCTCTCCTCCCAAAACGTCGATGTCGTCCTCTTTGACACGCCGCCGGCGCTGTTCATGGCCGATAGCGCCGTGCTCGCCGCCACCATCAACGCCCCGGTTGTGCTGGTGGTGGAGGCCGGGCGCACGCGCCGCAGCGCGGCTTTGAAGGCTAAGGAACAGTTCACCCAACTCCATGTGGACGTGCGTGGAGTGGTGTTGAACCTGGTCAAGCCGGTGGAACATGGGTACGGCTATGGATACGGGAGTTATTACTATTACTACTATAGCTCTGATGGCAGTGCGACTGCCCAGCGCAACGGCTTACGACGGTTTTGGACGCGCAACGGCAAAGCTAAAGAACGCGAAGAAGAAAAAGCCTGATCCCGGTTAGCAGGGTCAGGAAGCCTGGACTGCCGGCCTGTGGGACGGACGGGCGCGCTCAAGCGCTCGAACGCGGCTTCCAGCCGCCCTTTTCCGCAGCGGGAACCTTTTTCCAGCAAGGGACGCCGATGCACAAGAACGCGCTCGGCAATGCTGCAACCTCTCCTGCGGGAAAGTCGGGATTTCGTGTCTCTTTGCTCCAATGGTCCTCTCTCATTGGCTCTGGGGTTGGTTTTCGAGTTCATTCTGCTTCGATAGTGAAATGGAAATTCAAGAAACTTTAATAAAGAGATGAGTTCCGGTGCGTTGTTTATTTCTGAATTTTTTGTTAAGATCATCAACTGAAGTGCAGCCCGGCCCGGCATTTGATTTCATGTACTTTAGTGGTGAGGATGTGTATCCGCTGAAGGAGGGGGAGCCTTGACCGAACAACGCCTCTCCACCACGGCACAAACACAGTGGCCTGGCATAGAGCAAAAGACCCGCATCGCGGCACCAGATAGCTCTATCCGAACCGCGCTCCATCACTATCGTCGCATCGTCGCCTGGGCCGTGGTAGACACGCTTATCATTTTCGCGGCGTATACAGCCGCGCTGTCGGCGCGCGCGTTCCTGACCCAGTTAGACCTCATCCGCGGCGTCGGGTTCACGTTCTTCGTCGTCGTCATTATGCTCGCCTCGCTTTATCTCTTCGGGGTCTACCATCGCATCTGGTCGCGCACCAGCGGGCATGGCGTTACGGTAATCGTCAGCGCCGTCGTCGCCGCCACCGTGGTGATCGGCATCATGGACGTGGTGATGACCTCGTCACGTGCCTTGCCGCTCAGCGTGGTGGCGCTCGGCAGCGCGTTGGCGCTGAGCGGCTTCGTTGCCGTGCGTTACCGTTCGCGTCTGGTCAGCGGCCTGGCGTGGCGCTGGCGGATCATCTGGCATCACGAGTTTCCCCCGACCTCCGCCCGCGTCCTGATCGTTGGCGCCGGCGAATCGGGCCAGACCATCGCATGGCGGCTCAAGCACCGCTCACCTAAAGGGGAGCATTACCAAATCGTGGGCTTTGTCGATGACGACCTGGAAAAGCGCGGCCTCTATGTCGAAGGCACGCCGGTGCTGGGCACGCGCGCCGACATCCCCCGCCTGGTGGAGCGGAAAAAAGTCGACCTGATTGTCATGGCGGTGCACCGGGTCAGCGGGCCGGACTTCCGCGAGATTCTGAGCCTGTGCGAAAGCACCACGGCGCGCATCAAAGTGGTCCCGGATATGTTCGCCATTCTCAACGCCAAGAACAACGCCCCCCTGCTGCGCGAGGTTCAGCCTGAGGACTTCCTGGGGCGCCAGACGGTCGGACGCCACGAAGGGGTCGATCTGGGGCCGGTCGTCGGCAAAGTGATCCTGGTGACCGGAGCCGCCGGCTCCATCGGCGCCGAATTGTGTCGCCAACTGCTCACCTACAAACCGACCGCTCTCATCCTGCTCGACAACAACGAAAGCGGCCTTCACGACATCGTGACCGAGTTGCGCACCCGCTACCCGCAGGCGTTGGTGTGGCCGGTGCTGGTTGATATCGCTGAGCAGGAAGACGTTGACCGGGTCTTCCGCGAGCACAAGCCCCACGTGGTCTTTCACGCCGCCGCCTATAAACACGTCCCGATGCTGGAGCTATACCCTGAACAGGCGATCCGGGTCAATATTGGCGGGACGTGGAACCTCGCCCGCGCGGCATGTCACTGCGGCGCGGAACGTTTCGTCCTGATCTCGACCGACAAAGCGGTGAACCCCTCGAACGTGATGGGCGCCAGCAAGCGCATCTGCGAGCAACTGCTCAAGGCTCTTTCTCAGCAGAACGGGCATCCGACCCTGCTCACGTCCGTGCGGTTTGGCAACGTTCTGGGTAGCCGGGGCAGCGTAGTGCCGACCTTCAACCAGCAGATTGACAACGGCGGGCCGGTCACGGTCACCCACAGGGAGATGACGCGCTACTTTATGAGCACCTCTGAAGCGGTCAATCTGGTCATCCATGCGGCGTGTCTGACCACTGGCGGCGACCTCTTTATGCTGAACATGGGCGAAGTGGTCCGAATCGTCGAGATGGCCGAGCGCATGATCCGGATGCGCGGTCTGCGCCCGTATGAAGACATCGACATCAAGATTGTGGGAATGCGCCCCGGCGAGAAGCTGCACGAGGAACTCCGCAGCGACGCCGAATGCGAGATTCCAACCGTCCACCCGAACATCATGCGGCTGGTTAATAAAGAAGATGGTTTTCAGCCGGCGGCCTTTCTGGCGCGACTGGAACAAGCGCTGGGCAGGCCCATCAGCCCCAACCACGATGCCGCGCGCCTGGTGTTTGCCCTGGCCGGCGTCAGCGCGCAGGCGGACGCCTGGCAAGACGGAAGGTTAAGCGTTGCGGCTGACTGAAGGCCCGGCGCAGGTAGAATATGTTACACTTACTCCCCGTTCAGATGATATGCAAAACCGTGAGCACCCCATGACCGAATTGGAAACCCCCCAGTCGGCTGCTGACCTCGCCAAACCGCGCCGACTCAAGCGCCACCACCGGCGCGGCTCCCGATTCTCCCGGCGCGTCAGGCGGTTCCTGGGCCACATCAACTGGTTTATCGTGGTCACGCTGGTCGTCGGTGTGAGCGCCGTCATCATGATGAGTCTGCTGGTCGTCACCGCAGACGCGACCAACCGGGTGTGGTCTTCCTGGTCGAACCTGAGCCGGGCGCTCTCCAGCGTGAGTAATAAACCCGGCACGGAGTTGAAGTTCACCGACTTCGAGCGGCTGAAAGCCAGCGTCTACGATATGGTTGACAGCCTCGGCAACGCCCAAGGCAAAACGAACTTCTTGCGCCCGTTTGCCGCCAGCAACGCCGACCTTGCCGCCGGCCTGGGCGCGCTCGACGCAGCGCATGAGCTGACTCTGGCCGCGAGCGACATCCTGAACGGGTTGCAGCCCACGTTGTTTTTCCTGGCGGGAGGCGATGAGGACGAAACGGTAATGACCCAGGTCTCCTCCGGCGAGCGTTTGGTGGAGCTGTTGCGTCTGGGACAGGGCCGCTTTTTGAGCGCCGGGGAACACCTCGATAACGTTTATGCGAAAATCAAAAGTCTGGACCTGGGGAACGTGTCTCCTGACCTCTTGCTCGTCGTCGAGGACTTGATTACCTACCACGACCAACTGCGCGCGATCAGCGACATCGTGACCGACGCCCCTGACCTCCTCACCGTCGGTCTGGGCCTCGATGAGACCCAAAGCTACCTCGTGCTCTCCCAGAACAGCGACGAACTCCGCCCCTCCGGCGGGTATATCAGCACCTATGGCTGGATGAACGTCCATAACGCCCGCATCGAGGGTTACGACTACAGCCCGACCACAGATACCAGCCCCAATCCTCCCGACACTGCTCCCGCCGACCAGGTCCCGATTCCTGAATGGTGGATACCCTACGGCAACCCCATCGCCGCAGCCTGGGACGGCAGTTGGTACGCCGACTTCCCTTCCACCGCGAAGATGGCGGCGTGGTATTACGACAGCGGCGGCAATCCGCAGTCGCCGGTGGATGGGGTGATTGGGATTGACCTTGTGGGCTTCGAGTACATTATCGAAGCGCTCGGCAGCGTGACTGTGCCCGGTTACGATGAGGTGGTGACGCGCGATAACTTCCGCGAGGTGGTTTACAAAATCCGCGCCGAGGGCGAGGGGGATCGACCACACAAGCGTTTCCTGGTCGATCTCTACCGCCAGGTTTTGGCCGACTGGAGAAACCTCAAGGACAGCGAACGTGGCACCGCCTTGCTTGGCGCAACGCTGCGTGCGCTGCAAGAAAAGCACATCATGCTCTACTTCACCAACGAACAGCTTAACGAAGCCGTCAGCACGCTCGGCTGGTCAGGGGCGCAAATCCCGGCGGTTGCGCACGACTACCTGATGGTCGCGGATGCCAACCTGGGCAACAAGTCGAATCGATCGATTGTCCGCCAACTGACTTACGACGTGGAGATTACTTCCGACGGCGCGTTGCGGAGCCGCGCCACCGTCGCCTACGACTACCGCGCCGATCTGGCCGAAAACGACCCGGCGGTGCAGCCGGCGCACTACCGATACCAAGACTACTACAACCTGATGCAGGTCTTCACACCGGCAGGCAGCGCGCTCACGGGGACCGACAATCTGGGTTTTGAACCGTATATCGTCGCGGATGCTACACGCACGATCTTCATCGTCCAGACTGAAGTGAAGTACAACACCGGGGAGCGTTTTCAGTTCTCGTATACCACGCCGACGCGCGTCGAGGAACTCGGCGCATACCGCCGCTACCGGCTGTTGCTGCAAAAGCAACCGGGGATGATCGCTGAGGCGGTGAGCGTGCAGGTCCGATTGCCGGCCAGCGCGCGCGTCATCGACGCTGCGCCCGAACTCGCCGCGAGCTACAATCTGGACCAGCCGATCCTGGAATTCCGCATCGACTTGGTGGCGGACCAGTGGATCGAGGTCATCTACGCCGAGTGAGGAAAAACGCTTGGCGCGGACAGGGAGCTTAGGTCCTCTGTCCGTCAGCCCAACGCGCCTGGGCGTTTGTATGATTTTCTCAATATGGAGTAAGCACTGTTGAACACATCCAAACTGATCCCCCCCTACGGCGGCGAGTTGATCGACCTGCTCGCCCCACCCGAAGCCCTCGACGAACTTAAGGCGTATGCCAACCGCCTGCCTTCGCTGCAACTGCCCGAGCGCGCCGTCTGCGATCTGGAGTTGCTGGCGGTGGGCGCGTTCTCGCCCCTCGACCGCTTTATGGGGCGCGAGGATCACCAGCGCGTGCTGGACGAAATGCGCCTCGCCGATGGTCACCTCTTCCCGCTCCCGGTGACCCTGCCGGTAGACGCCGATGCCGAGGTCCGGCTCGACAGCGAGATCGCGCTGCGCGACCGGAAGAACGAAGTGCTGGCGATCATGACGGTCGAAGAAATCTACGAGTGGAACCGCGACGAGACGGCGAGCAAGGTCTTCGGCTCACTGGACCTGCGCCATCCGCTCGTGGCCGAGATGCACCGCTGGGGGCCGCGCAACATCTCCGGGCGCTTGCAGGTGTTGCAACTCCCGCGCCACTACGACTATGTAGACCTGCGCCTGACGCCCGCGCAGACGCGCGCCTGTCTGGAGACGTTCGGCTATCCCAACGTGGTCGCCTTCCAGACGCGCAACCCGCTGCATCGCGTGCACGAAGAATTGACCAAGCGCGCCATCGAAGAGGTGAACGGTGTGCTGTTGCTGCACCCGGTGGTGGGCATGACCAAGCCCGGCGACGTGGACCACTATACGCGCGTGCGCACGTACAAGGCGCTCACCGAGAACTACTACGACCCCGACCGCGTGTTGCTCTCGTTGCTCCCGCTGGCGATGCGGCTCGCCGGGCCGCGCGAGGCGCTCTGGCACGCGGTCATCCGGCGCAACTACGGCGCGAACTACCTCATCGTAGGCCGCGACCACGCCGGCCCCGGCAACGACTCGACCGGCAAGCCGTTCTACGGCCCGTATGACGCGCAGGAATTGGTCGCGCAGTACCAGAACGAGGTCGGCGTGGGCATGATCCCCTTCCGCCAACTGGTGTACCTGGCGGACGAGCAGCGCTACGAGGAAGTGACCAAAGTCCCCACCTCCGCGCAGACGGTCTCCATTTCGGGCACGCAGGTGCGCGACGATTACCTGAACAACGGGAAGCGCCTGCCGGAGTGGTTCACCCGGCCCGAAGTGGCCGAAATTTTGGCGGAGGCGTACCCTCCCCGCGCCAAGCAAGGCGCGTGCATCTGGTTCACCGGGCTGAGCGGCTCCGGCAAATCGACCACCGCCGAAGTGCTGGTGGTGATGCTGCTGGAGCATGGCCGCCAGGTGACCGTGCTCGACGGCGACGTCGTGCGCACGCACCTGTCGAAGGGGTTGGGCTTCAGCAAGGAGGACCGCGACATCAACATCCGGCGCATCGGGTTCGTGGCGTCGGAGATCGTCCGGCACGGCGGTGTGGTAATCTGCGCCGCGATCAGCCCCTACCGCGCTACGCGCAACGACGTGCGCAATATGGTCGGCGCGGAAAACTTCGTCGAGGTGTATGTGGACACGCCGATTGAGGTGTGCGAGGCGCGCGACACGAAGGGGCTTTACGCGAAGGCGCGGCGCGGCGAGATCACCGGGTTTACCGGCATCGACGACCCCTACGAGCCGCCGGAGAATCCCGAAGTGACGCTGGACACCGTTCACAACACGCCCGAAGCGAACGCACGCAGGATCATGGAATACCTGGCGGCGAAGGGCTTCGTGCGCGCACCCGAACTGGTCGGCGCGAACGGGCGCAGTTAAAGCGACCCTCTCCTTTTTGGAGCCTATCCGAATAACGTTGGACAAGGGGCTTAAGCCCCTTGTCCAGGTCGTTTGAGACGGTTTTTCGGATAGGTTCTTAGAATGCCAGTAGGGGCACAGTGTGCTGTGCCCCTACAAGTTTTTCTCCCCACACCATTGTCCTGCTTTTGTGACTGGTGAACGAAGGCGCTACAATCGAATCGAGCCGGGGTCAAGAACGTCAAGGATCACATGAGACGGGCCGAACAACTGCGCGAAGCGATTCTCAAACTGGTCGCCGGTTATTATGAAGAGGCTTTCGCGCCGGAACCGTTCACGCCGGGCGAGACCCCGGTGCCGGTGTCGGGGCGCGTGTTCGACGCCGATGATTTGCTACACCTGACCGACGCCGCGCTCGATTTCTGGCTCACCGCCGGGCGCTACGCAGAGCAGTTCGAGCATACGTTCGCGCGCTTCCTGGGCGTGCGCCACGCGATGCTTTGCAACTCCGGCTCGTCGGCCAATCTGCTGGCGCTCTCGGCGCTCACCGCGCCGGAGCTTGGCGCGCGGCGGCTCAGGCCCGGCGACGAGGTGATTACCGTCGCCGCCGGCTTTCCCACCACCGTGAACCCCATCGTGCAAAACGGGCTGACCCCGGTTTTCCTCGATATTGAGCAGGGGACGTACAATATCGACGTGCGTTGTCTTGAAGAGGCTATCGGCCCCAAAACCCGCGCCATCATCGTCGCGCACACGCTCGGCAATCCTTTTGATTTAGAGACGGTCACTGCCGTTGCGAAACGCCACAACCTGTGGCTGATTGAGGACAACTGCGACGCGCTCGGCGCGACTTACAAAGGCAAACTGACCGGGAGCTTCGGCGACTTGGCGACGGTCAGCTTTTACCCCGCGCACCACATCACGATGGGCGAGGGCGGTTGTGTGGTCACGGACCGCCCCCAGTTCAAGAAGCTGGTCGAGTCATTCCGCGACTGGGGCCGCGACTGTTGGTGCCTGCCCGGCAAAGAGAACACCTGCGGCAAGCGCTTCGAGTGGACGTTGGGCGGCCTGCCTCCCGGCTACGACCACAAGTACATTTACTCGCACATCGGCTACAACCTTAAGCTGACCGACTTGCAGGCGGCGGTGGGCGTGGCGCAACTCAAGAAGCTGCCCGCTTTCATCGAAGCGCGCCGGCGCAACTGGCGCTTGCTGTATGAAGGGCTTAAGCCACTCGAAGAGTTCTTCATCCTCCCGCAGGCGACGCCCAACAGCGACCCTAGCTGGTTTGGTTTCCTCCTCACCGTGCGGCCCGACGCGCCCTTCACACGCAATGCCCTCATCCGCTGGCTGGAAGCGCGCAAGATCGGCACGCGGCTGCTCTTCGGCGGCAACCTGACGCTGCAACCGGCATACCAGAGCGTGCCGTATCGCGTCGTCGGCGCGTTGACCAACACCGACCAGGTGATGAACCAGACCTTCTGGGTCGGCGTCTACCCCGGGTTGACCGAAGCGATGCTTGCCTACGTAGTGGAGACAATCCACGCCTTCTGCGACGCGCAGTGAGCGGTTCCCGCCTTTCATCGGCATCGTGAGGCAGGCCCTACCGGATCGCAGGTGAGTTGTAGGGCGATCGCCTATGAAAAATCTGTGAAGATTAATCGATATAATTGATCCTATCGGTCGCAATGCTGTATAATATCCCATAACATATCACCAAACAAAAGGGGATTGCCTCAATGCATGTGAATTGGTTCGCGTCACAGTTCCGACACCGTCAGGTTCGCCCGCTTCTCTTCATCGCCGTTCTTGTCATCATCAGCCTCGCAGTGAGCGGGGCGGCGCTGGCTCAGGTGGGCGGCTTGCTCACGTATGGGGGCAGCGCCGTCGGCAGTCTCAGCGCTGAAGCGCCCCTGGCAATTTATAACTTCGTCGGCAACCCCGGCGATCTGGTCACTGCCCGCGTCACCGCGCTCACACCCGGCCTGGAAGTCGCCGTCAGCCTGATGTCGCCCAGCCAGCAGCAACTCGCCAACAGCGCAGACGGCCCGTTCAGCACCCCCGTCGATGCACAGGTTTCCTATCGGCTGGAACAGGCGGGGCCGCACTTCCTGTTTGTCAGCAGCGTGAACGCCGGCGTGGGCGACTTCCTCATTCGCCTCGAGGGACGCCAGCCCGTCGCTGGTACTGCGCTCGACCCCAACAGCCCGCAAGTGGCGGGTATCTCCTCAGAAACGCCCTCGCAAGTGTTCAACTTCAGCGCCCAGCCCGGCGGCCCCACGACGCTGAGTCTCAGCACCGACACAGTGGGCTTTGCGTTCACCGTGCAGGTCTTTGATGAGACGGGGCGGCTGGTTGCCCTGCTCGGCGGGGATGCGATCCAGGCGGTCAGCCTGACCTTTGCGCCGGGCACAGGCGTCTACGAAGTCGTGGTCTCCGCCTTGTCGTCAGGAACGCAGGGCAACCTCACGGTGGTCGCTGGCGACGCTGGCGCGCCTCCGGCGCCCGGTCCAGAAGGTGCGCCTCAACCGCTGCCGTCCGATTCCGGTCAGCCGTCGAGTGAACCGCCGCCCAGCGTGTGCAGTGTCACGCCTGGCGGCACGGCACCGGTCAACCTGCGCAGCGGCCCCGGCACTACCTACAGCACGGTCGGCCAGCTCCAGCCCGGCAGCTACCTGACCGCCATCGGCTACTACCCGACCCCCGAAGGGTACTGGTACGCCGTGACCTACGCAGGGGCGCAGGTGTGGGCTTTCGGTGGTGTGATCAACACCAGCGGGCCGTGCGGCGATCTGCCATTTGTGCAGCCCTCGACCGGCGCAGGAGCGTCAGCGACTCCGACGCTCACAGCCACGCCCTCC
>DAOTXU010000454.1:0-9036 GCA_034435135.1 Anaerolineae bacterium | reverse complement strand
CTCCAGACCCAGGGCGCGATCAGCCTGGCCGCCACCGGCACGGTGACCGCCGCGGAGAGCGCGCTGGCGGCGGCGCAGATCGAGGCGACCGCCACCCGGCTGGGGATGATGCGCGCGCAGGAAGCGCTCGACGCCACCGCCACGCCGCTGGCGATGACGCAGCAGGCGGCGGCAGCGGAGCGCTACCGCTTCCAGGGCGACCTGAGCGCGCTGCTGGGCGCGGCGGCGCTGGCGGGCGTGGTCGTGATCGCGGTGTCGTTCGCCGGGTTCGCGGCGGTCGCCGCCGGGAAGGGCATCTGGCGGCTGGTGCGGCGCGGGCGGGTGATCCGCGACGGCGACGGGCGCGTCAACGGTGTGGAGTACGACGACGGGGTGTACCACCGCCCCGACCGGCAGGTGCACGCGACGGTGGCCGTGTACGACGGCGCGCGCCCGGAGCCGGTCCCGCATGTGGTGCAGGCGCAGGTCACGGCGCGCGCGCAGGTCATCGAACTCGTGCGCAGCATGGAGCGCCCTTCGGGCAGCGCGCCCTCGACGCCGCAGGCGGCGCATCTGGCGACGTACATGCCGCCAACGCCGGCGATAGCTGGCCCGGCGGGCCAGCCCGCTCTGCCAGCCATAGTCGTGCGCGCCGTACCGCCGGCGCATGTGGCCGGCTGGCTGGCCGACGTGGAAGGGCAGCTCTTGCTGCCGGCAGGAGGCGACGATGGCAGCGCAGACTGAATTCACCGTCCACCGCCGCTACCTGGCGCAGGCCGAGGCCGCTGCGCGGCGCATGGTCGACGCCCTGACCGCGCGCGGGCTGACGCCCGCCTTCTCCGACTGGCTCATCACCGACGACGCCGGGCGCGTGGTGCTCTTCGGCGTGCTCGACGTGCGCCGGCTCGATCGTGTGGAGCGCTACACGAGCGGGGAGGTGATCCACCACCTGCGCACCGCGCTGCGCGGATTGCCGGTGGGCGTCTCCAACAGCAGCGGGCTGCGCTACGCGGTGTTGCTCAGCCCGCCGCCGACGCTGCCGCGCCGGGTGGACTTCCCCGGAGTGGAACGTGGACGGGCGCTGCTGGGCGTGGACGCTTACGGGCGCACGGTGAGCGCGGCCTGGTCCGACCTGGGCCACCTGCTCGTGGCGGGCATGACCGGCAGCGGCAAGAGCAACTTCCTGCGGCTCCTGATCTACCAGGCGCTCGCCAGCGGCGCGAAGCTGCTCCTGGCGAGCCGCAAGCACACCACCTTCAAACGCCTGGAAGGACACCCGGCGCTGCTGGGCGGCGCGCCGGTGGCGCACGAGACGCGCGAGTACGCAGACATTCTGGCGGCGGCAGGCGCCGAGATCGCGCGCCGCAACGCGCTCTACGCGCAGTTGAAAGAGACCTGCGAGAGCCTGGAGGCGTACAACCGGCTGGCCGTGAAACATGGCCTGGAGCCGCTGCCCCGCCTGCTCGTGGTGCTGGACGAGTACACCGTGGCCGTCACCGAAGCAGGCGGGCCGCGCTCGGCGCTGGCGAAACTGGCGAACGAGATCGCCTTCGTCGGGCGCGAGTTCGGCGTGAACCTGGCGCTGGCGGCGCAGGCGTTCGACCGGGCCACCGTCGGCGCGGTGCGGGGGCAGACGCGCGCCATCGCGTTTGCGGTGGAGAGCGCCGCCGACGCGCGCATGATCGGCTGCGAGGGGGCACAAGGTCTGCGCGCGCCGGGGCGGGCGATCAGCCGGCTCGACCGGGAGCGGCGGCTGGTGCAGACGTTCTTCTTCGACGATGCGCTGCTGGGCGAAGTCACGCTGCTGGCGGGGCTGACGGCGCAGGAGCGAGCGCTGGTGCGCTGGGCGGTGACGGAGAACGGGGGGTATCTGAGCCTGGCCGACATCCAGGCGCGCGGGTGGGGGAAGAAAGCGGCGGAGCGGCTGGCGGCGGAGTGGGAAGCGCGCGGCTGGCTGGCGAAGGACCGGGAGGCGGGGAACCGCCGGCGGGTGACGGCGGCGCTGACTGACCTCCTTAAACTACCTGCAAACAACCTTCCGATCGCTGAGCTGTAGTGCTGACAGGGCTGGCATGTTTGTCTATCCTTCCAGCCGGCACAGTATCTCCTGGGAAATGTGATGTAGAAAACGTGAACACTTTTCCATTGGCGGGCAGGTCATGTACAGGTAATCACGAGCGCGAGTAATGGCTACATAGAGAAGGCGTCGTTCCTCCTCAATATGAGCATCACGCTCTTCCGGAGACATGGGGCCACCTTTCTCGTGGAAATACGGCATCAGGCTGTCCGATAGCCCCACAATAAGGACGACTTTGAACTCCAGTCCTTTAGCGCTGTGCATGGTTACCAGCTTTACACCCGGCCCGAAGTACGTCTCAGCCGTGTTAAAGTTCTTATCTTTGCTCTCGTCTTCTTCCAGCAACACTGCCGCTTCGTAGCCCTGCTTCTTCAGATGCTCTTCCGCAAGCCTACGGTAGCGCCAACGGTTTCTGAAAAGGATGGCAAAATCACCGTCGCAGTAGCCATGCTTTTCCTTCAAGTCGTCGATTTCCCTGATAATGTCCCGGATTTCTGCCAGTTGTGGTTCTGGGGCGTGTTCGGGGAGCTGCGCTTTGAACAGGCGAAGAACCGGGACTTCCCCACGTCGAACCACCTCTTCCGGCTCCGGCAAAGCTACGGCTTCATCGTCATCCAGGTCGTCAATCCTGGCATCCTGCATGACAGCATACGCCAGGCGCATGATCTCGCGCGTATTGCGATAGTTGTAGCGAAGAATGGCTCCACGCCCCTTGACATCTATGCTCGCACTGCCAAGTGAGAAGCCTCCCTTGTAGATGCGCTGTGTGCCGTCACCAGCCAGAAACAGATCATTTGGGCCAGGAGCAACCATCTTGCGGATCAGTTTCATGGTAACCTGGTTCAGGTCCTGGATTTCGTCAACCACTGCGCCGACATAGCGGTATTTGTGGTCGTTGGGATCGACATGTTCGAGCGCCGCCAGGATCAGGTCTTCCCAGTCGCACCTGCCCCCGTTCTTCAGCCGTTTCTGATAGGCGCGATAAACATCGAACATGGCGCGCCGCGCTGCTTCGCGCAGCGGTGTTCCTCGGCCCGTGCCGGGAAGGGCAAGATAGCTCTCAAGTGTGAGCGTGCCTCTGCCCTTGATCCGGTATCTGATCTCATCGCGGAAGAACTCTGCAGGGTTCTTCCACAGCGATAGGTCTGGGTACTGCTGCTTAACCTCTTCAATCGCAGCGCACAGGTGTTCTTTCAGCCGTTCCTCGTCTTTTTCGACTTTCAGTTCCCCCTCAGGCGGGAACCGGTCACGGAGCCGCCGTTTTTGATGCCAGAGAAGACTTCCCACCCAGCTATAGATGCTACGGCATTCGATGACTTCGACCTCAGGGCCGTTATTTGTAAGACGCTCCAGAAGCCGTTTGTTAACATCTGGCAACCGGTTGCCGAAAGTGAGAAACAAAATGCGCTCTTTCTGGCGATCTTTGATGTTGTGTTGCGCCATGATGCGAGCGCGGTGAACTGCAACGACGGTTTTCCCCGATCCGGCAATGCCCTTGACGCGCGCAGAACCGCTGTAGGTTGCGTAAACCAGCCTCCGCTGGCGCGGCGCCAGGAAGAGCATCCAGTCTTCCATCGAACCTTCGAGCGCGCGCCTGAACTCCTCCGAGTTGACGAAGCGCACCAGCTCCTCGCCGCCGCCAAACCGTTCCAGCGACCTGCGAATTCGCGCTTCGTCCGGCGCAGGCGGAAGATCAACGACTTTGAGCGCTTCCTGATAGAGACGATCGAAAACATGCTCTGGAACCAGCCCTTCAATACTGCGCAGCGCCCTCAACTGCTTCATGCTCCGCAACGCCGGGATAAGCTCTTGCTTTACACCAAGTGTCATCAACTCTTTGTCGGTGAGGTGTTGGAGAATATCATCTCGACCATGCGATAACAGAGCAAAAAGCCCCTTCTTTGATCGAGCCGGCGCGTCAATGTCCAGCGCATCCGTGATTCGTACCAGATGTTCACGGTTGAGTTCGATGCGGTGCCGGGAAGCCCAACGAAAAGCCGGATCGTGCAAACCAATGTGAGCCAGGATCACTTCTCGACCATCGATCAGGCGCCAGATCAGGCGGTAATTGTCATCGATATCGGAATAGTACACATTTGAGTCCAGCGCGGTCTCGACTTTTCCACGATTGGCAGGTCCCCGCAAGGAATTCTCTCTCAACGACTCCACAATCTGCTCGAACTTGCTGCGAAGATGAGAAAGTCCAGCCTTTGGTCGATGCAGCCTGTTATATAGGTCACGGGTTATGGAGATCGGGATGCTGTACATCATGACAATCTTCCTAAACAACCTGCCGGGATCAACTCAACGCCTCCCAGCACACCAGCTTCAAGTCCTCCTCGCCAATCTGCTCCAACACCGTCGGCTGGCTGATCTCACGGTATAGCTCGTGATCGACGAGCCAGGCATCCAGCGCTTCCGCCAGCGCGCGCCGGTCCTGGCGGGTCTCGAATTCCTGCAACAGCCGCTTCAGGCCCGGATCCCGGCGAAACGGCTTCAGCGTGACGCGCTCCAACGCCTCCACCACGCGCACCCGCGCCGACGACACTGTGTGGTGGGCGCTTTCCTCAAACAGCGTTCGCTGGGTGAGCGCCGAAAGGAACTGCTGGTTGAGTCTGTCCAGCTTCGGGCGCACCCGCCGCGCGGCGCGCCGCTGGCTCAGTTCCCTGAAAAGGTCGCCCGTCGCCTGCTCCAGGACCGAGAACACCTCCCTGCCGGAAGTCGCCACGGCGTCGGTTTCGGGCGTCGCCTGTATCCAGCGGAAGATCTGTCGCCGGTCCGTGATCGGATCGCCCCCGTCCGCCGGGTAGAAACGCCAGTAGTGCCGGTCCTTCGCTTTGAACGCCAGGAAGAACCCCTTCACCGGGGCGGATTTGCCGCTGTGGATGCCGAGCGGCAGGTCCTGCACCTTCTCTGCGCCCCACGCCTGCAACGCCATCACCAGCGGCAGCCGCATCTCGTCGCTTGAGGCCAGTTCGAGTTCGCGCTCCAGTTCGTCGAGCACGGTCCGGTCGCCGGCGCGCAGCCGTCGCAGCTCGTCCAGGGAGCGTTCGGTGACGATCTCGCCCAGCACGCTGGCGTCCAGGCCGACGGTGCGGTCGATGTCGCGGATGCGCTGCTGCAAGCGCATCACCAGATGGAGCAGCTCCTCCAGCCCCTGTTCGGGGAACACGTTGAGGATGCGCAGCAACGCGTGCGGCGACCCCAGCCGGTCGATGCGCCCGGCGCGCTGGATCATGCGCACCGGGTTCCAGTGCAGGTCGTAGTTGACGAGCACGCCCGCGTCTTGCAGGTTCTGCCCCTCGCTGAGCACGTCGGTGGAGATGAGCAGGCTCAACTCCGGCCCGGCCAGCGGCGTCGCCGCTACACCCGTCGCCGCGTCGGGGGCGCTGGCGCGCGGCGCGAACCGGCGCACGATCTCGCTGCGCCGCGCCGGGTCGGTGCTGCCTGTAATCACGTCGAACTGCGGGTCGCCGGCGGCCTGCCGCCAGTCCGCGTCCGCCTGGAGGCTGGCGAACAGGTAATCGGCGGTGTCGCGGTAGTACGTGAAGAGCAGCACCTTATCCCCGCCGGCCAGCAGTTCCGCCAGCCGCGCCTTGACCGCCGCCAGCTTGCCGTCCTGCCGCGCTTCGTCTTGCGCCCGAATCCGGTCCAGCCGGCGCAGCATCGCCTCGAACAGGGTCAGGTCGTTTTCGAGCGCCTGCCGCACCGCCCAAAGGTCGTAGTCTGCGATGGAGACTTCTTCCAGTTCACCGAGGATGGCCTCCACGTTGTCCTGGTCGGCCTCGCCTTCGCTCTCCAACGCCAGGATGCGGCGGTACGACGGCGAGTCGAGCAGCCGGCCTTCCTTCACGAGCACGTCGAAGAAGCGCTGCTGGAACGCCGCCGCGCGGCGCACGCTGATCTCGAACGCGGTCAGGCTGCTCTCCAGCCGCTTGAGGAACGTCGTCTTCATAATGCCGATCAGGGCGTTGTTGCGCGCCTCGATCTCCCGGCTCTCTTCGTCCTTGTCCTTGCGGTACGCCTCGACGTTGTACGCCGCCAGCTTCAGCGCCTCGACGGCGGCGGCCACCTCCGCGTAGAAGCCGTCGTAGGTCCCGGTCAGGTCGTACTCGATGGCCGCCAGCCGCCGCTCCGGGAAGCGAATCTCGCCGTACCCCGGCAGCGTGATGACCTCGCCTGCCTCCTGCCGGCGGCGGATGTCCAGGCGCGAGCGGCGCACCGCCACTTCCTCCAGCAAGTCGAACAACTCCGCCTCGCCCCGGTCCACTGCGCGGAAGAACGAAACCAGGTTGCGCACGCCGTAGTCGTGGTAGTACACGTCCTCGCCGCGCGTGATGAGGCTGACCTGGTGGTACAGGTCCCACACCGTGTTGTTGATCGGCGTCGCCGTCATCAGCACCAGGCGTTTGTCGCGCTTGCCGGTCGCCAGCAGCTTCATCAGGTTGCGGTACCGCCCGGTGTTGGGGTTGCGGAAGTTGTGGCTCTCGTCCACGAGCACGAAATCGACCTGGTTGTGCGCGCGCCAGTCGAAGTCGGCGCGGCCCATCTCCTCCATCGAGAGCACCGTCGCCTTGATGCCGTACTCGTCCAGCCGGGGCCGCCACACCAGGTCGCGCAATTGCGCCGGGCACACCACGATCCCGCGCGGGATGCTGCCCCGCCGCCGGCTCAGCAGATAGTGCTCCATCAACCCCATCCCGATGTACGTCTTGCCCAGCCCCACCGCGTCCGCCACGAGCACGCCCCGGTGACGCTCCAGCAGGCGCACCGCCTCGCGCAGCCCTTCCTGCTGGAAGAGCGCCAGGTCCACCCCCAGGCGCGCCTCTGGGTGCTCGTCGCCGAGCCGGTCCCTGTAGAACTCGTACAGCGCCTTGATGAACACCTGGTACGGCGTGTACGGCGTCGCGCCGAACTTCGAGTCCTCCAGCGTCTGGACCAGTTCCGCCTTATAGTCCTCCGACAGCCCCCAGAAGCGCTCGAACCACTCCGCGCGCAGCGCCCTGGCGACGGTGTCGGACTTCTGCACCAGGTTGAGTTCGGAGTTGCCCGTCAGGCCGCTGGGCGTGAGGTTGCTGGAGCCGACAATCGCCACCGAGGGGAAGAGGTACGCTTTGGCGTGCAGGAACTTTTCGTTGTAAAGCCGCACCTCCACCGACTCGCGGCGCAGGAAGTCCAGCAGCGCGTCGATCATCGCCGCGTAATCGACGTTGTACGGCAGGTCTTCCACGTCCTGCTGGAGCTTGCGCCGGAAGAAGCGCCGCAGGTCGAGCGCGCCGTCGCTCTGAGCGACCAGTTCTGGCGGGCGGCCCAGCAGCAGGCGCAGGCGCGCCAGCAGCGGGAACGCCTCGCACACGTGGTTCCAGACGTGCGGCTCGAAGAAGCCGGTGGCGGCGTCGAGTTCGCGCTGGTCCCAGTCCAGGATCAGCCGGTTCAGGGCGTCCTTCAGGGTGCGGTCCGCCGTGTTGTCCAGGAAATCAGGGGGCATGTAGTGGGGCATGGCGGCTCCTTCGACTGGCTACTCCATTTCCTCCAGGTCGCGCAGGATCGATTGCAGTTTGCTTTTGAGTGCAGGCAGGTCGTTCTGTACGACCGACCACACGAGGTCGAGATCGACACGGAAATAGTCATGCACCAGGATGTGCCGCATCCCGATGATGTCGTCCCAGGGCACCTCGGGGTGTCGATCTTGAAGCTCTTTGGGCAGCTTGAAGGCAGCTTCACCAAAAACCTGGAGATAGTGAACGAAGTGGGTCTGAAGCAGTTCATCGTCGTCGAAAGCCTGCCGGCCACGCGGCATGTATTTCTCGATGCGTTCTATCGCCTCAAGCATGTCACGAAGGCGTTCCTCAGGCTCCCTCATAGCGGCACCGCCTCTTCGAGCACCTGGGCACGGATGCGGTCCTTCAGCCCCTTCTCGGTGACAACATCCACCGGGCAGCCGAGCAGCGCCTCAAGCTCGACCAGCAACCCGCCCAGGTCGAGCAGGCTCCGCCCCGGCTCCATATCGACCAGGAAATCCACATCGCTATCAGGGCGCGCCTCGCCCCGCGCCACCGAGCCGAAGACACGCACGTTTCTCGCGCCGCGCTTCGCCGCGAGTTGCAGGATCGCCTCGCGCCTTTCTCTTAGCAAACGCTCAACCCGAATTGAAGCCATGCCTGTCCCTCCTGCCACCATTATATGACGTTAAGCCTCTGCATGATTGCCCCCTGCCCACGAGTATGCTAGAGTCTTACAGAGTGTCAACAAATCATCCACGCCCGATTTCGGCGTATCCGGCGAAGCAAAGCCAGAGGTGGCGCGATGATCGAGGAATTGGAACGGGTTGCACTGGCCGTTGACCTGCCCGCATACCACCTGAAGGCCGGCGACATGGGGACGGTCGTGGACATCAGCGCCGACGGGCAGCAGTACACCGTTGAGTTCTTTACCCTCGACGGCGCGACGTTCGCCGTCGTGCCCGTCGCGCCGGCGCAGATTCGCCGCGTCGGGAGCCGGGAGATTGCCCACGCGCGGGCGCTGGAAGCCGCCTGATCCACGTTCACTCGGTGCACCCGGTCGTTCAACGCCGCCGCGCAGGGCGTGACCAGGCTCACGCCGTCTGCTTCAGAATCACCGGCACTTCCAGGTTAAGCGTATCCTCGACCCCCAGCACCTGCCGCGCGTTCAGAATCTCGATGGCAAGCGCCGCCCCTTGCTCGTCGAAATCCATAATAATGTTCGGTGCGACCTCGTCGCTTTCGTAGTATTCGCCCTCGCGCAGGTAGATCATCAACACATCGACCTCTGCATCATACTTGATTCTCATTGTGCCTCCTCCTGCCAGTATCGCCTAACCCGAGATGTTCTAGAGCGTGTTATGAACTTGGAGACACCATATATGCCAAGTAATTCGTCGAAGGTACCACATCTGGCGTTTCAAAAACGGTGTTTGCCGCACTGGGAAGCTATGGAGGCGCAGAATGCCCCAAACAAGC
>DAOTXU010000453.1:0-17907 GCA_034435135.1 Anaerolineae bacterium | reverse complement strand
GTCCGGCGTAGCCGGGAGAGGGGGACGGGGGGTGAGGTGTCCGCAAACACGACAAGCACCACACGCACCGCGGTCGTTGGCTCAAAAGCTTGAATCACTTCTTTAAAAACTCAACGCCTGATCCCCGTGTCCGCCGCCACATGATGCCCGCGCGCGTGGTCTGGCAGACTGAGGGAGCGCTTGCCCCTGAAAAAGCGGCGGCATTCCTGAGCACGACCGTCGATCAGGCGACCCTGCGCGCGACCCCGGTTGGTAAAGTGCATTCTGTCTATTTAACTCAGGAGGTAATCGCGTGACAGAGCAACTTGAAACCAGAGGCCTGCGGCTCACCTGCATCAAAAACAGCGAGGGCGAGATCACCGGGCTGGCGTTGGCAGTCCGCGACGGGGACGTCTGGCACCACATGGGGATGGTCGCGCCGCTCGGCTACCTTATTTACCAGGACTCCGCCGGGAACAGGCGCGAAGCAACCCTCAGCGCGACGAATTGCCATGTGACCGACGAGGCGCTTGAACTCCAACGGGAGTTCGTCGATGTCGATGGCGAGACCTGGCATCTCTCCGCCATGTTTACCGCTGTCGATGATCCATATCAGATCGTCGTTGATTACCGGTTGGACGTGGAGAAAGAGCGGAAAATTCTGCACTGTGTGGGGCCAAGCTTCAAGGCCGGCGAGGGGAGCTTCGGGAGCGCTAAAGACGAGGCGCTCTTTCCAGGGCTGGAGTACTTGCTCGACGATGAGCCGTCTTCTGATACGCGCTTTGCGGCCCCCAAGTACGCCAACCGCACCGTGCCTCACCCCTATAAGGTCAGCATCCCGCTCATGGCCGTCAGCCACGCAGGGCGGGCCATCGGGCTGATGTGGAACCCGAACCAGGATTGGGGCACCGCATGGCGACACCCGGCGGCGATCTTCTCCTCGCCGAACCGGCTTCAAGAAGGCGCTGGCAATCACTATATGGCGCTTGCCTTGCCTCCGGTAGAGCCGCGCTGGCGCAACGAGGGCGAGTTGGAAGCGCATACGCCTCTGGGCATCGCGCCCGGCAAGCCCGGTATGCTTTCCGCGCGGCTGATCGCCCTGCCCGAAGGCGGCGTGCTTGACGTGCTGCGCGCGTGGGTGGCGACCTACGGTCTGCCTTCCTTGCCAGAGCCAGGGCACAGCTACCGCGAGAACATCGACCTGTGCGTGCGCTCATACCTCGAGGTGGCGTGGGACGACGAGGCGGATGGCTGGCATCACACCCTCGCTGATCCGTGGGGGCCGCACTACGAGCCGCTGGTTGCGGAGCAGTTGTGGCGCTACAGCCGGTGGCCGGAGGGCGACCCGATCCTGCGCGCCCGCGCCGCCGACCAGGTGCACCGGGCGGTTGCCGGCGCTGGACATCCGCCGCACCCGGCGTTGGCGCTGATCTACGGCCAGGTCGCCGGCTCGCTGGATAAGCTGGCCGAGGAGGCGCGCAAACTCATGGCCGAGCAGGACGCCAGCGGCGCGTGGCTTTGGTCGCCGGCGGTTGTCGCCAATATCGCCGATTTCAAGTCGGAGGACCGGCTCAAGGTCATGGGGGCAGAGAAAGACAGTTCTTCGGGCTTCACGGCCAGCCGCGCGCAGACAGTCGTGCAGTACGCGCTGTACACTGGCGACCCTGGCGCGGTTGACGCTGTGATCCGCGCCGCCGACTGGTGCAACGGGCAGCGCCGGCCCGAAGGCGCGCAGACGTGGGAACTCCACTTGCACGTGCCTGATGTGTTGGCCACGCCCCACCTGATTACGCTGAATCTAGCCGCCCTTGAACTGACTGGCGACGAGCATTACCTCGACGCCGCGAATCGCTGGGCGTGGACCGGTCTGCCCTTCACGTACCTGTGGAACGGTTACTATCGGCCCATCATGCGCTACGGGACGATCCCGGTGTTTGGCGTCACGTTCCACGATGTACAGTCGTGGTTTGGGGTGATTGTGCACTGGAACGGCCTGGTCTACGCGCAGGCGCTGTTCCAGCTTGCGCGCTACTGCAATGGCGATGGCCCAATGGACTGGTACGCACTGGCCGAAGGCATCACCCGACATGGAATGCAGGAACAAATGCCCGACGGCCCCTGGATGGGCATGTACCCTGACGCCTTTAGCCCGGTGAAAGGCGACGAGGAATACACATGGTGGCTGAACCCCCGACTTGTGGGGGTCAACACCTTTCCGCTCGGCGGGTTGCCGCTCACAGCAGAGCCGTTGGTGCTGCGCACAGACGGTGATACAGCGGTGCATGTTGCGAGCGGCGCGCGCGTGGTCGAGGCAGGCTTTGACACGAAGGGCGTGCTGCATCTGCTTCTGGATGACCAGCCGGGCGCGTTCAGCTTCACGCTTGTGGCGAGCGGCAAGCGCCCTGCCAGCGTCGTCTGCGCCGGCATAACCCTGCCGCACGTCGAGAACCTTGACGCCGCGCCGCAAGGCTGGCAATGGCTCCCGGCGCACAACCTCGCCGTGGTCAAGGTGCAGCACGTCGCGGGCGCGGTGGCTGTACGCTGCGCCTTTGAATGATCGGTTGGACAGCACTGGAATGGGGGCGCATCATCTGCGCCCTCACGCCTTACTGCACTTCGGACCTGACGTAGATACAGCAAGGAATCAATCGTTATGCTACGCATGAGCTTAATAGGATGCGGCGCTATCGGGCGCGTGCACGCACAAAGCTACCTGGCGTGTCCCCAACTGGCGCAGGTCGTCGTCTGCTGCGATGAACGTGAGGACGCCGCGAGGGCGGTAGCGGAGAGCATCACGGGCGCAACGGTCGAAACCGATTGGCGTTCGGCGGTCGAGCGCGAGGACGTGGACGCGGTAGACATCTGTGTGCCTCACTACCTCCACGCGCCCATCATTGTCGCGGCTGCGGAGGCCAGGAAACACATCCTCCTCGAGAAGCCGATGGCGATGTCGCTGGCCGAGGCAAAGGAAATGGTCGAGGCGACCGATCGGGCCGGGCGCGTTTTCATGATCGCCCAGAATCAGCGCTTTCTCGAACACCATGCGAAGGTCAAGGCGCTGCTTGATGATGGGGTCATCGGGCGCGTTTTTGCGGTTCGCGTTGACGGTAACCAGTTTCTCAGCCGGATCTACCCGCCAGGTCACTGGCTGTTCCGCAAAGAGACGGCGGGGGGCGGCATCACCCGGACGGTAGCGGTTCACAAGATCGACCTTTTGCGCTACCTCTTCGGTGAGATTCGCCGGGTGGCGTGCTTCCAGTCGATCACCGGTCTTAACGCCGGCCTGGATTGTGACGATGTGGCTGTGATGTCGCTGGAGTTTGAGAGCGGCGTTATCGGCGAGGGCTTCTTCACCTTCGCTGCGCACAAAGCGCCCATCCCCGCCGCGAGCTATGAGTTCTTCGCCATCTATGGTGAGAAGGGGATTATCCATAATGTCCAGGACTGGTACGTCTACAGCACCGATGTGGAGAAGTATAGCGGCGGCCTCACACGCCTGGATTGGGGACCGCCGGATTATCGCGGCTCCATTGCTGAAGAGATTCGACACTTCCTTTCACATGTTCAATCTGGCAGGGAGCCGCTGACATCCGGTCACGACAACTTGAAAACGATGGCGGTGATTGAGGCCCTGTATCAGTCAGCCGAAACGGGTCAGATCGTCGAAGTCGCGCTTGAGTAGCATCGACCTGACGGCATTGAAGTTGTCTGTGAGGCGTAGACAGCGAGAAGGAGGCCACATGGACGCAGTGGAGTGGGGCGCATACGAAATGCTCCGCCCGGCGCAGATTGACGCGATCAAAGCAGAAGCGCCCATCGCATACCTGCCGTGGGGCGCGCTGGAATGGCACGGCGTTCACAACCCGGTTGGCCTGGACGCCTTGAAGGCCCGGAAGCTCTGCGAAGCCCTTGCCAGGGAAACCGGCGGCGTCGTGCTGCCGCCGGTGTACGCCGGGACCGACACCATGAAGCCGTTCAAGGGCTTCAAACACACCATCGAGCATAGACGGGATACTGTAAAAGCGTTGTGCGCCGATTATCTGGAACAACTGGCCGATGAAGGTTTCAAGGTCATTGTGTTGGTTATGGGGCACTATGGCTCGGTCCATGTGCAGGCGCTCCTGGAAACCATCGAAGCCTTCACCGCCGAACATCCCGGCGTGCGCATCTGGGCTTTCCCAGATTATGAGCCGGTCGAGAGTGACTATCCCGGAAACCACGCCGCGCGCGGCGAGACTGCATACCAAATGCTGTTTCACCCTGACACGGTCGATTTGTCGGCGCTGCCGGCTGGGCGCGCCATCACGCTCGACCAGGACGGCGTGATGGGGGACGATCCGCGCACCGCCGCCGCCGAATACGGCGCGGAGATGCTAGCGGCGTTCGTGGCGGCGGCGGCGCCGAAGGTCAAGGCAATGCTCGCTGCTGGCAGATGATTAGCCCCACGACGCACTTGTTAAGGAGGGCGTGAGATGCAGCCGCAGCCCCATTCAGTTGAGCGGACATTGTTCGCCTGCGCGCGCGCGTCGGCGCACTTCGCGCAGAGTTGCTTCGAGCCTTACGGCGAACACCTCCGCGCGTACTCGTCTTTCGTCACACCCGAAGGCGAGGCGATGCACTGGCATGACTTCGGCGACCTCGAAGGTCCCGGATGGGCAGCGAACGCCGTCGGCGGGGCGCGGTTGCTTTACCTTTGGGCCGCCTACACGGGCGACGCGGCGCTTCAGGCGAAAGCGCTGGCGCTGCTTGACCACGTGCTGGCAGATGGGTTTGTTGACGAAAGCACCGGCTTCATCTGGCCCTACTTCGACCTGGCGCAGGGGCGTTACTGCCTGAACTACCGACACAACAATGACTGGCTCTGTCCGGGGTCGCTGGCGAAGGTCGGGGTGCAACTGCTGGACTTCGCCGACGATCTGGCGCACGCGGATCGCGCTCGCGCCGACCGGATGCGGGCCGCCGCGCGGCGTCTCGGCGCGTGGCTCCATGCGCATGTGCCGCTGCTCGAAAATGGATGGGTGCCCCGGCGCATCACGCTCGACGGAACAGCGTATCCCCTGTCACCCGAAGGCCGGCCCGATCCAATCTTCGACCATAGCGCCGACGGGTTGTTCCTGCTCCAACTGTGGACCGCCCTAACCTCTCATGAGCTTGCTGACTATGGCGCTGAGGCGTCGGCGTTAGGGGAGACTTTCGTGCGCGCGGGCGGTTTTGCAGGCAGCATCAACCACGATACCTACGACGACCGCGAAAACGTCGCCTACGCAACCGCATTCCGTGTGCTTCGGGAGGCAGCCGGCCTGCTCCACCGCCCGGACTGGCGCGCATTCGCCTACGAAGTCGCGCTACCAGAGCTGGCGCGCTTTCAGATGCACGAGGACCGCAATGGCGTTGCGACAGCAGGGCTGCTCTGGATGGAGAAAACCTGGAATACTTCCTACATGTGGGAAAACGCCGAGGCAGCGCTCGCCTTTCTGGAAGCATGGGCCGAGACAGGCGAGACCTCTCACCGTGATACGGCGGTATCGATCTTGTCAGCGATTGGCTACCACTATCACGGCGACAAAGGCTTTCTGACCGAGGGCGTGGATTGGGACAATGTTGTGAGCCGCCGCCACCACGCGCGCGAAGCGCTGTACGGCGACATTCAATACACCGAGCCGCTGCTTAATAACATGCACCTGATTCAGCCAATCCTGTTCTACCTGGAACGGGTGGGATTTAAACCGCCCGCCGACCTGGACGACGCATCCTCTATCGCATTGGTGACTTCTCTCACCGAATCAGTGCGCCCGCCCACGCCGGGCAAAGATGGGGTTCGCTACCTGTTGCGTCTCTACTATCCGGCGCTTGCGACCGATGAGCGCTTAGGGCAGGCGTTGAACGTGGCGCAACGTGCGGGCGTTGACGGGGTGCTGCTGTTTGAATCGAGCTTCGACATCGACCCATCGCTGCTCACGCTCGATCAGCTTAAGCCGCGGTTCGCGCGGCTCAAGGCGGTCGCTCCGCGCTTTCGCGCGCTTGGTATGGAAATCCACATCAACGTGATGATTACGCTCGGACACGTTGGCGGCGGCAACACGCGCCCGGAGCGCTTTGACTTTCAGTTTCAGGTTGACGACGCTGGCAACGTGTCCGAGTCAACGACGTGCCCGCTCGACCCGAAGTTCCGGGCGCACACCGCCGAGCTTTACCGTATGGCGGCAGAGTGTGGCGCGGAGGTGATCTGGGTCGATGACGACGTGCGCTTCTGGGGGCATGATGTCTCCGGCCTGACCTGTTTCTGCCCGCTCCACCTCGCAGCTATGGAGGCGCGCACAGGCCAAAAGTGGACGCGCGAGGCGCTCGCAGCCGCGCTGCGTGATGACAACGCGGATCCCGCCATCCGTGCGGCGTGGTTCGACCTCCAGGAAGACACGATGTTGAGGTTGGCGCACGCTATTGAGCAAGTTGTTCATGGTGTGGATCCGTCCATCCGCATGGGGCTGATGACGATTGGTACGTCCTATCACGCGCTCGAAGGTCGCCACACTGACCGCTTGTTGCGTGCGCTTTCCAGCAACACCCCGCCGCTGATCCGGCCCGGTTCTGGCTTCTGGCACGATTGGCAGCCGGCGGCAGTCGTCGATAAGACCGAGGATTGTGCGCGCCAAATCAGCTTTCTGAACGAAGATGTGCAGGCTGTAGCGGAAGTGGAAAACCACCCCTATACGCCATTCGGCAAGTCAGAGCGCGTGTTGGCGTTAGAACTGGCGCTGAACGTGCTGGCCGGAATGCCCGACCTGAGCCTCAATCTCCTCTCCAGCATGGACGGCAGCGGACCGCTTGAGCCAGAAGGTACGGACTTCGCAGCATTCTTGAAGGCGCGGCGTCCGTTCTTGGATGCGTTGGCGCGCGAAGCGGCAGGGCGTCTCCGTCGAGGCGTCGGTGTTGCTATCAGCGAAAACTATGCGCGGGTCATGCCGCTACGCGGCAAGCCACCAGTCACGGGCTGGCTTGAGCCTCGCCCCTGGGAGCCGCTTCTCGCCCGTTTGGGGCTGCCTATTGGACGGCCTGACAGGGGGCCACACCTGCTCGCTGGCGAGGGCGTGCGCGCTCTCCGCAAATCGCTGGGGCAATACTTCGAGGACGGGGTTGTGCTTGATCCCACTGCTGCCTCGGCGCTGATCGAGATGGGATGGAGCGAAAGGCTGGGTCTGCGCGCGGTGCATCCAGTCAGTGATGGTGTGAATGAGCGCCTGAGTGATGACCCGCTCAACGGCGGTCGCGCGGGGGTTGCCCTACCCGTGCGGAGCCACGTCCCGATTGACCAGTTGTACACGTTTGACCTCGAACCCAGCGGCACACGTGTGCTTTCGCGCTGGGTCAACGTAGATGGCAAGGATCGGGGTATTGCCGCCGCTGCGGTGGCGGTGCCTGGAGGTTTGCGCGTTGGCTTCTTGCCGTTCGCGGTTCGCTCAGCGCTGCCGGTGCTGCTCAATGTGGCGCACCGGGAGCAGTGGTCGGCGTTGTTTGAATGGGTGAGCAGACGGAAGCTACCGTGTCGCGTGGTTTCAGGTGCGAATCTCTACCCGTTAGCGTTGGCGAACCCTGGTGATAGAAGCTGGTTGATTGCCATCGCCAACTTGTCAGCTGATGACGTTACAGCCGCAGAGGTCGATGTTAGCGGGACAGGGGATTCGAGCTGGAGCGCAGAACAACTCGACGAGTCCGGACAATGGTTGCCAGCACCCACAATTGAGGATGACAGACTGCGCACCGCTGTCGGAGCTTATTCTTTGGCCGTATTTCGCCTGTTGCCACGGCGCTCAAGCATCCCCACTTGCGCTATCTGAAACCGGACGTTCACACGGGATCAGCGATCTGCAAACAGCCCCCGACTCTCGTTACTTTGCGTCTCCTACAGGTACTCTTTTGCGTTGTCCGGCATAGAGAGCAATACTGGCTCAGCCGGCAGCGTCTCTTTCAATACCTCGATCTCGTCCATCCCGTAATCCAGCGGCAGAGAAACCTGCCCACGGTTGATCACGCTGCGCACCAGACCCATCATGATCTCGAACCCAGCGTAGGCGCTGTCGAAGTTGCAGGGATGCACCTTGTCGTCGTCGGTGAGCCAGTCGGCCATATCCTGGATGTAGCCGGGCATGTCCAGGTCGTAATTCATGCTCCCTTCGCCAGTCGAGATGCCCTCTGTAGTCACGGCCCGCCATCCCCCGCCGGTAAGCACCTCAGCGAAACCCGCGGTGCCCTGGGCGCCAACCCGGGCTTTGCGCCACCAATAGCCCACCTCCGGCACGTCCGGCGCGCCAGCGCCGCACTCGACGATGCCCCGGACGCCGTTAGCAAACTGGATGAACCCGCCGATGTAGTCCGGTGAGGGGTGGACGTCGGCGAGTTTGCCCCTGCCGGACGCCTGACCCATGACCCATTCGGCGGGAGCGTTGTCATTGAACCAGCGCATGTAGTCGATGAGGTGGGAGAGCATGTGCATCATCCAGCCTGTGGCCGTGCCATAGACGGTGTGCACCCGCCCGATTGCGCCACTGGCAATGATCTCTTTCACTTTCTGGTAGTGGGCGCCGTAGCGGTGCTGATGGCTGACAACGAGTTTGGCACTGCTGCAATCCGCGAGCGCCTTGATTCTCTGTGCTTCGGCGGTGGATAGCGCTATGGGCTTTTCCAGGGCGATCAGCTTTGCCCCACAGTCGATCCCGACTTTCACCAAGTCCTGGCGCAAGCTGGGTGGGGTGCAGAAACAGAAAACGTCCGGCTTGAGAAAGGCCGCCATTGCGGCGGGGTCTGTCCCCAATTGCGGTTGGACACCTAACTCGGCAGCGGCAGCCTTAACGCGCGCCTCATCGATGTCGCACAGGCCGACGAGTTCGAAGTGTTCGTTGGCGTGGAAGTGCTTGGCGTGGCTCAGCCCGCGCTTGCCCACGCCGACAACCAGGACCGTGTATGTGTCGCACATAGTGGTTGGCCCCCGGTGGCGGGTTACTTCGACCGGTCCCATTGCTTGATGACGTCAACCACGTAATCGACCTGTTCTCCAGTCAGTTCAGGGTACATAGGGAGGGAGATGCACGACGCAGCGTTGCGTTCGGCGTTTTCGATGGAGCCGCGAATCTCCGCCTCTTTGCCCCACGGGTAACCTTCCTGCTGGTGGATGGCAATCGGGTAGTGCAGCTTGGCGTCAACGCCGTGATCGAGCAGGAACTGATACAAGTCGTCCCGGTCTGCCGCCCTCCTGGTTTCGATCACATAGAGGTGGTACACGTGGCGGTAGCCCGGCATCTCGTAAGGCAGGGAGATGGTCTCGACGTCCCAGAGGCCCTTGGTATAACGGACGGCCCACTGCCGGCGTTGGTCGGTCCACTGGGTGATGTGCTTCAACTTGGCGCTCAGGATGCCCGCGTGGAGGTCGTCGAGGCGGCTGTTATAGCCCATGCTGTGAACGGAACGCTTGATGGAGCCGTGATTGCGCAGTTTGCGGACCGTTATGTCGATCTGCGGGTTGTTGGTCGCCACAAGGCCGCCGTCGCCGAACGTGCCCAGGTTCTTCTGGATGATAAAGCTCGTACACCAGGCGTCGCTGAGGTCGCCTTGTGTGAAGCCGTCCCCGTGAGCGTCAATCGACTGGGCGCCGTCCTCGATGACAAACAGGTTGTACTTGTCGGCGATTCGCCGAATCGCTCGCATATCAGCGCACTGGCCGTAGAGGTGAACCGGGACGATGGCTTTGGTCCTGGCGGTGATGGCCGGCTCGATCTTCATGGGATCGATGCACTTCGTCTTGGGGTCGCAGTCCACGAACACAGCCTTGGCGCCAGCGATCCAGATGGCCTCCGCCGTGGCAAAGAAGGTGTTGGGTACCGTGATGCACTCGTCGCCGGGACCGATGCCGAGCGCCATGAAGGCAAGCCACAGTGCGTCCGTGCCGCTGTTGACGCCGACGGCATACTTGCAGCCGAAATACGCGGCGAACTCCTCCTCAAAGCGCTTGAGCATTGGCCCCATTACATATGAGCCACTCTCCAGCACCTCCCGGATGTTCTGGTCAATACTCTCTTTGATGCTGTGGTATTGGGCCACGTGGCCGTAGAACGGAACCTCCATGCGTCACTCCTCGAACAGTGCAGGCTCTCGCCAGGCAAAAATCCCTTCCGGGGAATTAAGGGCCTCTTCCTCTTTTTTTCCCGAAACCGGTAGTGGGGGCCGGTTCCACAGCGCTTGATTGGGAGAATTGCTTAAGGTTGAAGTGATTCAAGCTTTTGAGCCAACGACCGCGGTGCGTGTGGTGCTTGTCGTGTTGGCGGACACCTCACCCCCCGTCCCCCTCTCCGCACGCGGAGAGGGGGTGTCGAGCCTCAGGCGAGACGGGGATGAGGTAGAGAAAGGCCTTAGCGCGGCTAGCTGTTGGCGTAAGTTTGAATCAGTTCATTATTTAAAGATACACGAACTCTCGGTTTTCGCCAAGTTTCGAGAGTGTGTGTCAATCCGGCGGGAGACGGGGCTACCTCTGATGCAGGTCGTCAAACGCACATCGGGTAAGTGTGCACGATACGGCGATGCACGACGAGCAAGTGGGGCAAAGTCTCTAGTTCCGGGCGCTGGCGCTCGTGTCATCAGTCTCCCGGCGCTCAAAAGCAGAACGAGGTATGATCTGAGCCATTGGCAACAAGGCCAACTCCGTTCTCTCGCAGTGAGCACGACGGCAGAAGCGGGGCAGAGGCGGAAAGAGGAGCGCCGTGTCGATGTCCGACTCTATAGGAGGTTATTGGCCCAATCCGCGTCGGACAGCATTTCAGGACGGGGGGTTGAGTGATGGCAATCGAGATAGAGGAGCTGCACGCCATCTCCGCGCTCGCCGGTTTGTCGCCGGAATGCCTGATGCGCGTGGCTCAGGTCATGGTTCGGCGAGATTGCGCCGCTGGGGAGATCATCTTTCTGGAGGGCAATCCTGCGCACGGCATCTGGTTTATCGTTAAGGGGCGGGTTCGGATCATCCGGCACTCGACCACCGGTCGTACACAGGCGATGTGCATGGCGAGCGCGGGAAAATGCTTCGGCGGCTGCCCGCTCTTCGACGGCGACATCAACCCCGCCAGCGCGCAGGCGGTGGACGACGCGACGCTGCTCATCTTGCCCGCGGAAGCATCGCGGCGGCTCATCCGTGACGATCCATGCCTGGCGCGGGCGCTGCTGAGCGTGTTCAGCCAGCGCCTTGCCCATCTCGCCCGGCTGAGCGAGGGCCTGGGCACGCAGACGGTCGCCAGCCGCATTGTGGATTGCTTGCTCGCCTACGCCGACCATGCGCAGATCCCGCCGGTGGTGCTGCTGACCCACGAGAAGCTGGCGATCCTGGCGGGCACGGCGCGCGAGGTGGCGAGCCGTCACCTTGCGCATCTGGCGGAGAAAGGCGTGGTGCGCCTGGAACAAGGCCGCATCGTTTTGCTCGACGCGGAGGCCCTCACCGCATCCAGGCCCCTGGACGCGGTGTGCGTGGCAGCGCAGGTGCGTCGCTCGCGCGCATAGCGTGCGCCGTCCGCTTGCATATCCCTGACTGTTGATGTGATCTGGGTCACACTTCGGTCACGCGAGGTGTGCTATGCTTGTGGTGTCTTCGTGTTGCCGGGGAAGACACAATGCAGGTTACCCTCAAAACGCTCGCAGAAGTGTCCGTTCTCCAGGGGCTTGCCCCCAAAACCCTGGAGCGCGTCGTGCAGTGTGCGACCGTCCTGGCCTGCGCTCCCGGCGACGCCTTTTACCGACAGGACGATCCCCCGGCGGGGCTTTTCGCCTTGCAGTCCGGGCGTGTGAAGCTGTACCGGCAATCGGGGGAAAGGGCGCAGATTCTCACCGTCTTGCTGCCCGGCGATTGCTTTGGCGCGGAGTCGCTCCCGGACGACGCGCCCTGTCCCTGGACCGCGGAGGCGATGGAACCCTCAACCGCGATCTCCCTGGCGCCCGATCGGTTGCGCCAACTCCTGGCGGAGTGCCCTGACCTGCAAGTGGCCTTGCTGGAGTTAGTGTCGGGCCGGTTGCGGCAGTTTGTGGCGCTGGTCCACGACCTGGCCTTCCGCGATGTCGCCGCCCGAGTCGCGGCGGTGCTCTTGGCGCGCGCCGAGGCCGAGGGTACCGTGACGGCAGCCGGCGTGCAGATTCGCCGCGCGCTTTCGCAGCAAGAACTCGCGGCGATGGTGGGCACGGCGCGCGAGGTGATCTATCGCACATTCAGGCAGTTCGAGCGCGACGGCCTGCTGCGGCTCTCGCGCTCGCACATCCTGATCCTCGACGCGGAGAGACTCACCGAGGTTGCCAGCCGCGAGGCGCGCTGATCTGTCCTTTTCCCCTTTGATGTGACTTGAGTCACATGCTATCCCCCCATTTCAAGCTACTTTATCGGTAAAAGAAATCGTAATCTGGGCGTCTCGCTCTCTTGCCATGCCTGGAGGCGCGTGATGCGTTTCATCCCTGGATGGTTCCTGACTGCTCTCACGTTGGCTATGCTCTTCGGAGGCCTGATCCTGGATGAAGGAGCGCTCCTGACTCTCCCGCCAGCTCAGGAAGGAGCGGAAGGGGAGGGCGCGGCGCTGTTTCAGGAGAAGTGCGCCGGCTGCCACTCCCTCGGCGGCGGCGACCGGGTAGGGCCGGACCTGGAAGGCATGACGGCGCTGCGCGACCGCAACTGGCTGGTGCGCTTCATCGTGGAGCCGGACCGGGTCATTGCCGAGGGCGATCCCACTGCCACCACGTTGCTTGAGCAATTCAGCATCCCTATGCCCAACCTGGGGCTGACGAAGACGCAAGCAGAGGCCATCATCGCTTATCTTGAGGCGCAGACTGGAGGCGCTCCTGCGCCGCCGCCGGAGCAGCCTTCTGCCCCAACTACGCCAGCGGGCGACCCGGAGACCGGCAGAGACCTGTTCACCGGGGCGGCCCGGTTGGAGAACGGCGGCGCGGCGTGCATCGCCTGCCACGACGCCGCCGGGATCGGCGCGCTCGGCGGCGGCGCGCTAGGGCCGGACCTGACGCAGACCTATGCAAAGTTTGGCGCAGATGGCACGGCGTCGCTTTTGGTGAACCTCTCCTTCCCGACGATGCTCCCGGTTTTCAGTAACCACCCCCTCACGCCAGAGGAACAGGCGCACCTGACCGCCTTCTTCCAACAGACTGCCGAAACCGGGCAGCCCGCTCAGCCGGTGGGTCAACTGGCCCTGCTGGCAGCCGCCGGCGCGGCGCTCCTGTTTGTTGCGGCGCACCTCCTCTGGCGGCGCAGGCTCGGTGCTGTCCGCCGGCCGCTGGTGAAAGGATAGTTCGCATGGGCTGGATCAAGGACCTGGTAAACCCGAAAGCGCGCCAGTGGGAGGCGTTCTATCGCAACCGCTGGCAGCATGACCGCGTCGTGCGCAGCACGCACGGCGTCAACTGCACCGGCGGCTGCTCATGGATGGTGTACGTCAAGGACGGCCTCGTCACCTGGGAGATGCAGGCCACCGACTACCCCAGCCTGGAACCCGGCCTGCCGCCCTACGAGCCGCGCGGCTGCCAGCGCGGGATTGCGTTCTCCTGGTACATCTACAGCCCGCTGCGCGTGAAGTACCCCTACCTGCGCGGCGCGCTGGTGGACCTGTGGCGCGCGGCGAAGGCGCGGCACAGCGACCCGGTGACGGCGTGGGCGTCGATTGTCGAAAACGAGGCCAGCCGCCGGCGCTACCAGGAGGCGCGGGGCAAGGGCGGCTTCCGGCGCGCGACGTGGGACGAGGCGCTGGAGATCATCGCGGCGTCCACGATCTACACGGTGAAGACGCACGGCCCGGACCGGGTGATCGGCTTCTCGCCCATCCCGGCGATGTCAATGCTGAGCTACGCGGGCGGGACGCGCTTCTTGCAGTTGCTCGGCGGCGTATGTCTGAGCTTCTACGACTGGTACAGCGACCTGCCGCCGGCCTCGCCGGAAACCTGGGGCGAGCAGACCGACGTGGCTGAGAGCGCGGATTGGTACAACAGCAAGTACATCGTATCGATGGGGTCGAACCTCAGTATGACGCGCACGCCCGACGTGCACTTCGTCGCCGAGGCGCGTCACGCCGGGGCGAAGCTGGTCGTCCTCTCGCCCGATTTCAGCCAGGTCGCCAAGTACGCCGACTGGTGGATCCCGATTAACGCCGGGCAGGACGGCGCGTTCTGGATGGCGGTGGATCACGTCATCCTGAAGGAGTTCCACGCCGGGCGCCAGACGCCGTACTTCACGAATTATCTCAAGCGCTACACGGATGCGCCGTTCCTGGTCGCGTTGGAGGAGAAGGACGGCGCTTACGTCCCTGGCCGGCTGCTTCGCGCCAAGCGGCTCGCGCGCTACCGCGACGTGGAGAACGGGGAATGGAAGTTCCTGGTCATCGATGCCACGACCGGCCAGCCCCGGATGCCGCAGGGGACGGTTGGTTTCCGCTGGCAGAAGGAGAAAGGCCGCTGGAACCTGGAGATGAAAGACGGCCTGGACGGCGGGGAGATCGACCCCGTGCTGACGTTTCTCGATCATCACGATGAAGTATTGCAGGTGAGCTTTACCGAGTTTGCCGCGAACCAGACCCGCCGGCGCGGCGTGCCTGTGCGCTTCATCGAGACGGAGACAGGCCGCATCCCGGTCGCCACGATCTACGATTTGCTGATGGCGCAGTTCGGCGTGGGGCGCGGGCTGGCAGGCGAATATCCGGCGGCTTACGACGACGAGGCTGCGCCCTACACCCCCGCCTGGCAGGAGCGTTTCACCGGCATCGACCGGGGGACCGTCATTCAATTCGCGCGCGAGTGGGCGTCCACCGCCGAGAAGACCGAAGGGCAGTGCACCATTCTCATCGGCGCGGGCGTCAACCAGTGGTACCACAACAACCTGATCTATCGCGCCGGCATCGTCGGGCTGATGCTGACCGGCTGCGTCGGGCGCAACGGCGGCGGCCTGAACCACTACGTGGGGCAGGAGAAGATCGCGCCCATCTCCGCGTGGTCAACGCTCGCCTTTGCGCTGGACTGGGCCGGCCCGCCCCGGCTTCAGAATGCGCCCTCGTTCCACTACGTACACACCGACCAGTGGCGCTACGAGCGCAACTTTGCCGCGTACTGCGCTGTGCCCGAAGATCAACCGCTGGCGCAGGGTCACACCATGGACATGCAGGCGCGGGCGGTACGCCTGGGCTGGCTGCCCTTCTACCCACAGTTCAACCGCAATCCCATCGAGATCGTGCGCGAGGCGGAGGGGGCCGGGGCGAAGGGGAACGCCGAGGTTATCCAGTGGGTGGTCGAGCAACTCAAAGCGGGGGGGCTGCGCTTCGCGGTCGAAGACCCCGACGCGCCGGAGAACTGGCCGCGCGTGTGGTTCATCTGGCGCGGCAACGCGCTGATGTCCAGCGCCAAGGGCCACGAGTATTTCCTCAAGCACTACCTGGGCACGCACACCAACGCCATCGCCGATGAAGTCGCGGAAGGTTCGGTTAGCGAGGTCGAATGCCGCCAGTCAGGCCCTCAGGGCAAGCTCGACCTGGTGGTGGACATCAACTTCCGCATGGACACCTCGGCGCTGTATTCGGACATCGTACTGCCCGCCGCCACCTGGTACGAGAAGGACGACCTGAACAGCACCGACCTGCACTCGTACATCCACCCGCTGTCGGCGGCGGTGCCGCCGTGCTGGGAGTCGAAGAGCGATTGGGACATCTTCAAAGCCATTGCGCAGAAGGTGAGCGAGCTGGCGCGCGTCCACCTCCCGGAGCCGGTGCGCGAGATCGTGGCGACGCCGCTGATGCACGACACGCCCGCCGAACTCGCACAGCCGTCGGTCAAGGACTGGACGAAAGGCGAGTGCGAGCCGATCCCCGGCGTGACCATGCCCAACCTCGCCGTCGTCGAGCGCAATTATGTAAACTTATATAACCGCTTCATCTCCTTTGGGCCGGCGGCGCGCGCAAACGGCATCGGGGCGCACGGAATCCGCTGGCCGATTGCGGACCTCTGCGACGAGCTGCTTGCGTCGCGCCCGGCGGTGACGTGGGGCGGCGCGACCTATCCCTCGCTTGAAGATGCGGTCGATGCGGCGGACGTGATTCTGCACCTCGCGCCGGAGACAAACGGGGAGGCCGCGTACCGCGCGTTCAAGGTTGAGGAGGAAAAGATCGGGCTGCCGCTGGCAGACCTGGCGGAGCGCACTCGCGGCACGCGGTACACCTACAAAGACTTGCTTCAACAGCCGCGCCGCCTGCTCACCAGCCCGTGCTGGTCAGGCATCGTGAACGACGGGCGCGCGTATGCGGCGTACTGCCTCAACGTCGAGCGGCTGGTCCCCTGGCGCACGCTCACCGGGCGGCAGCACTTCTATCTGGACCACGAGGGATACATCGCCTTCGGTGAGCACCTCCCCACCTTCAAGCCCAAGCCCGATCCCCACGCCTTCGGCGAATTCGTCAAGAGCCGGCCAGACGGCGACTCCATCATGCTCAACTACCTGACGCCGCACGGCAAATGGAACATCCATTCCACATACTACGACAATCACCGGATGCTCACCCTGTCGCGGGGTCTGCACCCCTTGTGGATGAACGACCGGGACGCTGAGCAGATCGGCGTGAAGGATAACGACTGGGTGGAGGTCTACAACGATCACGGCGTGGTGGTGACGCGCGCCAACGTGAGCGCGCGCGTGCCGAGGGGCATCGGCATCCTCTATCACGCGACCGAGCGCACCATCTCCGTGCCCCGGTCGCCGCTGCGCGGCAACCGGCGCGCGGGCGGGCACAACAGCGTCACCCGCACCCGGCTCAAGCCGGTGCTGATGGTGGGCGGGTACGGCCAGTTCACGTATGCGTTCAACTACTGGGGGCCGACAGGCGTCAACCGCGACACTTATGTGCTGGTGCGCCGGCTCGAAAAGCCTGATTGGTAAATGCAGACAGAATACTTAGGTTTCCTGATAAGGAGGGGGAACCATGTTATCCGATCAGTTCACCGAGATTTTTCGCGACGAGCATCGCCAAGTGCGCGACACGCTCTTGAGCCTGATCCGCGCGTTCCAGGGCCGGGATTTGCCCCGCGCCCGATCCCTGCTGGACCAGACCGCGACGCTGACCGGGCCGCACTTCCGTTACGAAGAGGAGTCGCTCTACCCGTCGCTGGTCGAATTGTTTGGCGAGGAGTACGTCGAACAGCTTTACGGCGACCACGACCGGGCCATTCGGACCGCAAAGCGGCTCGTTCAACTCGCCGGTCAAGAAGCGCTCGCAGACGATGACGTGAATGAAGCCGTCCGGGGTGTCCGCAGCGTCCTGCCGCACGTGAGCGATTGCCAGGGGCTTGCCATCATGGTCGAGTGCCTGTCAGACGCGCAGGTGCAGGCCATCCTGGACGCGCGCGAACGCTCGCTTGATGCAGGGCTGAACCTGCTCCAGTGGGCCGACACGGTGCGCGCCCGTACCTTGTGAGTTGACTGTCCTATCGTGCTCACCGGGCTGATCGCCGGGTTCATGGCGAACTGGTGGAGGCAGGGATGGATGTGGGCCTCGCTGGCGATCCTCGTCGTGATTTCAGTTTTGATGAGCCGGTACGGATCAGGCTATTTCGGGTTGATCGCCGGAGCCGCTTCACGCGCCGTCGAGGCAGAGAAGCGTGGCCCTGCCATGGATGCATTCGCCGCTGTGCGTGCGGCGTGGCACCCAATCGGGATGACGGTCGTCGGGGATGGTGGGACTCGCCATCATACTCTGAAGTGATTCAAGCTTTTGAGCCAACGACCGCGGTGCGTGTGATGCTTGTCGTGTTTGCGGACACCTCACCCCCCGTCCCCCTCTCCCGGCTACGCCGGACTATAGCCGCAAGCGGAGAGGGGGTGTCGAGCCGCAGGCGAGACGGGGGTGAGGTAGAGAAAGGCCTTAGCACGGC
>DAOTXU010000452.1:0-8533 GCA_034435135.1 Anaerolineae bacterium | reverse complement strand
GACATCATGGAATCATGAGCCGATTGACTACTCCCAGATATGGCGTCTGCTCGTTAAGACGTGGGTTTGTTCCCATCCCTGGGATGTATCTCGACAAGGGCGATTCTACGATGTCCTGATTAGCGACAGGTAGCCGATAGCGATTCCACATTAGCAGTGAGTTTTTAGCTTGGTTTTGGGGTTAATAGCTAATTGCTGATCGCTTAAAGGAGTTGGCAATGCCTGAAGAAATCGAGTTTATCATCATGCCCGATGGCACGGTCAAAGAGGAAGTGCGCGGCGTGGCCGGGAAGGCGTGCGAGGCGGTCACGGAGGCCATCGAGCAAGCGCTCGGCGAGGTGACGGAACGTGAGCACAAACCCGAATACTACCAGCAAGAGCACACCGCCAACACCGAGAAGGTCAGTACCGGTCAGGCTTGAACTGTTTATCGAGCCGGACGGCGCGGTCGTGTTCGCCGACCTGGCCGCTGAGGCCGCGCCTATCGCGCAGGCGCTTGATCCCGACCTGGCAATCGCGCCGGATGCGGCTGGCACACAGGAGGGGGGCAGTGCGTAAAGAAGCGAGTTCCTGGGCGCTGGGTTTGGGCATGGGCCTGATCGCGGCGGCGCTGGCCTGGAGTCGCGCGTTCCGCGTGGCGGCCCACCGTCGCCGCGTGGTCGCCGACCTGGGTGGGCGCATTATCGCGCTTGAAGAGTCGGTATCCCGCGCTGAGGAAGAGTCCGCTGCGCAAAAGCGCCTGGCCGACCAACGACGGGCGGAGCTTTCCGACGCGCTGGCGCGTGAAGAGCGCCTGCGCGCTGAGTTCACCGCTTTGCAGCGCCGCGAGGCGGAAGCCACCGCGCACGTGCGCAGCGAGGAACAACTGGCGCTGTTTGAGCGGCTGGCGGGGCTGCTGGTGCAACTGCCGACCGTGAAGCACGCGGTCGCAGCGGGCGGTGAGGTCGGCGCGGGCGATGTATTGGCGCTACTCGACCCGCTGCATCAGGTCCTCGCTGACATTGGCTTTGAGAGCATCGGCGAGCCGGGAGCAGCGACGACATTTGACCCACGCCTGCATCAAAGCGTCGATGGGAACGCGCTCCAGGTGGGCCAGCCGGTGTGCGTGCAGTTCGTCGGTTACCGGCGCGACGCGCACATCCTGCGCCGCGCGCAGGTCACGGCGATGTGAAAGCCTGGTTCGTGTTCGAGGATGACGCGGACAGTGGGCTTCAATCCATTGTCCACACATGAAAGGCACATGGGACGCAAAATCGCGGTCGATTTTGGCACGACGAACACCGTGGTTGCCGAGTGGGTTGAGAGTCTGGGCCAACCGCAGACCCTTCGTCTGGAGGGGCTGAGCGCGCCGCCGGTCGATGACAGCCCGCCGCTAATTCCTTCTCTGCTCTATGTATATGACGGTAAAACCGGCGAGGCGCTCGCCGGCTGGGCGGTGCGCGTGGGGGGCTACGATGTGCAAAGCGACAAGCGGCTCTTTTCCAGCTTCAAGCGCGGGGTCGCGGCCCGGCACCGCCCGCTGGCGCGCGACCTCGACGGCGAGCTGTGGGACGACGCGCGCGCAGGCTATCGCTTCCTGCGCGTCGTGCTGGAGGCGGTGGTCGGGGTGGGAGCGGACAGCCGCGCTGCGGAAGAACTGGTGCTCACCGTGCCTATACAGGCTTTCGAGCGCTATCTGGCGTGGCTGACCGAAGGCGCGAGCAGCCTGCCGACGCGACGCCTGCGCATTGTCGACGAACCGACCGCGGCGGCGCTCGGCTACGATGTGCGCGCGCCGGGCGCGCTGGTGTTGGTGTTCGACTTCGGCGGAGGGACACTGGACGTGTCGCTGGTACGCACGCCGCAGGCCGGCGAAGCCGGGCCAGGCGTGATCTACGATCTGGGGGGCGGCGCGCTCCAGCGGCGTGCGCCGCAGGGCGACGCTGGCGGCGCGGCGGTCGTGATCGCCAAGGCTGGCCAGACGCTCGGCGGCGACGATGTGGATCACTGGCTGATTGAGGATATTCTCGCGCGCAATGGTGTTTCGCGGGAGCAGGCCGCCAACATCTACCCGCGACTGAAAGCTGAAGCGGAGGCGCTGAAAATCCGCCTCTCCAGCCATCACAACGCCACGCTCGCCATCTTTGACCCGGCCTCGCTGCGCACTTATCGCGCGACCTATACGCGCGGCGAACTCGAAGAGTTGCTTGACGCGCGCGGCTTCTACAACAAAATGCAGGCGACCATCGACAAGGTGCTCCGGGCTGCGCGGCAACACGGCATCCACAAAGAGGACATTGCGCACGTGTTCATGGTGGGCGGCACCTCGCTGATGCCCTCGGTGCAGCGCGTGGTGCGCATGAACTTCGGCGCGGAATGCATCCACCAGGACCGACCCTTCACGGCGGTGGCGCACGGTGCGCTGAGCCTGGCGGCAGGTGTCAAACTGGACGACTTTCTGTACCACAGCTACGGGTTGCGCCACCTGAGCGCGATCAGTGGGCGGCACGAGTATCACGAGATCATCGCCGCCGGGACGCGCTACCCCATAGAGAAGCCAATTGAGTTGATTTTATGCGCCAGCCGCAACGGGCAGGAAGCGGTCGAGATGGTGATCGGCGAGGTGGAGGAGAACAGCTCCAGCCTGGCGGAGGTGTACTTCGGCGCGCATCAGCTTGTGCTCGTGGAGAATGGCTCGTCATTGCGGCGCGTGGTGCCGCTCAACGATGGGGACGGCGCGCGCACCATCGCCCGGCTGAACCCGCCAGGCAAGGCGGGCGAGGATCGGGTGCGCGTGGAGTTCACGGTGGATGCCAACCGGGCGCTGCGCGTGACGGTGATGGATTTGCACACGCGCCAGGTGTTGCTGGAAAACGTCAAGGTCGTGGAGTTGCGATGAAGGGCGTCAGCGGGCTTGAGCCGGTCCTGGGTGGGGCCGCCGGCGAACTCACCGGCCTTGAGCCGGAACTCGGCGGCGCGTTGCGCCCGCCGGTGGACGCGCGGCTGTGGCGCGCGTTGCTGAGCCGCGACCTTCGCCGCATCCGCCGGTCCGCCGACGCAATCCGGGGAGCGGGGATGCGCCGCCGTTACGTAGCTGCTCTCGCCGACGTGGTGCGCCAGGAGCAAGGCAGCCGGCGCTACTCTGAGCGCATACGGCGTTCCGCCCTGGAGGCGCTGAGCGTCATCGCCGACCCCGACGACGACGAGGCGCTTCAAACCATCCTGGCCGCGTTGGCGGACGCGAACTGGGAGATTCGCCAGTACGCGGCGTGGGCGCTGGGTCAATTGGCGAACCCCCGTGCGGTGGACGCGCTGACTGAGGCGTTAAACGACGCTAGCCCGTATGTGTGCTTTGTCGCCGCCGATGCCTTGCAACGCCTCCGTTCGTCGCGCGTGCGCGCTGCGCCGGGCGCTTTCCGGTACACCGAATCTTGAGCAGCACTTGAGGCGATGCTCCACACAGAGAACACTGCGTTGGGTGTTCAACTGCCAACACCGTGCGCTCTGCGGTTCATCATGCGCCTTCCACACACCAACACGACGAAAGAGGACCAACAACCATGCTCAAAACCCACACCTGCGGTGAACTGCGCCGCGAGCACCTCGGCCAGACTGTGACGCTGGCCGGTTGGGTCAACCGGCAGCGCGACCACGGCGGGCTGATCTTCATCGACCTGCGCGACCGCTGGGGCGTGGTCCAGGTGGTCGCCGACCCGAAGCTCTCGCCCCAGGCCCACGAAATCGCCAGCAGGGTGCGCGGCGAGTACGTTGTCCAGGTGACCGGCAGGGTCCGCGCCCGCCCCAACGAGATGGTCAACCCGAACATGCCCACCGGCGAGGTTGAAGTAGAAGCCGCCTCGGTCGTCGTGCTCAACGAAGCGAAGACGCCGCCTTTCTACATCTACGGCGACGAGAAGGTAGACGAGGCGCTGCGGATGCGCTATCGCTACCTGGACCTCCGCCGCGAGCGGATGCAGCGCAACTTGGTGTTGCGTCACCGCGTCGTCAAGTACATCCGCGATTTCCTTGCGGCGCGCGGTTTCGTCGAGATCGAGACGCCGATGCTGTTCAAGACCACGCCCGAAGGCGCGCGCGACTACCTGGTGCCGAGCCGCGTCCACCCCGGCAAGTTCTACGCGCTGCCGCAAAGCCCGCAGCAACTCAAACAGTTGTTGATGGTGGCCGGCTACGAGCGCTACTTTCAGATCGCGCGCTGCTTCCGCGACGAGGATCAGCGCGGCGACCGCCAGCCGGAGTTCACGCAGCTTGATCTGGAGATGAGCTTCGTCGAGCGCGAGGACGTGATGGCGCTGATCGAGGAGTTGATGACGGGCATCGTCGAAGAGGTGAGCGACCGCGAGTTAGTCACCAGGCCGTTCGCCCGCCTGAGCTACAAAGAGGCGTTGGCGCGCTTCGGCACCGACCGGCCCGACCTGCGCTATGGCATGGAGCTGATCGACGTGGGCGATGTGGTCAGCCGGAGCGATTTCAGGGTTTTTACCGACACAGTCGAGGCGGGCAACCCGGTGAAGGCGTTGTGCGCGCCCGGCTGCGGCGACTACAGCCGCAAGCAGATGGGAGTACTGGAAGCAATCGCCAAAGACGCCGGCGCGAAGGGGCTGGCGTGGCTGGCGGTTGAGCCAGGCGGTGCGGCGCGCGGCCCCATCGCCAAGTTCTTCACCGGCGACTTGTTGGCCGATCTGCTCAAGCGCACCGGCGCGAACCCCGGCGACCTGTTGCTCATCGCGGCGGACGCGCCCAAGATTGTCAACGCCGCGCTCGACGCGTTGCGCCGCGAGATGGCGAGCCGCCTCAGCCTGGACGACCCGCGCAAGATCGCGTTTGCGTGGGTGATTGACTTCCCGCTCTTCGAGTGGAACGAGGACGAGCGCCGCTGGGACCCGTCGCACCACCTGTTCACATCGCCGATGCCGGAGGACATCCCCCTGCTCGACGCCAACCCCGGCGCGGCGCGCGGGCAGCAATACGACCTGGTGTGCAACGGCTACGAGGTCGCGGGCGGGAGCATCCGTATCCACGACCGCATGTTGCAGGAGAAAATCTTCGGCCTGATCGGGCTGGATGTCGAGGTCGCCAGGCAGCGCTTCGGCCACATGCTGGAGGCGTTCGAGTACGGCACGCCGCCGCACGGCGGCATCGCGCCCGGCATCGACCGGATCGTGATGCTGCTCGCCGGCGAGCCAAACATCCGTGAGGTGATCGCCTTCCCGAAGACGCAGCAGGCCGCCGATCTTATGGCCGGCGTGCCCAGCGAAGTCGAGCCGATTCAGTTGGAGGAGTTGCACATCCAGGTGGTGGATGAGTGAGACTTAATAAGAGGCGATTGTAAGTTCAGCAGCCAGCGCCGTGAAGCCTACCTCCATCGCCAGGTCGAGGGTCTCGTCTGGCACCAGGCTGGCGTAGAGACGCAGCCTCGGCTGGTCATCCAGGTGGCCCGGCCCGCCGTGAACCATCGTCGCGCGGTCGATGGCGCGTTGAAGCGCCGCAGCTGCATAAGTGCGGACCATGAGCGCCTCCTGCCGCGAGCCTTCGCCCGCGTCCAGGCGCGTCGCCGCGCGGTAGATGAACAGCGCGCACGCCTCGGCGTCCATGTGCATTTCGGCGAGCATCCGCTGGGTAGCCGGGCGCTTCGCCAGCGGCGCGCCCAGGCTGGCCCAGTCGCGCGCGTAGGCGGCGCTCATCTCCAACAGCCGCCGCGCCATGCCCAGGTAGCGCGCGCTGAGCTTGAGCATCTCCAGCGGCAGATATTCCGCGCCCAGGGCCAGCCCCTTCCCCGGCTCGCCCAGGACCCGATCCGCGCTCACGATACAGCGCGTCAAACGCAGTGCGCCGCCGCGCCCGTTCGCGCGCGCCTCCACACCGGGCAGGTCAGGATCGATGAGGAAGCACGTCACCCCCGGCGCAGTCTCCCCCGGCGAGACCGCAAACACCAGGTAGAAGTCATCTTCGCTCACCGGGGCGACCAGCTTCATCCCGTTGAGTTCATAGCCGCCATCTGGCAAGGCGACCGCCGAGGTCTTCCACGCTTCGGGTCGGTGTCCCTCCGGCTCGCGGAGCGCCAGGACAGGCCGCCGCGTCCCCTCGATGGCCGGGGCGAGATAGGCGTCAATCTGCGCCTCCGAGCAGGCGAATAGCGCTGGGGGCACGTCGCCGATGTCGAGCGGGATGAAGGTCTGCCCCAGTTCCTCCTCAACCAGGCAGGCGCCCAGCGCGTCCAGGCCCATGCCGCCGAGGCCTTCCGGCGCAGTCAGCGCCCAAAGGCCCACCCGCATCGCCTTGACGCGCAGGTCGTCCCGAACCTCCGGCGGCAGGACGAGCGGGCCGGCTGTCTGCGTCGCCTCCTGGCTGAAGAGCTTCATCTCCAGCGGGCGCAACTCTTTGTTGACGAAGCGGCGCGTGGTGTCGCGGATCATCGCCGCTTCTTCGGGGAGGGTGAAGTCCATGCGCTACGCCTCAATCTCGCGCGCCGCGTATCGCCGCTTCAGTTCGTCGATGGGCATCGCCTTGAGCGCTGCTATTTCCTCATCCCATCGCCTGGCCTCGATCTGCGCGATGCGCTCGACCAAATGCCCCGTGCGCGGCGCGAGGTCGCGTGCGTATAGCCGCCGGGCGAGCAACGCCGCGTTGGGCGGGGCCAGGTCGGTCGGGCAGCGGCTCACGCACAGCCCACACAGGATGCAGTCGAAGCTCTTGTCGGCTGCCGCCGCCAGGTCGCCGCGAATCAGGTCCGAGACGTAGTCCATCACGAGGAGGTCTTGCGGGCAGGCTTTGGTGCACGTGTTGCAGCCGAAGCAGCGCAGCAGTTCCGGGTAGAGCGCCAGGATTTGCGCACCGGTGGCCTCAAGCCGGGAGAAGTCGTAACCGGGGCGCTGCGTCGGGTAAAAGGGGATTTGCGTCAGGTACATCCCGTCTTCGACGACGGTCTGGCACGCGAGCGCAAAGCGCAGGTGGTAGTCGTCGCCCACCCGGTAGACGGTGCTGCACGCGCCGCAGAACCCGCCCCGGCAGCCCACCCCGCGCACGAGTTGGTAGCCGGCGTACTCGAACGCCGTCATAATCGTGAGCGAGGCGGGCACGCGATGACGCTGCCCCATAATCGAGATTTCGACCGTTTCCAGGCCGGCCTCAGGCGCGCGATCAGACATGGAGCGCCTCCAGTTGGATCATGAGGTCGAAGTACAGGGTTTCGTCCGAGCCAGCCTTCTCCAGCAGTTGAGCCATGCCCTCGGCCAGGTGTGTGTGGATGACGTAGTGCTTGATGGTGGTGTCCACCTGCGGGCACGCGAGCACGCAATTGCCGCATCGGTCGCAGTCCGCGCCGACCAGCGTCTCCAACGCGAACGAGGTTCTGCTCTCGGTGCGCAGGCGACGCCTGGGGTCGCGCATCAGCACCGGGCAGGCGTCGATGCAACTGCCGCACCCAATGCAGCCCTTAAACCCGGCGATGTCCTCCGTGACCTGGAGGGAATGGCTCTCGCCGAAGCCGCTGGAAAGCAACCGGCAGCGGGCTACCGGCGGATGTGTCGTGCTCAGCACCACCTTAAGCACCCGTTCGATGTTTTTAACGTCGGTTTGGGTCCGCAGCGGCATGTTGTCTCTCCTCAATGGGCCTGTCGCTCCAATATACAGGGGGTCGTCAAACAAGGCAAAACCGTTATGCCCCCCGCAGTTGGTGGGGTAGAATGTCTCTATGAGCATGGGGGAGTCGATGCTGAGTGGTGTGCTGGCGGCTTTGGTCGCGTTCGAGCGCGACCGCGTACATTACTGCGTCCTGCCGCCGGAGGGCGAGCCGGGATTTGAGGTGGCCTCTGGTTGGCGCCCGGTGTTGATCTCGGCCCCGCACGGGACCGCGCACTGGCGCAAAGGCCGCTGGAAACAGGAGGAGGAGTACACCTCGGCTTTGGCGCGCTGGCTGGCTGACCAGACCGGCGCGTATGCGATTTATACCACCTACGCGCAACGCCCCGACCCACACGCCGACCGCGACGCCGGGGCCTACAAAGCCGCGCTGGCCGACCTGCTCGCGGTGCATCGAATCGGTCTGGTGCTCGACTTGCACGGCGTGCGCGGCGACCGGGACTTTGCGCTGGCGCTGGGCACCATCAACGGAGCCAGTTGCCCCGCGCACGAGCAGCTTATCACTGAGCGTCTGCTCGCACAGGGGTTTCATTTCGCCGTAACTGCGCCCAGCCTGGACCGCCTGGTGCTGAACCATCCCCGCTACGCTGGCGGCGTCCAGCGCCAGACGGTGACTCGTTTCGCCTGGGAAGTGTGCGGCGTCCAGGCGGCGCAGCTTGAGATCAATGCCTGGTTGCGCGTGGCGCAGCGCCTGGAGCGCGCGACCAGCTATCCAGATGAGCCAGACTTCCGCTGCGAGCCGGCGCGCACCGGTCGGCTGTTGGCCGGGCTGGTGTCGGTGATCGAAGCAATTGAATAAGAACTGATTCAAACTTACGCCAACCGGTGGCCGTGCTAAGGCCTTTCTCTACCTCACCCCCGTCTCGCCTGCGGCTCGACACCCCCTCTCCGCAAG
>DAOTXU010000451.1:0-2692 GCA_034435135.1 Anaerolineae bacterium | reverse complement strand
GTCTTGAGGTCCGCCAGGGCAGTATGACAGCCCCGTCCCGGTCGGAAACCATGCGAACTTCCACGAAAGCGCGGCTCATAGTAGGCTTCGAGGATCAGACGCAGCACTTCCTGCACCAGCTTTTCGGAGAAGTTCGGCACACCCAGAGGACGCTTGCCCACACTTTTCTTGGGGATTTGGACCCGACGCACCGGGCGGAAGCGAAAGCGTTCATAGCGGAGTTGAGCAATGATGCTGTGAATACGCTTAAGGTTCATCCCGTCCGCTGTGTCGTCCGCCGTTCCTGGTGTCAGGGCACCCTGGTTGCGACCGATCTTGTGGTAGGCAGCCAGAAACAGATCTTCACTGTAGAGGCAGCGATAAACCCGCGTGAGCGGAGCTCGTTTTTCTCCCAGCTTCCGTATAGCCTGAAGGATGTGGTCGGCGGTCTGCATTACGCATACCTTCCCATTCGTCAAGCCGCAGTTCCTAACCCCCTTCGCCCTGTAGTTGGCTTTCCCAACCGCCGTGGGTGGACGTGAGACCACCGACTACTATGGGGTTTCCGTCACCTTAGGGCTCGCGCCCTGTAGGTGATCCCGCAGTACGGGCGTCAGTGACGTTGTCAGGGTGAGGAGGGGTGTCCGTTCGTCGCTTGATTGGTCTCACTGACCTTGCTTCCGGCAGGAGGACTTCGCATTCGTTGGACACCAAATGCTGCCGCCGGAGTCCGACTTCAGCCGTTGTGTCGGAGGAGCACCGTGTCTCCAGCTTGCAACTGGACTTCAGGCAATTCAGCTTTACCCCACTCATCCAGGTCTCAGGGCACGTTCTACATAAACGGCTTCGTAGTCTGCCCTTTCTCTGACATGCTATGGTCCCATCCAGGTTTCCCTTTCCGGTGAGTCAGACGACCTGACAGGTCGTGTCCTCAACCTGCCGTGCGTTACGCACCATCACTAACGCCGCCATGCGGCGCACGTCCAATTGGTATAGGATGAGTCAAAACCCGGACTAGCCTGAGGGCTTACTGGTCGTTTCGTGTTTCCATAGGCCGGTGCGGTCTGCGACGATCCCTGCCAACACATCGGTGACGCGCCGCCGGTTTCCGGCCTGCGGGTCCTTCGCCAGCCACCCGCGCGCCTCCCACGCCGCCGCCAGCCGTTCCGCCGCCTTCTTCCCCCACCCGCGCGCCTGGATGTCCGCCAGGCTCAGATACCCGCTGTTCTCCTGCACTGCCCACGCCACGAGCACCCGCTCCTGCGTCGTCAGCGCCGCGACCGTCTCGCCGAGCAGCGCGTCGTCGAAGAAGAACGTCTGCACCAGCCGCCGCTCCCGGTCGAGCCGGCTGATCGCCCGCCCCGGCGCGCGCAGCCGCTCCGCCCCCTCGCACCCGATCATGCGCGCGTCGGCGGCGCTCTCGACCGCGAACGCGAGCGCGCGCGTCTGCCCGCGCACCGCGCCGACGGTGGCCTTGTCGAACGCCTGCGCCGCCAGCGCCAGATTGACGCCGAACTCGCGCCCGACGAAGGCGATCTCGTTCGCGCGCTTCGCCAGCGGCGAGCGCGGCCCGCCCGCCTCGGTGACGGTCACAGTGTACTCGTCCAGCACCACCAGCAGGCGCGGCAGCGGCTCCAGGCCGTGCTTCGCCGCCAGGCGGTTGTACGCTTCCAGGCTCTCGCACGTCTCTTCCAACTGCGCGTAGAGTGTATTGCGTCGTGCGATTTCAGCGCTCGCCGCCGCCAGCACGTCGGCGTATTCGCCTGGCGCGTGCGCCACCGGCGTCCCGTTCAGCAGCGCCGGATGCCCTTCGAGACGCTTGAAGGTGGTGTGCTTGCGGCTCGCCAGGAGCAGCTTCACGCCCTCGGCGATGGCCTGGTAGATGAGCAGCCGCAAGAAGTTGGACTTGCCGCTGCCGGTCACGCCGGCCACGAGCAGGGGGCCCAGGTCGGACCAGGCTGCGCCGACCGTGCGTCCATAAGCGTCCACGCCCAACAGTGCCCGCCCACGCTGCACGCCGGGGCTATAGTCCGGCGAAGCCGGAAAGTCCACCTGGCGGGGCAGGCGCGGCGGCTTCGTCAACAACACGGCGTAGCGCAGCCCCGACGAGTTGGAGATGCCCACCGGCAACCCGCGCAGCGCCGTGCTCAGGTGGTGCACCACATCGCCGGCGGTGTAGCGCTCCACGCGGTCGAGCCGGTGCACGTCGAGCACGCCGAAAAGCACGACGCGCCCGGCGTCGTCAGTGAGTAGCCAATCCGAGAAAGCGGGCGTCAGCCCGCGCGCCAGGAGCGCGTCGATGATGCGCCGCGCGGCGGCCTCACCGGCGGCGTAGTAACGGCGGTGGATCACAGGCTGCGCGCTGTTCACCCTCTCCACCCTCCGGCATGAGCAACTGGTCCTCCACATCCGCCAGCCACGCACGCACCTGGTCCGCCGGCACCTCGCGGAGCGCCACCGATGGCAGCGCGGGCTGCGGCGGCTGCACGTACCGCGCCAGATACGCCGGGAAGGGGGACTCACGGCGCGTCGCCTGGACAGGCGGCACGGGGGCTGTCACCGCGCGCGCCATCTCGACCGCCTGGGCGCGCTGGTGGGGGCGCTGGCGGTGCTGGTGCTGGGAGTCGCCGGGCTGTCATTCGCCGCGTTCGCCGCCGTCGCGGCAGGCAGGGGCATCTGGCGGCTGGCGCGGCGGGGGCGGGTGATCCGCAAC
>DAOTXU010000450.1:0-15249 GCA_034435135.1 Anaerolineae bacterium | reverse complement strand
ACGTAATGGAGGCAACGACGAGACTGCCCAGTTCGTCAGCGGCGGGTGCGCAGCCGCCGCGCCAGAAAGACCACCGACAACAGGCCAATCGCCCCCAGACCGGCCAGCGCCAGACCGGCGTTTAGCCCCAGCCTGTCGGCGATGCCCGTCTCCGGCAGGGGTTCTGGTTCCGGCAAGGGGCCGCCGATTCCAAGCGCCTCGCCCTCGCCCCCCTCAGGGCCGCCGAGCACGACTTCTTCAGGGGTCGGCGTCGGCGTTTCCGTCGCAGTAGGTAGTAGCGTCGGGGGTTCCGTCGGCGTCTCTGTCGGAGATGGCACCAGTGTCGGCGTGTCAGGGGGCCGTGTGGGTTCTACGGTAGGAGATGGAGTAACCGTTGGGGTGATCGTCTCTGTCGGGGTTGCGGTGAACAGAGTCGCGGTTTGCGTGAGTCCCGCGATGGCGACCGCCGTCTCCGCTGCATTCTGTGTGAGGGCGGTGCCAGTAAGCTGTTCGGGGGTGGGGCCGACGGAGCCGCCTGCAATGAGCGCCACCACGACGATCAACGCGACGACAAACACGCCCGCCAGCACCGTCACCCCGATCAGGAAGGTGCGGTTCCTCCGGGGGCCGCCGGGTTCGGCTTCAAAACCCTCCTCCTCTTCGGGGCCGAAAAAATCCTCTTCCAAATCCTCGAAATCGGGGAATTCGTCCTGGTTGCTCATGGCATCACTCCCTGTTGAGGCCGGCGCTATGCCTCGTCCTCGTCGTAGCCGCCGGTGCGCAGCCGCCGCGCGACGAACATCACCGTCAGCAGCCCGATGGCGGCCAGCCCTGCTGCGAACAGGCCGCCGCCCAGCCCCAGGTCATCGGCGATGCCGGTGTCAGGCAAAGGGCGCGGCGCAGGCGTGACCGGCCCCGGCACTGGCGTTGGCCCACCTGGTGTCATCGGTGTGACGGACACAGGGGTTATGAACTCTTCTGGGGTGGGTGTGGGGGTGTCCGTAATAAGCGGTGCCTCGGTGGTGACGAGTTGCGCGCTCTGGGTCAGCCATTGCGCCGTGAGGGTCAGCGCCTCGGCAGCCTCCGCCTGCTCGGTAAGGGCGACCGCTTGCCGGGTCGCTTCGGCATCCAGGAGAGCCTGGGCCGTCAGGGTGGCGCCGGCGGCCTGGGTCATGCGGTCGATGGCCTGCTGGGTGTCCGCCGCCTGCGTGGTGGCGAGAAGCTGCATGACCGCCGTGTTGGTTTGCTTAACCGGTAAATTAGGGTCGGGGCGTGTAAGGATGATGAGAAGCACCGCGCATAGACTGATGATGAACAGCCCGGCCAGCACCGCCACGCCGATGAGGAAAGCGCGGTTCTGAGTGGGCTGTGGGGCCTCCTCCCCAAACTCAATCTCTTCCTCTTCTTCCTCTGGGAAGAGAGGGCCTTCTTCCTCTTCGAACTCGAATTCGTTAGGGAAATCGTCTTGCATCGTTGCTCCTCCCGCACTCGACAAACGGGCAGTCAAAATCTGCACAAGGCAGGTGGGCGGGGGAGCAACCCCGCCCCCAGGGTGGGGGCCGGCTCTTACCTTGGCTGATGCTTCTATTTTATCTCACATTTTCTCGATATGCGCAACCGTCCCTCGGACCCTATCCTAAAATCTCCAGGTTGGCGAGCGGTACAAACACCTCGTGCCCCGCACCGACGTTGACCAGTGCACCGCTCACGGTCAACCCACTCTCAGCCGGGCGCGGGCTGTCAGGCAGCGCCGTAACCGTGCCGACCAAGCCTGCGTAAGGGTCGCGCAACAGACGGACCCGCCTGCCCACGTCTATCGGCTCGCCAACCCGCAGGGTGGCGGGGAGTTCCCCGGAGGCGAGCAACGGGATGATGATCTCCGGGCGGTTGCCCTGCCAGCGCTCAGGTTCAGTCGCAATCAGCACGGCCTCACGTCCATCATGATCGCGCAGCAGGTTAAACACTGCGTCCGACATCGGGCGCAACCCGAACCCCTCGGTGAGCACAAGCGAAGTCCCCTCCAGCGACTTCGCTTTCTCGATCAGCGACGCGCGCATAGAGGGCGCGATCATGCCGCGCACCCGCTGCTCCACCGCGGCGTCCATCGCCTCCGGACCAATGGGCACCCTGGAGACAATGATCGCGCCGCCGTGATCGAAGCTGATCGTCCCCGGTTCCAGTTCGCCCTCCACATCTTCGCTGACCAGGCGCAACGCGCCGCTCTCCACGCCGCCGCTGCCCCACACGCCCTGGATCAGCGCGCCCACCGTCTGGATTTGCACACCATACCTCGGCAGCACGGCGGCGACAGAACCGCTCATCGCGGCCTTCAACTCAATGGATTCCGGCGCGGTCTCCAACACCACGCGCCCGCCCTCGACGAGCGCCACCGTCCCGTCGATGGGCGCGGTCACGGTGGTCTTTCCCAGAAAGCCGCGTCGTTCGGCCAGCGGCTGCCCTTTCTCCACCGCGTCGCCCGGATCGACCTTCAGAAAGTCGCTCACTTTCTCGGTCGGGACGCCGAACGCCGACGCCACGTCGATGATCTCGTGGCGGGAGGAGGCAGCAGCTCGCGCCACCACGTCGGCGGCGATCACCGAAGCGCCCTGCCTGACCACCACCTCGCCCGGCACCGGGAGCCGCCGTTCGCGCAGGATGGTTGCCAGCGGGATGACGTGGGTTTGTTCAGGATAGTACGGCATCTTCCTGCCCTAACGCCTGCGCCATCCACTGTGCGTAGAGGCGCGCCCGTTCGTCGCGTGTGCGCGGCATCGCCAGCGGACGCCCACGCGCGTCGCAGATCAGCCCCAACATCCCGCCGGGCGCGCGCAGGTTCACTGCGCGTCCGCCACCCCGGCCCAGGTCAAGCCGGCGGTGCGGTTTGACGATCACGTCTGCCTGATCCACCCCCAACGGGATCATTCGTATGCTCCCGGCGCGCACGGACTCGTCGCGGGTCCGGTCGCCCACCTTTACGCGCACGCGAAGCGCGGTGTCGCCGGCCTTCAGCCGGCCAACAGGTGCAATTACTGTGCCCAGCACGGGCAGGTCGCCGGCCTCGAGCGACTGGACCACCGCCAGCGGCGCGACGTAGGCGAGCGCGCCGAGCGCTGGCGTCAAGCCGTAGGGATCGACCAGCAGGCGCGTGACGCCGTTCGGCTGGAGGGTGTCAAGCGCGAGCAAAGCCGCGTAGCCAGGATGCGGCGCGTGTCCAAACACCGCGCCCGCCAGCACAATCGGGTTGAAAGGCGGCAGCCCCGCCCCCTGGCGCGGCAAACGACGCCAGCTACTCCGCGCGCCTTCCAGGGCGAGGCGGATGATCTCGCGCGCGAAGGCCATCTCCATCTCCAGATCGGCCTTGCTCTGCGGCACCGTGCGCGGGCGCAGCCACTTGTTCCAGGCATAATCGCGCACGTCTTCGGGGTCAAGTTCATAAGTCAGCCAGCGCATCATGTTCTCCGCGCCGATGGCGTCCAGCGCGGTGACGGCGCTGTGGCCCAGCCCCAGGTCCGACCGCACGCTGACCAGGTTGCCGTCTTCCCAGGCAGTCGCCAACACGGTGGTAGCGCTGCCCACGTCTACCCCTAACGCCGGGCGCGGCCTGGCCCCGTCCTCCTGCGACGCCGACAGGAATCCCAGCAAGCGGCTAAATCCCTGGCTCGTCGGCAACACACCGACTTTGCTCATCCGGCTGATCTCGCGGAAGCCGCCCGCGCTGCTGGATTTGTAGTCGTCATAGACGACGCCCAGTCGCGTCTGGGCGGAATCGAGCATCTCGTCGGCCAGGTTGGGACGCACGTTGTCGGCGATGTGGGTGTCGGTCTGTTCGCTGAAAACCTCCTGCACCTGTTGGCGCAGCGTCGCGTTGCCGGCAAACAGCACGCGCGGGCGGCGACCCTGCTCCATCAGGGAAACTGCAACCCCTATCCGTTTGACCAGATTCAGCACCGCGCCCTCTGCGCCGCCGTCGATGCCGCCGACGATGAACACTACGTCGGGCGCGAGGGAGATAATCGAGTCAATCTGCTCGTTCTCCGAGCGCATGTCGGCCAGATTGATTGTGTCTACGACGGTCATGTACGTGACAGACGATGCGCGCCGCGCGCTCTCGACGCTGATGGTAGGCACCAGGCCCACCAGCACCGCGCGCATCGGCCGGCCGCCGCTCGCAGTCACCACGAACTCATCCGCACCGACGCCGGGACCATGCTCAGGGATGAGCAACTGATCGACCTCGCTCAGCATCACACGCCCGGTGGCGCGCGCCAGTTCGCTGAGCGCATGGCGCAGCCCTTCGCCCACGTCGCCGAAAGGCGGCATGGCGGTGGTGGGCGCTTCGGCGCAGGCCACCAAGCGGTAGCGCCCCTTCGCCAGCCCAAAGAGCACCGCGCGTGTGGTCACACTGCCGAAATCGACAGCAAGGATTGAGTTGAGCTGTGGCTGTTCTTCCGACATTTTTGCTTTTGCAGATCGTCTCTCCGAACCCCGGCCCTTTTCGCCGCCACCCGGACAAGGGGCTTAACCCCCTTGTCCTTGAGTATCTTCAGGCAGGTTCTTACTGTGTTACGAATCGCGCGACGAACTCGGCGACCCGCCCCGCAAAAATCGACAGGCTGGCGATGATCGCCCCGGCGTACAACGAGGCCAACGTCACCACGATGAACCCCTGTCCAATCGCCGCCGCGATGCGGAACGGCAGGGGTCGCACGACCTGCCCCGCAGACGTGCGCCGCGCGAGGAACTGGAAGTACAATAACGTGCTGATCGTGCCAATCGCCATCACCAGGCCGTTGATCCAGCCGTTCACGTCAGAGCCGATGCCCGGCACGCTGCTGGCGGCGCGCACCTGCGGCAATAACGTCCCCAGGACAATTCCGTTGAGCGCTACTGCCGTCCCCACACCGACCAGGTAGGCCATGGCGATGTTGCCGAGCCTGGCGGTGGACGGCGATAGCTTGAACATGAGCAGCAACCCCAGCACCAACGGCACCACGCCCAGGACGCGCCGGCCCAACTCGGCCTCCGGGTCAAAAGATGTGACCCGCAGCCAGAAGTTCCACAGCCATTCGGCCACGGTCAGCGCGATGAAACCCGCCGCTGCGCCGATGAACAGATACACGGCGATGCGATACAACGGGTTATCGCCGACCAGATAACTGAGCACCAGCAGCGTCAGGACAAACGACGCGATGGCCGTAATCAGGTCAACATCAAGAGCGCTCAAGTCCATACCGCCCCCAACAACGGTCAGCGCCGCCGGCGGCTGCGCCGGCGGCCCAGCGTTCCGCGCAGCAAGTAGCCGACATTGCCCAAGACAATCACCAGCGCCGCAACCGCCACGCCTGCCGTGACGCTGGTCCGGCGCGCCGCCGCTTCAGCGAACGGCTCGTTGCCGACGCCTTCGCGCTGCTGCGCATAGGCCAGCGCGCCGCTGTAGCCGGCCACATAACCCTCAAGCTGGCCGCTGTCCCGGTATGCGGCGGCCATCGGCTCGATCCCTGCGCCTACCACCGCCACCATCGGCACGGGTTGGCCGGGCATTGCCGGGTCCTCCCGCCCGGTCACGCTATCGACCTGCTCCAACCAGGCGCGCAGCGCCTCGTATTGGCCCGGCAGCACCACGATCAGTTTGAAGCTCTCGCGCAGCGTCGTCACGCCCAGGTCGCTCTGTTCGCCCCGGAAGTCAAATCCAAAACGCGCGGGAGGGTCGGCTTGCAGGTCGGCGTCCCGCGCCACCAGCCCTCTCAACCCGCTGAAAAACCCGGAAAGATAGCCCAGGTCCACCGGGTTGATGTTCTTTTCTTTGGTCACGTCATCTACGAGCCGATGGCCGATGATCGCGCCGACCGGGTTGGTGGTCAGCGTGACGATGCGCGTCCCCCGGTCTGCCAGGTGCTTCAGGACAGCGCGCGCCCCAGGCTCCATCTCCGCAGCCTCCGCCGCGCCGTACTCGAAAGCGACCAACACCTTGTCGTCAGGCCGCAGCGATTCGATCTTAAGGATGGTATCAAACACGGGTTGCGGCGGCGTGATCACCTGGTTCTGGGCCGCCTGCTGGTCGGTCAACACAAAGAACGGCGCGATGAGCGCAACCGCCAGCAACAGGCTGATCGCCAGCCGCGCCAACGGAACCCGCACGCGCCGCCTGGAGACAGCCGGCGCTGCCGCCTTGCCCTCTTCCCCTGCTTCTTCGACGCCTGCGAGCAGATCGCGCGTGAGCGACGCCAGCAGGCGCGCCTGTTGCATGTCCTTCTCGGTGACGACCAACCCGGTAGTCAACTCTGGCGCGCCCGGAACCGACATCATCGGCTCGGCCAACAGCACGCCTTTCAGCCCGGCCAGCGGACCTGCGCCCTCCTCGCGGGACATATCTCCAGCGCTGAGCGCCTCCTCGGAGGCGAACGGGCTTAACGTCTCTGCCCACCCAGGAACCTGCGACTCCGGCGGGACGGTGATGCCCCAGCGCTCAAAGCGATCAGAGGGGCGGACCGCCTCCAGCCAACCAGGCAGCTCAGCCGGGGCGATAGCCTCTTCCTCTGCCGCCGCCTCGCCGACTCCCTGCAGACCTTGAGGACGCATCCCCTCCAGCCACTCCGGCATCTCCTCTTCAAGCGCCGGTTCAGGCATCGGCGCGCCAAAGTCCAGCGCCCAGTCCGCTTCCGCTTCGGCGGCCTCGGTCGCAGCCGGCGCGCCCAACTCTGCCATCCAATCCGGCGCGGTCACTTCGGCAGCCGGTTCGGTCGTTGCACTCAATGCGCCGAAGTCGGCCATCCAATCGGGTTGAGGAGCGGCGACTTCAGCCTCAGGCGCGGCTGGCGCGCCCAGGTCTGCCATCCAATCCGGCTCCGGTGCGGCAGGCTCGGCTTCAGCCTCAACCGGCGCGCTGACCACAGCCATCCAGTCAGGGGCTGCCGCCTCTTCTACTGGCGCTTCGGCCGGCTCGGCCAGCGCGCCCAGGTCTGCCATCCAATCCGGTTCCGGTGCGGCAGGCTCGGCTTCAGTCTCAACCGGCTCACTGACCACAGCCATCCAGTCCGGCGCGGCTTCTTCGACAGCCGGCGCTTCGGCCGGCTCGGCCCGCGCGCCCAGGTCCACCATCCAATCCGGCTCCGGTGCAGCAGGCTCAGCTTCAGCCTCAACCGGCGCGCCGACTACGGCCATCCAGTCTGGGGCTGCCGCCTCTTCTACTGGCGCTTCGGTCGGCTCGGCCAGCGCGCCCGGCTCTGCCATCCAGTCTGCCTCTGGCGCGGCAGGCTCGGTTTCGGCTTCAGTCGGCGCGCTGACTACATCCATCCAGTCTGGCTCCGGCTCAGCGACCCCGGCTTCAGGTATGGCTGGCGCGCCCAGGTCTGCCGCCCAATCCGGAGCGGCTTCCTCCGCGGACGCTTCTGCGATGGGCGCTTCGGTCGGCTCGGCCAGCGCGCTCAGGTCTGCCATCCCGCCCGGCTCCGGCGCGGCGGCTTCAGCCTCAGCCGGCATTTCCACGCCCTGGAACCAATCGGGGACGGGTTCCTCTGCCGGCGCGGGCGGCGCGCCGCCCAACAGCTTATCGGCCAGGCTGCCGGTGTCCCCCAGCACATCGGCCCCTTTAGAGAGATCAACCTGGTGGAACCAATCGGGAGCTTCCTCTTCCTTCTGCTCTTCCAGGCCCATGAACCACGCCGGCGCGAGGTCCGACGTCCCCGGCAAATCGACCGGTTCGGGCGTTTGCTGCTCGACGGTCTCGAACCAATCGGGCACCATCTCGGCGAACTCATCGACCGGCGCTGGCTCTTGCTGGGCCTGCCACTCGGCGAAAGATGTCGGTGGTGGCGGGGCAGATGGAGCCTCAGCGGCAGGGCTTGGTTCCTCCAATAGCCAGTCGGGGATCGGCTCTTCAACGGTTTCGAGCGTTTCGGGGGGCGTAGCCGGCTCAGCCCCGGTAAGCCGGTCAGGAACTTCCGCTTCGGCGGTGACGGACACCTCCGCGAACGGCCAACCGGGCGCACCTTCTTCGCTCGCTTCTGGCCTTTCGGCGGGCGCAGCCGGCTCAGCGAGCCAGTCCGGGATTTCGGCAGTTGGGGTCTCAGGGGGAGAAGGCGTCGATTCGGCCAGCTCCGCGCCCGTCAACCAGTCCGGCAGCGGCTCCGCCTCCGGCGCTTCAGCGGGCGGTTTCTCGCTCTCGTCGCCCTTCAGCCAGTCAGGGATGTCATCCGCTTTCCACTCGTCTGACAGCCAATCGTCACCCATCACTCCACTCCCCAAGCCGGGGCTTGTTCACCCTTTATAAGGCCGGTCTCGACCGATCAAGACGCGAATCCCCACGATCAGCGTACCAAGCGCCACGCCGATCAGGATACCGCGCACCCCACCGGTCGCCGGTACGTTCACAATCCAATCGCGCACCCTGACAAGCAGGTCGCCGACGAGGGGCAGCGTTCCCCAGCCCAACAGCACGACCACGGCCACCGCCGCGAAGAGCACAGCAGCGGGCGTTACGCGGCGGCGCATCATGCGGAAGGCGGCGTAGATCAGGAAAAACGCCACCAACCCGGCCAGCGCCGACTCGACCGACAGTTGCAGGACCTCAAACAGCGGCCCGCTGATCGGACCGCTGCCCAGCGCCGGATCAGGGTCGTTTTGGGCAAGCTCGATGACACGCGCGACGATGACGGCAAGCATGGCGAGCACTAAGATCAGGCCGTAAAGCCCGCCGCGCGCGCCGCTGGTCAGGCGCGCCAGATGCACGACCGCCAGGTTCACCACGCCGACCAGCACGGCCACGCCGGCGGTCACGAACAGGACCTGGATGAAGATGTTGGCGATTGCGCCCGGCGTGCCGCCGAAAATCAACCCGACAAGCGTGATGAGACCCACCGCGATAGCGATCGGTTCGAGCAGCGGGAATCGGAATCTCCTCACGGGCGTCTCCTCAGGTACGTCTTGGGGGCGGTAACCTGGGAATGTGCGCGCGCCTCAACCGGCGCCGGCGGTCAGCGTTGCGATAATGAACCCCACCACAATGATAACGATCAACCCGATGCGCAGCGCGTCTTGCGCCAGCACCCCGCCGCGCTTCACCGGGTCCTGGGAGAGGTACGCGCCGCCTACGAACATCTCCTCGCCGATCAGGGGCATGTCGGACATGGCGAAGGCCGCCGCCTGCCCCTCCAACAGGTCGCTGCCCGCGACCTGCACGGCGTCGTGTCGCGCGCCCATCTCGCCAATGACGATCATCTCCGTGCCGAAGCGCCCGATCAGGACGTTTGCAGAAGCGTTCTCGTCGGCGGCCAGGCTGGCCGCGCCGGCGGCAAAGGCGAGCGAACCGGGGCCTTGCGGCAGCCAGGTCGCCGCGAGGTTGTCGAAGCGCTTCGGGACGCCGCGCGCGGTGTATGCGCGGCGCAGGGTATCCTGCGCGAGCGCCAGGCCGAGCGGGTCGCTCAGGGTGACAATAGGCGACCGATCGCCGATGGCGGCGCGCTCAGCTAATGTATCGAGCACCTCCGCGCCGACCAGCGCGGTGAGCGTCGTCTCTGCGCCCACGCCTGCGTTCCCGAAGGAGACATGAACGGTCTTGTCGCTTTCGATGGCCTCGTCTACCAGCGCGGGGAGAGCCGCAAAGGCACGGATGGGGCGCAGACTCAAGCGCCACCGCCGCCACAACACCGTCCCGACGAGGGTGAACCCCAATGCCAGGACAATCACCACCGCCACCAGGAGATTATCGCTCATCTTCAACCGGCTCCTCGCCCGCCAGGCGTTGGCCCAACCAAGCCAGTGCGTCCGAGTCTTCGAGAAGACCGGCCCACCCTGCAACGCGGTCCCAACCGAGCAGCGCCCCCAACGCGGGTTGCGCCACCCACAGCACGCCGGCTCCCATCGGCGCGAGGGGGCGCACAGCGTCCACCAACGCACCGATCACACCGCCCAGGCCAAGCGCCTCAAGGCGGTCGGCCCATGCCGCTAACGTCGCACGATTGTTCTCTGTTTCCATTAACGCCAGTATAGCACAATCTGTATGTCAAGCGAAAGTTGGCGCGCAACAGGGGCAACATCGCTTCAGCGTCCGGGAGTTGGTATTTGTTCACCTCATGGCTCCCGCGACTAAAGTCGCGGGTGAATTCGCAATTCTGACGGCGCTATTTTGCGATTAGCCGCCGACTCTAGATGGCAGGTTGCGAAAAACGCTGCACAGCGCCGCACAGGGCAGACAAGGTGAACAGATACCTTTCCCCATATTACATAAGGCCGTAATAGTTACTCGCCTTTCCTGAACTCGCCCACCAGATACGTGTGATCCGAGGGCTTCTCCGCCTTGCGCGCCTCCACGTCGATCCAGATGTGCGCGCACCGGCGCGCCATTTGATCGGTGGCCCAGATGTGGTCGATGCGCCAGCCCATCCCGCGCTCCAGCGCGCCCCAGACGCGGTAATCCCAGTACGTGTAATGCCCCGGCTCGCCGGGGTGATGCTGGCGGAACACGTCGATAAAACCCCACGCACGCACCGTTTCGAGCGCCGCGCGCGCGTCGGGGTGGTAGTCCACGTTATCCTCCAGGCGGTCGGGCGCGTAAACGTCAATCGGCTCCGGCGCGACATTGAAGTCGCCCACCCACACAAGCGGGTCTCGCGGCGTGTAGTGGCGCTCGAAGAACGCGCGCAGCCGCGCGAGCCATTGCAGCTTGTATTGAAAGTGCTCCGAAGTGATCTCGCGCCCCTGAGGGACGTAGGTGTTCACCACCGTGACCCCGCCGAAAAGCGCGCGGATCAGACGCGGCTCGTCAGGCGCGCCGCCATCATCGAGGCCGAAGGCCACCGACTCCGGGGCCTCGCGGCTGAAGATGGCGACGCCGGCGTGCGCCTTCTGCCCCTTGAACGTCACATGGTAACCGGCCTCGCGGAAGGGGGCGGCGGGGAAGTCCTCATCTTGCACTTTGGTCTCTTGCACGCACAGGATGTCGGGGGCCTCGCGGCGCAGCCAGTCCAACATCGAGTTCAGCCGGCTGCGAATGCCGTTGACGTTGTAGGTGGCTATTTTCAGGGTATCGCGCATCGCTGTTGCTCCTGGTTGACAGGTGATGAGATTATACCGGAGAGCGCGGCTGAGTTGACAGTCCCTTTGACGCCTGCTACACTTTGAGCGGCTAGCTAAAGCATACACACAGACTCAGACGGAGCCAAGTAGGTCAGAGCTGCTTTCAGAGAGTCGCCGGGCGCTGTGAGGCGATAGCGGGCGGGCCGAAATCCACTCCCGATACGTCGCCGCTGAAATAAAGCGGGCCGGGTGCGCCCGTTACCGCGCAAGAGTCGCCATCGACTCGTTGAGGCTTGCGCCGTGAGGCGCGGGCGAATCCAGGTGGCACCGCGAGCGCCCCTCGTCCTGGTCTTTGGGACGAGGGGCTTTGTACTTTAAGGGAGATGAGATGTTAGCCTTTCTGACGCCGGACGTATGGAATGCGCTCATTCTCCTGACGGCAGCCGCAGGGGGGCTGCTGGCGCTGTGGCGTCTGCGGCAAGACCTGACCCGCTCCACGCTCAGCGACGACGACTCGCGCCGCGACGTGGGCGGTCCGCCGTCCGAGACGCGCGCCTGAGCGCGCGCAGAATTGAACCGCAGATTACGCGGATGACGCAGATCAGGGAGAACGGACTCTGCCGCGCGCGATAGAGGCGCGGCGGGCGGATGTTACTGCAAGACCCATCACAAGACAGGAGACTTGAAATGATCGACATCGCACTGATCCGTGAGAAACCGGATTGGGTGAAAGCCCAGATCGAGAAGTTGAACGACCTCGCCGCTATCGAGCGGGTTGGCGATATTGTCAGGCTGGACGAAGAGCGCCGCGCGCGGCTCGCCGAGGTCGAGGAACTGCGCGCCACGCGCAACCGCGTGAGCAAGGAAATCGGGCGCATGAAGGATCAAGACGCGCGCCAGGCGAAGATCGCCGAGATGCAGGGCGTGAACGCGCGCATCGATGAAATCGACGCCAGGTTGCGCGAGGTCGAGGCGCAACTGAACGAGCAGATGGCGTGGATTCCGAACCTGCCGCACGCGAGCGTGCCGGTCGGCCTGGATGACACGCACAACGTCGTCGTCGCCACGTTCGGCGAGATGCCGCAATTCGACTTCACACCACAGCCACACTGGGACCTGGGGCCGGCGCTCGGCATCCTGGACTTTGAGCGCGGCGTGAAGCTGGCCGGCACGCGCTTCTACACGCTGATAGGCGCGGGCGCACGCCTGCAACGCGCGCTCATCAACTGGATGCTGGACCTGCACATCACCGAGCATGGTTACACCGAAGTGATCTCACCGTACATGGTGCGCGAAGAGATCATGTTCGGCTCAGCGCAGTTGCCCAAGTTCGCCGAGAACCTGTACCGCGACATCGAGGAGGACTTCTATTTCCTGCCCACCGCCGAGGTCAGCCTCACCAACCTGCACCGCGACGAGATTCTGGAAGCCGACCAGTTGCCCATCAAGTACGTGTGCTATACCGAATGCTTCCGCCGCGAGAAGATGAGCGCCGGGCGCGACGTGCGCGGCATGAAGCGCGGGCACCAGTTCGCCAAGGTGGAGATGTACCGCTTTACCACGCCGGAAACGAGCTACGACGCGCTCGAAGCGATGGTCCAGAACGCCGGCGACGTGTGTCGCGGGCTGGGCGTGCCCTGGCGGGTCGTCCAGATGGTCACCGGCGATTTGGGCTTCGCCGCCACGAAGAAGTATGATTTGGAGATGTACGCGCCCGGCTGCGGCGAGTGGCTGGAGGTCAGCTCAGTGAGCAACTGCGAGGCGTTCCAGGCGCGGCGCGCGAACGTGCGCTACCGGCCAGAGCCGGGCGCGAAGCCCCAGTTCGTGCACACGCTCAACGGCTCAGGGCTGGCGCTGCCGCGCGTGATGATCGCGGTCATGGAGAACTACCAGCAGGCCGACGGGAGCATCGTCGTTCCGGAGGTCCTGCGCCCGTACATGGGCGGGCTGGAGTTAATCCAGGCTTGATAGCTACTGAGCAAGAAGGGACCTCCGCATCCTGGCATATCGAGGTCGGAGGTTCCTCCTGTATCAACTATCGGAGTATTTCTATGAGATATAAGGAAATCGCCTCCTTTCTCAGAGAGCGGGCGGACATTCCCGATTTGATCTCCGAAGCATACCGGAACTGGTTATCCTGTGCCGATGTACCACGATTCTTGGGCGCGACGAGTTCAGAAGACGTGCCCGTTTACTTGTGCGTGCCATACTTCTACTTGTACTCCATGTTTGTGAAAGAGAGGAAACTCAAAGGAAATTACGTCAAGGATATCCTTAAGTGGAATTTTGATGCGAGTGGAGGGTGGGGTTATGGATCTCAAAGAGGACCTACAGGTTTCCGAAAGGTAGTCATTCCGCCATTGGACAGCACTGCCAGCAAAATCCTGGACGGCAGTGATCCCGTTTTCTTCTTGCGTGAGTTCGTTGGCGTCAAGACATATCCCGAAATAAACCAGCGTTTTGCACATATTGTGGGGATACATTGGGTAAACGAAAGAAGCGCCTATCAGAGGCTGGATGAGAACGGTGATTATGAAGATGTAGCGATTACCCATACAGACAACGGTGAAACCATCTGTACGGTAAATTGGCAAGATTTGGAGTTCTACATGTTTCTGACTGATACATTGTTGATTAGGGTTTTTGACGTAACTCGCTTCAGTCCTCGTGGCAATATCAATTGGAGTGATGTCACCTCATTCTACTCCGACGAGGAGACAGAAATTTTCGCTCGACACAACGTAGGCGGCGATGCTGCTTACTTTCGTGGGTTTCAAGTACTTCGCAGACGAGCAACAGATGATGAAATGATGCGAGCGGTAAGAGGTGAGCGCAACCAGAAGTACGAGACTTTCTTGACCCATGATTGGAAGCATGGCGAAATGCGTGAGTGCTCGTGTGACCCTAAGGCGTTAGGAAACTATTTTGCTCAATCGGATTTGCCATTTGAGATTAGCCCAGCGTTTTTTAGACCGGATGTGATGCTTAAGTACAAACAAGACCCAGATAAGTATCATATTGAACCTCGATCTATAAGTTGTCGAGGAACATGGTATCTCCGATATGGGATAAACGACGAAGATCAAATATTTGTATATTTGAAGGATCTGGCAGGCCTCCCATATGCCGAACAGCAATATTGGAAAGCATTTAACGAATTGCCTAAAGCTGGTATTCCTGACAGGGTGTTCGCCACTGATTTCAAGGGTGAAAGGCCTTCCTGGCATGACCCCCTGATTTCTCTCAAGTCGACGCTAAGGGATTTTCCAAGAACGATCGTTCTTGATGGACAGGAACTAAATCTCTGGAATTTAGACGAAGATGCGTACAGCCGCTTATCTTATGTTGTGACAACTTCTCGCAAGGAGTGGGAAGATCAGATCCTTATACTGGCAAAGCTCCTGGTAGATGGGTTCAAAAAGGGCACACTCATTAGGCTAGCAAAAAGGCTGGGGTGTTACGATGATCGTAATACCGAACATCGTCATTGGGGAACTCTAAAATGGATAGAGAGGTGCTTAGAATCAAAAGGCTTCATTCTCGAAGAAGCGAAAAGCATCCTTGATCCTTTACGCCGAGTCTACGATATGCGTTCGCATGGTATAGCTCACCCAGGAAGTGGCAGCGTTTCGACTGATCGAAGACAAGAATTCTATTCGTTACTGGAAGACCTGCTATGTTCTATGAACGATCTTGCTGAACTGATTAAGAATGGTTGGCTGAATGCGGGAAATGGAGAATAGAAGCTAATGCCCCAAATCGAAGACAAGCTCGCCGCGATGGACCTCAAGCTGCCGCCGCCGTTTGAGACCCCGCCCGACGTGCGCCGCAACATCAGGCCGGTGCAATACAGCGGCAACCAGATTCACCTCTCCAGCCAGGGGCCGCAGTGGGGCCGGGGCATCCGGTATTACGGGCAGATCGGCAAGGACCTGACCCCCGAAGAAGGCTACGAGGCGGCGCGCGTGGCGGCGCTCAACCTGTTGCGCCTGCTCAAGGACGACCTGGGCGACCTGGACCGCGTGAAGAAGTGGATCAAGGTGCGCGGCTTTATCAACTGTGTGCCCAGCTTCACCCGCCACTCCAACGTGATGAACGGCTTCTCCGACCTGATCGTCGCGCTCTACGGCGAGGAGCGCGGGATGCACGCGCGCACGGTGGTGGGCGTGTCGTCGCTGCCCTTCAACTACGCGATTGACGTGGAAGCGGTCGTCGAGTTTGAGTAGCAACCTACCTGTCACACTTGTGGGAGGATAG
>DAOTXU010000449.1:0-3188 GCA_034435135.1 Anaerolineae bacterium | reverse complement strand
GCGGAGAGGGGGTGTCGAGCCGCAGGCGAGACGGGGGTGAGGTAGAGAAAGGCCTTAGCACGGCCACCGGTTGGCGTAAGTTTGAATCAGTTCCGTCAAATAAGATCGCTGTTGGATTGCGAAAGAGTCCTTGACAGTGCTACCCGCTAAGGCTACAATACCGAGCGCATGAGGGCCTGTAGCTCAGCTGGGAGAGCGCTACAATCGCACTGTAGAGGTCAAGGGTTCGAATCCCTTCAGGTCCACTGAGCGAAAGACCTGCCGTCATGACAGGCCTTTCTTTTTAGTCGGGATAGTTTTAGATAATAAAGCTGTGGGTGTACGCATCGACTTCCTTTACTGGCCCGATTGTCCTTCTCACCCGGAGGCGTGGGAATTGTTGCAGCGCGTCCTGGCGGAGACGGGCGTCGCGGCGGAGATCCATCAGCGCGTGGTTGAGACCGAAGAGGAGGCCGAGGAGGCGCATTTTGTCGGCTCGCCCACGATTCGCGTCAACGGGCGCGACGTGGACCCGGCCTCAGCGGAGGGGATGCATCGCCTGACCTGCCGGCTCTACTTCCGCGAGGACGGGCGACCGTCGGCCATCCCCACCGCGACAATGATCCGCAAGGCGCTGGCGTTAGCGCAAACTGAGTCAGAGGAGTGAGAGGAAATGCAAATCGGTGAAAAGGCGCCAACCTTCACCCTGCCCAACGTCGATGACGCGATGGTGTCGCTGGGCGATCTGCTGGCGAAGAACAAAGCGGTGGCGGTGATCTTCAGTTGCAACCACTGCCCCTATGTGCGCGGCTGGGAGGGCCGCATGGTGTCCATTCAGGCCGACTATGGCAGCAAGGGCGTGCAGTTGATCGCCGTCAACCCCAACAACGAGATCACACACCCTGAAGACAGCTTCGCGGAGATGAAGAAGCGCCACAAGGCGCAGAGATTCAACTTTTTCTACGTGCGCGACGAATCGCAGGACGTGGCCCGCGCGTACAGCGCGCAGCGCACGCCCGAAGTCTTCTTGCTCGATAGCAGCGGCGTGTTGCGCTATCATGGGGCCATCGACGACAACTACCAGGAGCCGGAGTCGGTGAGACGCCACTACCTGCGCGACGCCCTGGACGCAGTCCTGGCGGGCAAGACGCCCCCCGTCGCCGAGACCGCGCCGGTCGGCTGCACGGTCAAATGGAAATAAGTATGCATCCAGCCTGAATCGACGAAGGCTCAACAGTGAAGCCAGCGTGGACAGCGGGCTTAAGCCCGCTATCCAGTAGAGATTTTGCGGCTGAGCCTCGGCGCAGGCGGTTCGGGCGGGTTGTTGGGTGCCGTGTGAGAAACAGGCTTGTCCTCGTCAGCTTTTTGCTGGTTGCCCTCGTCGCCTCGTGCAGACCCGGAGCGCCGGCTCCTGTCGTGGTGGAGGTGCCTTCTCCCACCGTGACCCTGACGCGCACGCCCGCCCCCACGCGCACGCCGACCGCCACACCGACCTTCACCCGCACGCCCCGCCCCACGCTTACCCCCACGCATACATTCACCCCCACTTTGACGCACACGCCCGGCCCCTCGCCGACTTTCACGCTCTCGCCTACGGTCCGGGTCACGCCGACGCCGTTTTCCTATGGCCCCACCGCGACGCCTTCGCCTACGGTCGTCGCAACCACCGCGCCGACCCAGGAGGCGGTTCCCACGACCACCGTCGTCGCCACCGGCGCTGCCGTGACGCCGGGCGCAGGCAGCAGCGGCGGCGCGCTCCCCAGCGACGCGCGCCAGGCGCTCGACCTGGCCGCCGACGCGATGGACCGCCTGCAATCGTTGCATGACGATTACACCATCGGCTACACGGCGACGTCGCCAACCGAGAGCGAGCCAGTCACGGTCACCGCGACGATCACCGGCAAGGTGGACGCCGTCTTCCCGGACCCGCAAGACGCGGATTTCTCCGTCGCCGAGCAGCAGAGCGTCACCTATCCCGGCAGCGGCTCGGTGACTACCGCCAGCGACATTATCAAGATCGGCGATACCTACTGGTCCCGCACCGGCAGCGACAGCAAGTGGTTCGAAGCGCCGATCTATGACGGCATCAACGAGGATTACAAAGCCTACCACAAAGGCGCGTTCGTGCTGCGCGAGGTCGCTACGGCGGAGTGGCTGACCGATGTGGCGGGGCACATCGCGTATACGGTGGACATCGCCGACTTCGCCGAGTTGCCCCCCTTCCAGGGGCGGCGTTCGTTGTTCGGGCAGGGCGGCATGGAGGGCGTCGATATACGCGGCACGATCACCGGCGAGACGTGGCTCGACCCGGCGACGCTCTACGTTCTGCGGCAGACCCTCATGGTGGAAGCCGATGTCACGTTCCAGGGGCAGAGCAGCCACGTGACCATCACCTACGAGGTCACAGTGAGCCAGCTCGATGCGGTCCCGACCCTTCAGCCGCCGCCGCCGGATCAGATTCAACCCCAGTAGCGTTATGGATCAACCTGAAAAGCAGGCCCCTCTTGACGAATACGGGGAGCGCTACTTCCAGAGCTACAACTACGCCGACCGGCCTCTGGGCCGGTTCAGCATGTACTGGTTCGCACGGCGGTACTACGCGGCGCTGGTGCGGCGATACGCGCCGCCGGGCGGGCGCGAGCGCCGGCTGCTGGAGATGGGCTGCGGGTTGGGGCACCTGCTCGGCCTGCTGCAAGACGACTTCGCGTGCGTCGGCATCGACATCGCTGAGTACAGCATCGAGCAGTTGAAGCGCAACGCGCCCCACGCCGAGGGGCGCGTCATGGACGCGAACGACCTGGGCGCATTCGCCGACGGCGAGTTTGCCGCAGTGGTGGCGCTGCACCTGGTCGAGCACCTGCCGGATCCCGCCGCCGCCATCGCGGACGTGAGCCGCATCATGCAGCCCGGCGGACTGTTTCTCTTCGCCACACCGAACCCCGGCTATGCGCTGCGCCGCTTCAAGAACCCCGCGACCGACGCCATCGGCAAGGACCCGACGCACATCAATGTGCAGCCGCCGGCGCAGTGGCGCGCGTGGTGCGAGGCCGCCGGCCTTACGGTGCTGCGCCACTTCGGCGACGGGCTGTGGGACGTGCCGTACTTCCCGGTCATCCCGAAGGCGGTGCAGTTCGCCGTGCTGGGCGTCCCCGCGCTGATCCAGGTTCTCACGCGCGCCACGTTCAACCCGCTGCGCTACGGCGTCAACC
>DAOTXU010000448.1:0-4649 GCA_034435135.1 Anaerolineae bacterium | reverse complement strand
GGACAGGGGGCTTAAGCCCCCTGTCCGGCCTGCATTTGCGGTAGTCGCGCCGACTCCAATCGCCATTGTACGCCGCGCATGTCTATATATAATGGGACGTATGGCGCGGCGCACTCCCCCTCGTTTTGTGGACATTGAGCTGCGCCCCCGTCGGCCCTGGCGCAAGCGCCGGGGGTGTTCGCGGGGGCTGCTGGTGTTGGCCGCCCCCGCAATGGCGCTGATCGCTGTGTTCGCGGCGCTGGCGCTCCTGCCGCCAGCCGCGCCCGCGCCGACGCCCACCCCCGCGCCCAGCCCCGTGGCCTCGCCCACGCCGACGCCGGTCGTCGTCACCGTGATTCCCCCCACGCGCGCCATGTCGAACAGCCGCTTAATCATCCCCCGGCTCGCCGTCAACACGCGCATTGTCGATCTGCCGATCCGTTTCGGACAGTGGCAGATCGAGGGCCTGGGCGAAAACGTCGGCCACCTGGCCGGGACAGGCCACCTCGGCGAAGTGGGCAACCCTGTGCTGGCCGGCCACATCACGCTGCCCGACAACCGGTATGGCCCGTTCAGCGACCTGGCGACCCTGCCGCTCGGCAGCGAAGTGATTGTGCAGGATGGCGGCCACCGCTACGTTTACGTGGTCGAAACTTCGCGGGTGGTCGCCATGGACGATCTTTCCGTAGTTGCGCCTACCGATTACCCCGCATTGACCCTCCTCACCTGCACAAGTTGGGACATCGCGCTTCAGACCTACGTCGAGCGCGTCATCGTCGTCGCGCGATTGGTCGAAGTAGAATAGCGCAGCCCAGCCCGATCAAGATCATCGCCACGACGATCCAGCCCAGCGACAGCCCCGGCGTGTCCTCGACCGGCCTCGCGCCCAGCTCCGGCAGCCGGCCCACGCCCAAGCCGATGCTCACCTCGACAGTATTGCTCACGATCCTGCCGAACAGGTCGTCGGTGAAGATGGCGACGTTCCTGACGATTTGACCGCCCACCGCGCGCTGACTGACCTGCGTGACGATAGTGATGGTCACGCGCTCGTTGGGGAGCATCCCGCCGATGTAGACCGTCACCGTGTTGCCCGTCACCGAGACCGTCCCGCGCGTGGCCGTGACTTCCAGGATGTCGAGCACGGGGCCAATCTCGTCGGTGACGACCACGTTCGGGAGCGAGATGTCGCCGCGCGGGTTGAAGGCCACGAGGGTGAAGACCACGCGGTCGCCGATGGCCGCCTGCGCGACGCTGGCCGCTTTGGTGACCGCCGGGTCGGTGATGACCGGTCCCGCTGGCGCTGGCGTCGGCCCCGGCGCGCCGCCTACGGTGATGCTCACGCTGGCGGTGTTGTTGCCGGCGTTGGGGTCGCCCTGGTCGGCGGCGGTGATCTGCGCGGTGTTGATGATGGTCCCGCTCGCCCCCGCATCCACCGTAGCGGTGATGGTGAGGGTGGCGGTCGCCCCGTTCGCCAGGTCGCCGACTGCCCACAGGCCGGTGCCGGGGTCATAGGTCCCCTGGCTCGCGGTATGCGTCGAGTAAGTCACGCCCGCCGGCAGCAGGTCGGTGACGGCCACGTTGGTGGCGTCGTCCGGTCCGCCGTTGGAGACCGCGATCTGGTACTGGATGGTGTCGCCGGGGTTCGGGGTGGGGTTGCTGACGATCTTGGTCACCGCGAGGTCGGCGAGGGCCGGCGAGACCGTGACGGTGACGAGGGCGGTGTCGCACAGCGATGGCACGGCGATGTCGCACACCTGGTACGTGAAGGTGTCCACGCCGCTGAAGCCGGGGTTGGGCGTGTAAGTGATCTCGCCCGTCGCCGGGTTGACTGCCGTGCCGCCGCTGGCCGGCGGGATTGTCACGGTCACGCTGGCCGGGTCCACCGCGCCCAGATCGTTGGCGAGCACGTCGATCACGACCGGTGTGTCGATCAGGGTCGCTGTGACGTCATCCACCGCTACCAGGCCGCTCACGGTGACGGTGACAAGGGCGGTGTCGCACAGCGGCGGCGCGCCCGTGTCGCACACCTGGTAGGTGAAGGTGTCCACACCGCTGAAGCCGGGGTTGGGCGTATAGGTGACCTCGCCCGTCGCCGGGTTGACTGCCGTGCCGCCGCTGGCCGGTGGGATTGTCACCGTCACGCTGGCCGGGTCGATGTTGCCCTCCGGGTCGGTGTCGTTGGCGAGCACAGCGATCACTACCGGCGTGTCAATCAGGGTGGCGGCGTTGTCGTCCACCGCGACGGGCGCGGTGTTGGTCACGGTGACGGTGACGAGGGCGGTGTCGCACAGCGGCGGCGCGCCCGTGTCGCACGCCTGGTAGGTGAACGTGTCCACGCCGTAGAAACCGGGGTTGGACGTATAGGTGACCTCGCCCGTCGCCGGGTTGACGGCGGTGCCGCCGCTGGCCGGCGGGATTGTCACCGTCACGCTGGCCGGGTCGATGTTGCCCTCCGGGTCGGTGTCGTTGGCGAGCACGGCGATCACTACCGGCGTGTCAATCGGAGTTGTGGCGTTGTCGTCCACCGCGACGGGCGCGGTGTTGGTCACAGTGACGGTGACAAGGGCGGTGTCGCAGTTGCCGCCGCCGGGGCCACCGGCGTCGCACACCTGGTAGGTGAACGTGTCCACGCCGTAGAAGCCGGGGTTGGGCGTGTAAGTGACCTCGCCCGTCGCCGGGTTGACTGCGGTGCCGCCGCTGGCCGGCGCGACCGTCACCGTGACGTTGGCCGGGTCTACGGGGCCGGTGTCATTGGCGAGCACATCGATCACTACCGGCGTGTCAATCGGCGTTGTGGCGTTGTCGTCCACCGCGTCCACCGGCGTCACGCCGGTGGACTCATACGCGCCCCGGTCGCAGACGCCGCCGGGCGGTTGAGGGCGCGCGGTGCCGCGCTGGTCGGTGGCCGGGCAGCCAACGTTGTTCGCAGTGTCGATAGCCGGGCTGCCGGCGAGCAACGCGTGAGTCTGAGTCGGGCCGCCGTTGTTCCCCAGCGCGCCGAGGAGCGGATCGGTGTTGACCACGTCGTTGGGCTGGGCGAAGCCACAGGTGTTGCCGCTGTCGATGTTGAAGTTTTGCGAAGTGATCGCGCCCACGCAGTTCGCCGCGCCAACAGTATCCCCCACAATGCTGTTGTTGATATTGATGACGGCACCGCCGCCGTTACCCAGTTCCGCGCCCAGGTTAAAAGCGATGGTGCTATAGTTGATGTTCGTCGCGCCGCCGGCGGCATGGAACACAGCTGCCGCCGCCGCGCCGCCGTTGCCTGAGAAGGTGCTGTTGGTGATGTTTGTCGTGCTGTTCACCACGGTGGCGAGGCCGCCGCCATTAGTGGGAGCCGTGTTGCCGGAGAAAGTGCTGTTGGTGATATTGGTGACCGTGACGTTGCGGGCGTAAATGCCGCCGCCGAGGTCACCCAGCGCCTGGTTATTGCTGAAGGTGCTGTTGTTGATCGTCAGCGCGCCGCCGTCGCTGTAGACGCCGCCGCCGCGGTTGGCGCTGTTGGCGGTGATGACCGCATTGTTCAGGATCAGCGTGCTTCCCCCGTTGACGAGGACGCCGCCGCCGTTCGCCGGGGCGACGTTGCCGCCGGTGATGGTTATGTTCTGGAGCGTCAGGCTAAAGCCGGCGGCCACCTCGAAGACCCGCTGGCCCGCACCGATCTGCTGGATGGTGCGGCCACCGCCATCAATGACGGTGGGAACGGCGAAGTTGATGAGGATTTGTGTGTTGATGTTTATCACCGCAGGGCATAGCGGGTCAAAGGTCACCAGGCCGCCCCCGCCGCCGGCGGCCAGCGCGGCGGCCAACTCAGCCTGTCCGCAGGGAAGGGCTACCACGCCGGCGGCGTGGGCTTTTGGCGGCGGCTGGAGACCCAGCGTCCACCCGGCGACGAGCGCGGCCACAATCAGCCAGCGCGCGCCTCGGCGCAACGCGGCATAGACTCTGTTGGCGGACGTGAGATTGGATGCGCGTCCTTTCATGGCTCTTCTCCTACTTTATGAATATGCGGACATAAAAATACCGACGGGTGACGCTGGTTGTCAGCGTCGGGGGCGGATGACGTTCCCTCGCTACGACCTTTGCTCCTTACGGCGGTGCGCGGCGCTCTTTCTTAAAAATAGCGATTTTCTAAATCGGACATATGTCAACCCCCAACGGCTTCCGTAACGGCGCAAAGGCCAGCGATTTCACACAGGCCGAAAGCGCCATCCGCGCGGCCGGCTATCGCCGACCGCTTGCTTTCCCATTCTACATCGATTTTGTCACGGGTGCTTTGTTTAAAGTAGGAGGGGAAGTGATTCAAGCTTTTGAGCCAACGACCCCGGTGCGTGTGGTGCTTGTCGTGTTGGCGGACACCTCACCCCCCGTCCCCCTCTCCGCTTGCGGAGAGGGGGTGTCGAGCCGCAGGCGAGACGGGGGTGAGGTAGAGAAATGCTTAGCACGGCCAGCTATTGACGTAAGTTTGAATCAGTTCAATAAATACATAAACTACTCTTCTCTTATTCGTGTAAGCTGTGTTATTCGTGGAAGTGATTCAAGCTTTTGAGCCAACGACCGCGGTGCGTGTGGTGCTTGTAGTGTTGGCGGACACCTCACCCCCCGTCCCCCTCTCCGCACGCGGAGAGGGGGTGTCGAGCCTCAGGCGAGACGGGGATGAGGTAGAGAAA
>DAOTXU010000447.1:0-7367 GCA_034435135.1 Anaerolineae bacterium | reverse complement strand
TAGCTGGCTCAACCGCTTTCGCCGCCTCCTGGTGCGCTGGGAGAAGAAACCGGAGCACTATCTTGCCTTCCTTCATTTTGCCTGCGCCCTCATCGCCTTTCGCGCTGCCGGGTTATTCGGATAGGCTCTAAATATCCGGGAACCGTCGGAGAGATAACTATTGCTGAAATATCCGAGTCGGAATGCGCCCGCCTCCGACGGAAAAGGACTATCCAGCGCCAGAACCGCATAATCAGAACCTGCTGGTCCAGAGCCATTCCACTCAGGAGGTATGTAGATTGCCGTCACATTTCTACGACCGAATGGTTCATCATTGCCATTACGGCCTGCGGCGACATACAACACACTGGTGGCACGAGCCTCATTGCTTTCAGGATCAACATAATACAGACAATGCGCTGCCGTGAGCACATGATCCGGTGCGATTAGGCTACCTGTGCATTGACCCCTGAAAAATGGAAGGTCAAATGATGCAGTAAGTCTTATATATACAACCGCTGACCACGGATATGCTGTCGTGTCTTCAATTTGATCTCGATCGTCGTCTCCAATTACCCTCAGTTCCTCAACATACGGTGTTGATGTATAATCGATCTCCGGTGTGGCCGTATCCGTTATCCTTCCTCTAACGGACGCAATGCCGCCAAGCACCAATGATCCTCCAAGATTTCGCTCCAAAACTGCTAACCCTGCTACATGCGCTGTCGAAAACGACGTACCGCCCACGGTCGCGTAACTACCTCCACTGGTTGTCAGAATGTCGCGGCCTGGTGCAAGCAGGTCCACCTCCGGGCCGTAGCTGCTGAAACTGCTGCGCTGCAGGTCACGGTCTACGGACGCTACGGCGATCACAGGGGCATACCGGGCCGGGTACAACACCCCTTCTGTGCCTGTGTTGCCCGCCGCTGCGACTACCAGCACGTCGCGTGAAGTCTCGTAGTTGACCGCATCCTCAAGCACGCTTGAGGGATTGATCCCGCCCAGGCTCAGGTTGATGATCTGAGCGCCATGGTCAGTAGCGTACACCATGGCCGCCGCTACGTCAGAGTAGGTGCCGACGCCCTGCGCATCCAGCACGCGCAGCGGCATGATCTGCGCGTTGGGCGCGACGCCGGCAATGCCGATGTCGTTGTTCACATTGGCGGCAATCACGCCGGCTACCCCGCACCCGTGACCCAACTCATCTTGCGGAATGGCGTCGTTCTCCACGAAATCCCAGCCATTGTCAAGAATGCGGCCCGCCAGGTCAGGGTGGTTTGCACAGATTCCACTATCGATCACGGCGACGGTCACCGCCGGCGCATCTACCGGCAACGCTTCCCAAGCCTCAGGTGCGCCGATAACCGGCAGCGCCCATTGCTCTGGGTAGAGCGGGTCGCTGACAGCCAGGCCGCCAAGCGCGCTCACGTAATAATCTGGCTCGCTAGCGGTGATGATGGAAGACTCCGGCAAATCATAGGCAACGGTTCCGGATGCGACAGTCACCACAACAGTGTCCAATGCAGCGATCGTCTGACTGATCGTACCGCCAATCGCTTCGATGTAGGCCACGCGCTGCTGTTGGGTCGCCCCTGGGTCGAATCGAATGATGACTTGACGGGGAACAGGTTCCTGCGGCACATGGATGGAGATTGGTTCTGTGGTCGGAGTGCCAGCATGCGGCTCGGGAGCCGCGATATTGTCGAGGAACGGTACAGGCGTCGCAGTAAACGTTGCCGTGGCCGTTGGCGAGACTACAGTCCCAGGGATCGGTCGAGAGGACGCCGCAGCTGGTAGCTCTGAGTCAACAACGGGTACCGCGATAGGGGGAACAGCGGGTGCTTCTAGGGTAGGCTGAGGGGTATACCCTGTATCAGCATTCTCCACGAACGATGCTGAGCGATCCGCCTTGCCAGGCTCAGGGAATCCCTCCACCTGCCGCGATGAAGCGACCATAAGAAATATGATGATCCCAACTGTACCGACCAGCAAGCTCACTGCACCCAAAAGCGCCGCCAGCGATCTACGTTCCCGGTCTCTCGCTGGAACAGAGTCTTGCATTGCCGCTGTGAGCTTTTCCAGACGGGCCTGCGCTTTGGAATAAGCAGGATGCAGCTGAAGCGCCCGCCTCAACGCCAGCGCCTTTTCTTCCATGCCAGGGACAGCGAAGGAAAGCAGGTACCAGGCAAAGGGTTCCTCTGGGTGCTGCTTCAAGTAATCCTTGAGTTTCAGGCGCGCCTGGGTATACTCCCGCGCTCTCAGCAGCCGGACCACAAGTGAGAGTTGGTCATCAAGAGTCATCTTAGCCTCCTGAAAGATGGAGCGCAGGACTTGGATAAACCGAGTATAGGGATCGCGAGCGCGCTGCGTCTATGGAGTCTTGGATAGAGGGAATTCGTCGTATTCGCCCAACCAGCGACCGCTGAGGGCTACTCTAGGGTTGGCGAAACAAGGATGGAGAAGACAGCAAGCCCTATACTTGACTAAATATGTCGTATTAAGTGCTTTACACGAGTACCTGCATTAACTTGCAGAATAGCACAACTTTCGGTGTTTGTGTGTAACAATTTTCTTACAATCACAGGCAAACAGGCAGTGCAGGATGCGGCATCTAACCGTATGTCAGCTACTGGGCGCTTCATACATGTTCGAGATGACGTAGCCAATCGTCCTCAGGCGTCCGGCAGGGCGCACCTTGCATGGTGGTACCAGCTACCGAAACCGGCGCTGTGAGGCAAGAACGAGCTATGCTCGGGAGCGTGCAGTGCCTCAAGCCCATCTGCCATCTCATGATTTGCAGAGTGCGATCTGATGTGCTTGCCTGCCAATTCCCAGAGCGAGGCAGTCAACACAGTCTCCGGCTCAGTTTCGAGGTCATGAACGGCGGGGTAATCGAGGCACCATCCAACGTCATGGTCGAGTTTATGATTTCAGCGCCACCACGACGGCAACTCAACCTAAGAGAGATTATGTAGCGGACAAATTACAATATTAATATTCATCAGGCAACAAAAATGTCGTCGCACTCCGATCTGCCTCGGTGATCAGCCAGACTTTGACCCCGCTCGCCAGCGTGTACGCCGACAGGATGCGGAACCCCTCACGCACACTGAACTCATTCTCCTCCTTGTCCTCTTCCGGGACCTCGCCCCAATCGCCGGTGACATGCCGCCGGAGCAGCGCGAGCGGGTCCTGGCCGGCCTCCTGGAGGCTCTTGAGCGCCCCCGGGGTGGCCACGATCTGACCGAGCGCAAAGCGCGGTTGGGGTTCCGATGCGGGTGGTTTCTCACCCTCAGTCTGTGTCATAGATAACGGCAGCATAGCACAACGCAGCGCCGATTTCCAGAGGGGACCGGTGAGGGCAACCGGAGCGCCCCGAGAGTGTCGCTGCAACGCAGCCGGGAGACCCGGTCCGGAGGACGGCGTACGCAGAAAGGTGCATTGCCCTGCAGGGTCGTCCTTGCCAAGGGACAAGTCACCTGCACCCTGCGCCTGGGTTCTCGGCGCGATTGTGGGCGGGCACAGCAGGACATGGCGCATTCGGTTGTACAATAGCGGTAGCGGATGCGAAACCAGATCAGGAGGCGAGGCTATGACGGGGTCACGGGTCGGGATCGTCACGCACTATTTCGACCGCATCGGGGTGGCGGCCGTCGCGGTGGAGGCCGATCTCTCCGTCGGGGACCGGATCCAGTTCGTGCGGCATGGCGAGGTGCTCTTCGCGCAGCAGGTGAGTTCGATGCAGATCGAGCACCAGAGCATCGAAGCCGCCAAAAAGGGCGACGACATCGGGCTGAAGGTCTACGAGGAAGTCAAGGAGGGCACCGAAGTCTACAAGGTGTAGCGCCGCAGCCGCCAGCGGTCACCTTCCCACGGGCATCGCAGACAACGCTTGCGGGCGCACCGATCCGTGCAAGGTCGTCCTCACCGCGGGGCAGGTCACCTGCACACTGCCTGTGTCCGCGGCGCCCTCGCTGGCAGGTCGTGGAGGGGGAGCGTCCACCTCGTGTCCTCAGGCGGCCGTCAGGACGACGTCGCCTTGCACGGTCGGTACCAGCATACCAGGAACCATAGCGCAATGGGAAGGGCCAGTGTCACCGGCCGTGGGGCTTGACGATTTGAAGAGGGCGACGGGCTGCGCCTGGCCGGGCAGATGCCAGATCGGTGCGGTGAGGACCGTCTCGGGCGCCACCTTGTCGAAGGTGGTGAAGTGGAAGGCGCGCGCGTCGCGGCCCGCCGCGCTTGCCGCCTGGCGCTGGAGATTGCGCAACCGGCGCGCGCTCGTCGTCACCACCAGCCACCGCCCCGAGGCGTGCCCGAAGCGCGCCGCGTAGACGGCGCTCTTGAGGTACGCAAGCCCGGGCAGCACCTTCTCGCGCGCGAAGCGCGGGTTGTCCTCGGTGGCGCGGTCGAGCTCGAGCAGGAAGCGGAAGAGATGCGCCCCTTCACGCACGATGAAATACCCGTCGGGGCGCACGCAGCGGGCGTGCTTGTGGCCGCGCGCGTCGGTGTACGCCACGCGGTCGGGGTGCGCCCAGAACTCCCCCTGCGGCACCCAACCCTCGAGCGCGAGCTTCTCGCTTCTCGTGCACGCCTGCATCACGGTGATGCGGAAGTCGTTCACCGCCAGGTCGTGCGCCAGCTGCAGCCATTTCGGCTCTTTGCGGTAGGCAAATGCCTCGGGCGCGCCCCCTGACAGCCCGGCGACGTAGGCGGCGCCTTTGCGCTCGAGCCAGTACACCATGCACGGCATGCTCGCGCGCCGGCGCCGGTCGGGGCGCGCGACGTAGCCGTGCGCGTACAGCAGCCGCAGGCGCAGGCGCGTCTGCGAGGTCCCGGTGAAGAAGAGCCGTTGGATCTGATAATCCGCGAGCACGCCGTCGAAGGCGTGGAGCGCCTCGAGGACCCGCACGTCGCGCGCGGTCAGGCGCATGGGTGGGGGGTGATCCGGGCGCGCGAACACGGACGCACGCAAAGGGCGATGGGTCTTTTCAGTGGAACGGTCCGCTCGCGCGGTTCGCGCGCCTTCAGATCGCACGTTTTCCGCCGAAGCGATGAACAGGGTCTGGGTGCGGTCCATACCGCGCCAGCGTACCACAACCCCGCCCTCGGCTGCAACCGGGTGGAACGTGCGGCGCGATCGCTTACGCCCCGGCGAGATCGACGAGGGGCTGCGGGCGGTCGCTTTCCAGCGTCTGCCAGATGTTCCCGGTCAGCACGCTCTCCGCCGTCACGCGGTCGAAGGTCGTGAACCAGTACTTGCGGTCCCCGCCCTCGGCGCGCACCGCCGCCTGCAGGCTCGCGAGCCGCCGCGCCGTCGTGGTCACCACCAGCACGCGCAGGCTCTTCGCCTGGAAGCGCGCCTGGTAGCCCCCACTGGCGGTGTACGCCTGGTACACACGCACCTGCGGCCGGAAGCGCGCCAGCGCCTCCGTGCCCCGGTCCACCTCGAGGAAGCAGCGCGCCTTCCCGCGTGGCGTGTCCAGGCAGAAGTACCCGTCGGGCAGCACCGGCTTGCGCTGCTTCTTCCCCTTCTTGTCCGCCACCACGGTGTAGTCCGGGTCGGCTCGGAACGCGGCCGCGTCGCGCCACTCCTCAAGATCCCACCCCTGGGCTTTCGCGGCGCGCGTGATCGCCACGCGCACGTCGTTGACCGCGAGCAGGTGTTCCACCTGCCGCCACCCCAGCGCGCCGCGCGGCGGCACGTGGATATCGCTCCGCTCCAGCCCCATGTCCGTCACGAGCACCTCCACGCCGCGCTTGCCCAACGTGTAGAGCGCCGGGCTGCTCGCCGGGCCGCCCGACACCGTCGACAGGAAGTGCCGCTCCAGGTACTCGTGCTGGAACAGGCGGGAGAGCCGCGCCTGCGCGGTCGAGCGCGAGCCGAAGAAGAGCGCCGCGATCTGGTCGCCGCGCAGCAGGCGGCAGGCGTGCACTGCGCAGATCACCTCCCGATCCCGGTCGGTGAGCCGCATCGGCGGGCGCGCCGCCTCGGCCACGCGCCGGTGGCGCGGGAGCCGCGTGCGCTTTACCCCGGCGCTCATTCGAAGTCCGCCAGCCCGTCCGCCCCGGTCCCGCCCTGGCGTTTGCGCGGCTTGCGTTTGGCCGGGGGTTTCTTCGGCGCGTATCGTTCCGCCAGCCACGCCCGCACCTCGGCGGCGGGCAGCAGCCCCAGCGCCGCGCCCGAGCGCGCCCGCAGCACCTCGGGCGGGAGCGCGCTGCGCGTCTCCGGCGGCGGGAGGGTGTGCACCACAAAGGCGGGCACGCTCGCCCCGCCCGCGCGCGTCTTCACCGCCGCGCGGTACGCGCCCAGGTTCATCAGCGCGCGCGCGTCCAGCTCGGGCTGCACATACGGCGCCAGGGCGCGCGCCTCGGCCTCGGCGCTCTCGAAGAGCACGTGCGTGCCCACGTTCGCCAGGATCCCCGCCCCCACCTCGCGGTCGAGCCGCTCCAGCGACTGCGTCGCCAGCGTGAGCGCGAGCCCGAACTTGCGCTCGTGCGCGAACATGTCCGGCAAGGGGGACGCGATCATGCGCTCGATCTCGTCCAGGTAGAGGTAGTAGCGCGGCGGCTCGCCGTCGGGCAGGTACCCCAGCGCCTCGCTGGCGAGCGTGAACGCCGCCAGGAAGATCGCGCCCAGGCTCCCCACCTCGCTCCGGATCGCCTCGCCCGACAGGTTGATCAAGACGATCTTCTTCTCGCGGATGAAGTCCTGGAAGTTGAGCGCGCCCGGGTGGCACGTCATCGCCTCCAGCGGCCGCGGACCCAGGTACGCGCTCGAGCGGCTCAGGATCGGCGCGGCGAGCTGGTCCTTCTCCCCCTGCGACTTGCCCGCGAAGTCGCGCCAGAACATCGCCACCGAGAACGAGGTGTTGGGGTCCTGCTCCATGCGTTTGAGCACGCCCTCGCGGTAGCGCGCGTCCCCGAACAGGCGCGGGATGTCGAGCGGGGTCGCCTCCGGGTCGGTCAGCAGCGCCTGCAGCGCGTTGCGCAGCACCACGTCCATGCGCCCCTCGTGCCAGATGCGTTCGTAGATCTTGCGCAGCACCCAGTACAGCGTGTTGAACGTGGTTTCATATGACGCTCCCGCGGGCACCCGGAACAGGTTGAGCGGCACCGGGTACGCCGCGTCGCCGCACTCCAAGAGGACCAGGTCATCGAGGCGGTGCTCCGGGATGCTGGTCAGGAGGATGTCGTCCACCAGCTTGCCGTGCGGGTCGATCACCGCCACGCCGCGCCCGGCGGCGATGTCCTGGTGGGCGAGGGTGTGCAGCAGCGTGCTCTTGCCCGTGCCGGTCTTGCCGGTGACGGCCGCGTGCAGCGCGCGGTCGCCCGGCGCCAGGTACACCGGCGCGCGCTCCCCGCCGCGCCCGGCCTCGCCCAGGCAC
>DAOTXU010000446.1:0-1677 GCA_034435135.1 Anaerolineae bacterium | reverse complement strand
ATCCAGGCCGAAGGCGCGCCGTTCCAGCGCGAGGTGCAGACTTTCCAAAGGTTGAACAGCATCGTCGGCGCTCCCTGGGCAGGTTACTTCATTCTCCGCAAGCGCCTGGCACGCCTGTTGAGCAGGTCGGCCTAACCCGTGCCCAGGTCTTCTGATCTTGGGCAGCGTTGGCACCGTTTAGGATACGAATCGTGGGGAGGGCGGCGGTCTTTGTGAGCACGCCAGAGTCGAGAAAGGGGTCATCTCACGATGCAACAGGAGGTCGTTGAGCGCCGTTTGACTGCGCAACAAACAGTCATCTACCTTCATATCCCGAAAGCCGCCGGTACGACTTTACATCGGATCATCAAGCGCCAGTACCCGCCCGACGCCGTTTTTGAAGTCGATCCCGGCGCGCCCGATGCAAAAGAAGACTCGATTCACGCCCTCAAGGCCCTTTCAGATAGTCATAGAAGCAGGATCAGGTTTCTCACCGGCCATGTGCCCTTTGGGGTGCATCAATGGGTTGCAGAGCCGGCGCTTTATGTCACCTTGCTGCGCGATCCGGTGGAGCGCGCCATTTCCGACTATTATTACATTCGCAACACGCCGCAACACCCTTTTCATCAGCAGATGATGGTCGAAAATCTGAGCCTTGAAGATACGGTGCGCGTCGATGTGGAGGCGAACGGGAACAACCTGCAAACCCGTTGGGTCAGCGGGTACGCTGCCGCAGATCATTCATTGCCGCCTTACGACCCGCTTCCCGAAGATGCACTTCAGAGGGCGAAACAGAACGTGGAGAACTGGTTTGCTATCGCTGGCGTTGTAGAGCGTTTCGACGAGACGCTGTTGCTCATGAAGCGACACTTTGGCTGGCGCAACGTCTATTACACAAAAGCCAACGTCACGCGCGGCCGACCCGCCGCGGCGGCGCTGCCCGCCGCAACCGTCGCGTTCATCCGCGAGCACAACGCGCTGGACATGGAGCTTTGGGCGTTCTGCGCGCGTCGCTTGGAAGAGCAGGTTCGCGCGTTAGGGGCGTCTTTTCAACTTGAACTGCTGGCTTTCCGGGCATCGAACAAGGTCCATAGTGTGGTCAAGCGTGATCACCTTGACCGATACGCCGATGCGCTACGGCGCGGCAAAGCCAGAGTGAGGGCTGCGCTCCGATCCATGCGAAAGGCTCGCAAGTGAATCCAACGGCGGACGAGACGGTCTTGATCTTTGTGCACATCCCCAAGACGGCGGGGTCCACGTTGCGCCGCACCATCGAGCGGCAGTTCCCGCGCGAGGCCGTGCTGGACCTCCCGACGGCGTATGCCGATGCGCTCAAAACGTTGACGCCGGCGCAGAAGGCCGGGATCAGGTACATCCAGGGGCACATTCCGTTTGGGGTGCACGCATACCTGCACAGGCCGTGCATCTACTTCACCATGCTCCGCGACCCGGTGGAGCGGGCGGTTTCCGACTATTACTACGTGCGGGGCGAGCCGCAGCATGACTTTCACGAACAGTTCTTGCAGATGAGCCTGGAAGATTACATCCAAGGGCTATCTGAGGCGGGCCAGGCCGACTGGCAAACCCGGTGGATCAGCGGGTACATCGACCCCGCGCAAAGCCCGCCCTATAACCCGCTGCCGGCGGATGCGCTTCAGAAGGCGAAGCACAACCTGGCGACCCATTTTAGCGTCGCCG
>DAOTXU010000445.1:0-3794 GCA_034435135.1 Anaerolineae bacterium | reverse complement strand
GCGCCAGCCCCAACCCCGCCAGCGCGACGAACAGGCGCGCGGTCGCCGCGTCGCCGCCGAGCACGCCCATCGCCAACGCCTGCCCTGCGAAGATCAGCGGACTGGCCGGCGGCAGCGCCGGCCCCGGCACGGTCGGGTTGACAAAGCGCAACGCCGCCAGCGCGTGATGGGCCTCCGCGTCGCTGAGGGGCATGGCGTTCAGGTCGATGAAGCGCAGCAACGCGGCGACGGCCCCGATGACCAGGTAGGCGACCGCCTCGCCGGTGACGACCAACCGGCGCGGGGCGGACTCTGCGCCGGGCGCGCGGGTGGCGTCGGGTTCGTTCGCTTGTTCGAGGATGGCGTTCATAGATTGCTGTTCACCCCGTGCGTGTTTCTCGTTTTCCAAAACCCGCCAACTGAAGCCGGCGGCTAATTGTAGACCAAGCGCGCTTCTTTACAAATCAGCCCACGACTTCAGTTGGTATCTGTCCTGTTACCCTCACCCCCTGGCCCCCTCCCCCATAAAAGGGGAGGGGGAACCAGAGACCACCCCACTTGGCGTCTGACCCCCCTCTCCCCTTGTGGGAGAGGGGTTGGGGGTGAGGGGGAGGTGAACAATTACTTCAGTCGCAGGAACCGAAAATCGTCACAATCATGGGACATTCTCCTGCCCGGCCAGGCGGTCCGTGGCGTAGACGACGGAGTCATTATTCTGGCAGACCACCCGCAGGCTGGCAAATTTGTCAAGGCCGGCGGCGTCGAAGTCGCGGCGCTCCAGCGCGCCCACAAAAATATAGTCAACCCCGTAACGGTCGATGATGTGCTTCACACCGTCCAGGAACGGCTCTCGATACAGCGTCTCGATGTCGGACTGGCGGCTGCCGGCGACCTCGCCGAAGGTCGCGCCGCGCCACTGGCTCTCGTGCGGAGGCCAGTTAATCACCGCCGGGATGCCGCTAAGCGCGGAGACCCGCCCCGCCTGAGAGTACGAGCCGCCGATGGCTTCCGCCACCACCGCATCATCGCCTTTAACGTACTCGCTCAAGCAATGGATAGCGGCCTCGTCGTCGGGCAGGCCGAACATGGTGCGCTCGCCGTCCAGGTCGGGGCGGTTGATGACCAACTCGTCCGTCGGCGTGCCCGGCGCAAGGGTGTAATCGGGGCGAAAGCTGTTGGTCTCGGTCAGCACGCTCGTGATCGGGTAGATCAGCCCGGCAGCGACGAAGACGGCGATCATGCCGCCGAACGCCAGCCGCGCCGCCAGCGGCCCCAGCGGCGGGCGGCGCTCCTGTTCGACCGAGGCGGCAGCCAGGATAAACGCGAACACGCCTTCGGTGACGGCGTAAAGGACGACGGCGATCAGGGCGATTACCAGCGCGCGCGCCAGTTCGGTCGTCGCCAGGATCAGCAGCAGGACCACGCCCAACACGCCGCGCGCCGCCCAGCGCACGCGCATGACGGTCGGCGTGAACTGCGCGCGCGTCTCGGCGGCCCATTCACCCAGGATCGAGTAGACCGCGTAGGCGCAGGCGACGCTCCACATCGCCCACGCCTGATAGTAGAATTTGAACACGGTGTTCAGGCGCATACGGAAGTTATCGACCACGTACACGTAATCCGGCAGCAGCGCGAGCACCGCTCCCGCTGCGATGAGCAGCAAGGCAAAGCCGGCCTCAGCGGTGTAGGTGACCGCCGGCTCTGTGCGCGCGGCGTCGTCCGCCAACCGGTAACGCAGTTCCAGCGCCCAGCGGACCGCCGCATACGTCAGCGCGCCCAGCAGCAGGCTCGCCATCAACGCCAGCGCCATCGCGAGCACGCTCACGCCCCGCTGGGCGAACACGAACATCGCCAGCGCGGCGATCAGCGCGCCGACGAGCAACGCCGGAACGGTCCAGCCGGTCATCTGCGGCGGCAGTTCCTCCCCAGCCTCAGCCGGGGCGCGGCGACGCCCGAACAGGCGCGCCACCACGAAAACGATCAACGCCGCCAGCACAATCGACGTGAGCGCGTAACTCACGCGCCGGTTGAGCAACGCTTGCAGCGCCTCGAACGGGCCGCCCAACTCAGAGACGGTCGTGTTGATGTAACCTTGAATAACGGGGTCTATCGCGGCGACCAGGCCCAGCAGCGCCACCGCCGCAATCAACCCCACCAACACGCCAGCGCCCAACGAGATCGCCAGGTCCCAGTTCATGCGCCCGCGCCCGCGCCACCACTCGACGAGGAGGAAGAACGCGATGATGACCAGGAACGGGCCGAACATCACGAAGAACTGGCGGAAGCGCGTCGGAAAGATCGGGTTGGGGAGCAGGCCGCCCGCCTGCGAGCGGAACCCGATGAAGAACGGCAGGTAGAGGCACAGACCCAGCACGCCGACCGCGACCCCAAACACGCCGATCTCCACCCAGTCGCGCCAGGTCAGGCGGCCCTCCAGCTTGATGAGCCGGCGCAGCGTCTCCGCGCCGACGATGAAGGCCACGTACAGCGGCCCGTCGAGCAGGTTGAGGAAGATCAGCCCGCCCAGGCACAGCGCGTAAAAGACGAACTGCGCGCGGTCCAGGCCGCCGGGGCTGCGCACCAGGTTGAACGCGAGCGCAATCGCCAGCAGCGAGAAGGGCAGCGCCAGCACGTGCGGGTGCAGGTCGCCGAGCAGGAAACTGAAGTTGGGGAACTCGTCGATGGGTTGTAAGTCGATAGACGCGCCGTTCAGGTCGCGGTCGTGGACCACGCGCGACGACCGCCACCACCACCAGAAGCGCCAGGCGCTATGTGGCTGCGGCTCCGGCGGCAAGCCGGCGTTGTGATCTTGAATGTCGAGCCATTGGAAAAACTCGCCCGGCAGGGCCTTCTGGCTCCATGTCAGTTGCACCAGCCCGCCCAGGTTGCCGAGCACGACCAGAAACAGCGGCCCCAGCAGCGCAACCGCCAGCGAGAGCGTAAGCGTGCGCCGGTCAAAACCGAGGCGCACCCGCCGGCGGCTGTGGACCAGGTTGAAAGCGACGCTGAACGCCGCCGTCCCGGCGAGCGCGAAGAAGAGCGCCACGCTCAGGTTGAAGGCCGTCCCGCTGGTCACCCCGGAGAGGTCGGCGAGCGACGCGATCATCACGTAGCCGAAGTAGTAGTAGCTGATGGCGTAGCCCGACATCCAGGGGTCGTTGGGGGGGAAGGTCTCGCTGCGGCGGATGGCGTTGATGAAGGCCATCTCCATCGGCTTCTCGGTGCCGCCCAGGTGCGGGTCGTAGGCGCGCACGATTGCCCACCCGAAGAACAGCAGGGCGAAGACGAGTTCGCCCGCCAGGATCACGCGCCAGTGGTCGTGCAGCCACGCGCCCATGTCGGCGGTGTCCAATTGGCGGCGGGTGAAATACACAACGAGGCCGATCACCAGCACGACGACCCAGGCGAGCACGGCGTCGCCGGGCGTGTTGCGCAGGAATCCCAGGCTGCCGAGCAGCCACAGGACATAAGCAGCGCCGAGCATCCCGACCAGGCGCGCCAGGTTATAGCCCCGGTCCGGGAGCCGGCGCAACAGCCGAAACGTCAGCGGCCACGCGGCCAGGCCGGCGAGGGTGGTCAGCAGCCACCAGCTCAGCACCTCGTGGCCGGAACGATAGAGCCAGATGCGGAAGATTTCCAGGTCGCTCATGCCGGTTCTTTCGTCTTGTAGAACCCGCCGCTCAGGCCGACCTGCTCAACAGGCGTGCCAGGCGCTTGCGGAGAATGAAGTAACCTGCCCAGGGAGCGCCGACGATGCTGTTCAACCTTTGGAAAGTCTGCACCTCGCGCTGGAACGGCGCGCCTTCGGCCTGGAT
>DAOTXU010000444.1:0-3108 GCA_034435135.1 Anaerolineae bacterium | reverse complement strand
TGGCCGCGACGACCCTGGGGTTCCTGTGGCTCTACCTGGGTTGACGGGATGAAAGGCCGCGTGTCAGACCGGCGTGAGGCGGTTGCCCTGGGAGTCATGCTGCTTATCCTGGTCGGGCTGCCGGCGATAACGTTGGGATACCAGTACGTGCTGCGCCCCCGCCTTGCATCCACGCGCGTCATCGACATTAACGCCGCCGCGCCGGAAGCGGGCGGGTTCGCGCCCGACACGATCCAGGTCGAGGCCGGCGAAACGGTGACGCTGCGTTTCGCCGCGCTCGATGTCACGCACGGGGTCGCCCTCGGCCCCGGCCTGGGCGTGGACCTGGGCGACATCGACCCCGGCCAGGTCAAGGAGGTGACGCTCACGTTCGACCAGCCGGGCACGTACACGTTCTACTGCAACACATGGTGCAGCCCGAACCACTGGCGGATGCGCGGCGTGATCGAGGTGCGCGACCGCATTGACCCTGGTGCGCTGCCCGCGCCACAGCGCGACCCGGTGATCGAGGCGTTGGCGACCGAGGGGGTCGATATTGACGCGACTGTCCATAAAAAAGAGGACAGCGACCACGCGCCGATGGACAGGCCGGACCCTCCCTTGCCGCAGCCATCCCTCACACGTGGGCGGGCAATCCTCGAAACGCTATCCGTCCTGCCCGAACTGCACGACGAAACTTGGCGGCGCTCGCACACGCCGGCTCAGGGGTTAGAGATGTTGGCGGCAACTAACCCTGCCGTCGCCGAGGCGCAACTGGTGAACGCGGTGGCGGCCCTGTGGGTGGGTGAGCCTGTGCCGTCCCCAATCGACGCAGCGGCCTTGCTCTACGACAAGAACTGCGCCGCGTGTCACGGGCAGACCGGAGGCGGCGACGGCCCGGCGGCGACGCTCACGGCGAACGAACCGGCGGCCTTTGGCGATCCGGCGTACATGTTCACCGTGCGCGGCGATGTGCTGTACGCCAAAATCCGGCGCGGCGGCATGGGGACTGACATGCCCAACTTCGGCACGGTCTTCACGCCGGAGGAGACGTGGGCGCTGGTGCGTTACCTGTGGACGCTCGCGTTCTCGGCGAGGGAGGCGCGTTGAAGGGCAATCGCCGCTTGGAGTTAGCGTCTCATTGTTGCAGCGGCGGCCCACCGCGGCTGTATGCCGTTGAGTCTAGGACAGCCAGCCAGTCGAAATCGGTGAAGCTTTGAGGAGTCAGTGCGAAATAGGTCGGGTTCTTCATACTGCCCGAGCGAGTCGGAAGCGCTGCGATTGCCGCGGTTGGAAGCCCCTGGCCTTTGTGAGTTGGAATGAACCGCGCCGGCCCCGGCACGGCAGTCAGGCGCGCCTCAAGAGTGCCGGCTTCGGGCTGGCCGATGCCATTGGCATCAGAAACGCCCACTGCCGAACCGATGACGGCATAGCACGGGCCGAACATCTCATTGAGGTGCGATCCCGCCGGCCACCATGTAAGTACATCATTGCCCAATTGCCATTGTGCCTTTCCGCGCTGCAGGTGACTGTTGTGCGCGAAGGCCAGCACTTTCCCCCGGCCACGCTCACGGGATACCATGTACGCCAGGTTATCCGCCATCATCGCGTCGCGCAGGCCGAGACCCCTGACCATCCGGTCGCCCGAATTTCGCGCCAGTATGGCATGATAGTCCAGCAACTGCCGCGCCACCGAGGTATATTGCACGGCCTCCAGATAGCGGCTTGCGTCGCTTTGGGTCACCAACTCAGGGCGGCGTATATGCAGTTCGGAAATGAGGTCCTCCGTCTCAATCCGCAACGCAGTTGCGGCTGGCGACAGGCCCACCGACTGCGTGGGGTCCATCATTGCAGCGGGGTTCTCCCAATTGGAGTCTGGGCCAAGAAGCGGGTCGATGCGCGCGCGATGCTCTTGGCCGCTGGCGCTATCAATCGAGGCGAGGTAATCGAGAACAAAATACAGGACCTGGCGTGGACTATCGCTAACGGTCATTTCGGTCGGGCTATCGAAGCCGAAGAACTGGAGTTTGACGCGATGGGAAGGATCGGCATTGTATCGCCGCATCCACTCCACGAGTTCTCGGTTCGCGTCGAGCCGGCCGAAGCCGTGGCTGAATCCGGTGTCCTGCACCGCCTCATACGATGCCGGGCCGCGACCGGCGATGTACTCATTCACTACACGCGCCCGAGGGAAACTGCTCTCGATGGCAATGGCGCTGTAGCCATGCGCCTCCACCAAACGCTGAAAGAGCCGGTTGCGGAGTATAAGAATGTCCTCGCCGCCGTGGAGCGCTTCTCCGAAACCAAGCAACTCTACCGAATCGCCAAGCGAGGCGATAACCTTATCGACGGCGGCGTTGAAGGTTTCGGACGAATCGACGGAGAACGGAGTCGCCTCGCGTGCAATCCAATCATCCAGCGTTGGGTGCAATTGAGGAGCTTCTACCATGTGCGCTGATGCGTCTATAGATTGTTTTGACATGCCCTATGATACCATTTTGGGGTTGGAAAGCTCAATAATTGAGTGCAACTACTCTGCGCCGCTGCCGCCTGGCGCTGGGCTTCCCCGCGCGCGTGCTGGAGATCAGCACGCCAGATGCGACCGATTGAGTCGTGGGCTACAGCCGCGCCGCCAGCCCGCTGTAGCGCTCCGACACCTTGTCGTTCTTCACCGCGATGTGAATCGCCTTGCGCGCACCCACCAGCACGACGAGCTTCTGCGCGCGCGTCACAGCGGTGTAGAGCAGGTTGCGCTGCAACATCATGTAGTGCTGCGTGAGCATCGGGATCACGACGGCGGGGTACTCGCTGCCCTGGCTCTTGTGCACGCTGATGGCGAAGGCGTGCACCAGCTCGTCCGCCTCCGAGAAATCGTAATCGACGAAGCGGTCCTCAAACGCCAGCCGCAAAACCTGGTTCACCGGGTCGATGGCGTGCAGCCGCCCGATGTCGCCGTTGAACACGTCCTTGTCGTAATTGTTGCGGATTTGCATCAGCCGGTCGCCGACGCGGAACGCCCGCCCGCCCAGGCGGCGCTCGGCGGCGCGGCCCGGCGGGTTGAGCGCGGCCTGTAGCCGCTCGTTGAGCGCGGTCACGCCCACCGGCCCGCGATACATCGGCGCGATCACC
>DAOTXU010000443.1:0-12811 GCA_034435135.1 Anaerolineae bacterium | reverse complement strand
CGTAGCCGGGAGAGGGGGACGGGGGCTATAGTCCGGCGAAGCCGGGGTGAGGTCGCCCGCAAACACGACCAGCGCCACCGCATCGGTGTTGTTGGCTCAAAAGCTTGAATCACTTCATTGTACTTTGTGCCGTCAAAAAAAGACAGGTCGCTGCGGCTGTGACGCCGCTAAGTTATCGGTCTTCGCTGCAACGCTGCTCGTGTGGGGCTATTATGGGAGGCTGGGCGCAACGATTGTAGAGCGAGGGCGCGGCGGCGGTCTTGGGCAACGGACGCCGCGCCCTCGTCGTCATTCAGAAGGTGGGGTCGTCACGAGCAGTTGGAAGAGGTAGGTCGCAGTCCCCTCCGGCCATTGCGCCTCGACGGCGAAGACAAAACTCCCCTCGTCAGCAATGGGCAACGAATACAAGAACAAGACGTCGCTGGCGCGGCTTTCGCGCGCCAGTTCCGTGATCCCGTCGGAGGTGAGGAGGACCAGCTCAACCGTTTCGGGCGCGGGGCCGTCCACCGCTATCAGGAACGCGCCGGAGGGTAGGAGCGTCAATGGGGCAGCCTCGTCGAGCGGCGCGGGTGTGGGACACTCGCGCACGCTGGCGGCGTTATCCCAGCAGAACTCGACCGCCAGCGGCGGATAGCTTTCGCCAGCCGACTCCAGGGCAACTGGCGGCGGGGCGCTCAACGGCCTGTCGATGGGTTCAGCAGTGGCAGGTGTTTCGGTCGGCGTGGCTTCGGGTTCCTCGGTCGCCACTTCGGTCGTCAGCGTGCCGGTGGAAATGAGCGTCACGGTCGGCTCTGGAGTCGCCGCTTCGCCTGTGGTCCCCTCGGTGGGTTCAGTAGCCATTTCGGTCGCCGGTGTTTCCTCTTCCCCGCCTTCGCCCGCTTCGGTCGCTTCAGGGGTGAGTGTCTCGGTCGGCTCCTCAGTCGGCTCCTCTGCAGGTTCCTCGGTCGGTGTGGGCGTTGGCGTCGGCGGGCGGATTTCAAAAGTGAAGCGGAAGCTGATAAAGCTCCCCTCAGCGACATCTAAGAAGAGCGCATCGATGCGCACTGCCTGCTCGCCTGCGTCCAGATCGACCGTCCACTCGGTCGCTTCGCCCGGATCGTCAAGGGTAATGCTGACCGGTTCGCCCTGGCGGTCCAGCGTGTCCAGCAGCGTGAGGATCACCTCACTGGGCGGGCCGGCTGCGCCTTCGGTCACGATCTCAATGGTGTCGCCGTTCTGCAAGGGAATCACGCTGTCCGGCGTCGCCGGCGACGCGCCGCAGTTGATGTCGTCCGCCGCCACCGGCCAGCAATACTCGACCAGGACGCCCGCGTAGGTCTTGTCATCGGCGACGGTGCGGATAACCATCGTAGGTTGCGGCGGCGGGGGTGTATTCTGCGCGGCGCTGACGCCGGCTGCGCCGACCAAGAGCGCGCTCAGGACCAACAGCAAGATCATCGCTCGTTTTGTGCTCGTCATCGTTATCACTACCCTCCGGCTGGTATCTCAAGAGCGAGGGTTGCACGAATCGTTCCAGAGCATTTTAGTCTTTCATCAAGCCAAACGCAAGTCCTAACAAGAGGGCAAATCGTTGGTACAATTAGAAGCCATTTGAGAAGTCGGGCCATGGAAGTTTATTCAGGTTCCGCCGACTAAAGTCGGCGGCTAATCGCCGGAAAGCCACAGCACGGTGGGGAATTCACCCCCGGCTTCAGCCGGGGAACCCTTTTCAAACGGCCTCTTACAGACTGTCGCAAGGAGATTCGATGTACTTCGACGCATTGACAACAGCCGCCATCGGCGACGAGTTGCGCGCGTTGCTCCGCGATGGCCGCGTGCAGGACTCGGTGCAGGTGGACGAGCACAGCGTCGGCCTGGAAATCTACGCCGGCCACGAGCGGCATTATCTGCTTTTGAGCGCCGATCCGCAGCACCCCCGCGCCCACCTGGTGGCGGGCAAGCTGCGGCGCGGTGTGGAGCGGCCTTCGCCGTTGGCGCTGCTGCTGCGCCGCTACGTAGAGGGCGCGCGGCTGGTCGATGTGAGTGTGCCGCAGTGGGAGCGCGTGCTGCACCTGGATTTCGCTGGGCCGGAGGGTGCCATCCTGCTCATCGTCGAAGCGATGGAGCGGCGCGGCAACGTGCTGCTCGTTGATGAGCGCGGCGTGATTCTCGACTGCATCCGGCGCGTGGGGCCGCGGGAGAACCGCGTGCGCCTCAGCCTGCCGGGGCATATCTACATGCCGCCGCCGCCGCAACACAAGCGCGATCCGCTCGACCTGACGCCGCTCCTGGTCGAGGACGCGCTGCTGACTGAACCTGACAAACCGGCCTGGCGCGCCCTGACTCAGAAGGTGCTTGGGTTCAGCCCGCTGATGGCGCGCGAGGCGATCTTCCGGGCGACCGGGGCGGCTGATGCCATCGCTGCCGACACCTCGGCGCGGGCGCTCCACGAAGTGATTGAAACCCTCTTCATGCCGCTCTGGGAGCGGGACTGGCAGCCCTGCGTGGCCGTAGAAAGCGAGACCGGCGAGGTTGTGGCTTACGCGCCTTATCCTCTCACGCACCTGGACAACGTGCAGCCGGTTGAGTCGATCAGCCGGGCGGTGGAGATGTACTACGGCGCACCGGTGGGAGCCGACGCCTACGAAGCTGGCAAGGAGTCGGTGCGCGCAGTCATCGCCGAGGCCCAGGCGCGCGTGGGGCGCAAGCTGGAGTCATTGCAGCGCGCGCGCCAGAGCGAGGCGCAGGCTGAATACCTGCGCAAGTGCGGCGAGTTGATCCTGGCCTTCCAGTACACCTTGAAACCGGGTCAGGCCGCGTTTTCCGCGCCCTACGAGGTGGATGGGCCGGAACTGACCGTCGCGCTCGACCCGTCGCTGAAGCCGGTGGAGAACGCGCGGCGCTACTTTGAGCGCTATGAAAAGGCCAAGCGCGCTGACACTGAGGTGCCCACCCTGGTCCAGGCAGCGGCGCGCGAGCTGGCGTTTCTGGAGCAACTGGCGCTGGACCTGGAACTGGCGCAAAACTGGCCTGAAATCGACGAAGTGCGCGAGCAACTTGAGATCAACGGGTATTGGTCCGGCAAGCGCGTCGCGCGCCCGAAAGCGGGCAAGTCCAAACCGCTCCGCGTCGTCACCGGCGACGGGTTTGTGATCTGGGCCGGGCGCAACGCGCGCCAGAACGATGACGTGACCTTCACGCGCGGCGGCCCAGAGGACCTGTGGCTGCACGTGCGGGGCGCGCCCGGCGCGCATGTGATTGTCAAGAACGACGGACGCCAAATTCCGGAGGCCGTGATCCGGCAGGCGGCAGCGCTGGCGGCGCAATACTCGCCGCTGCGCGACGAGGCGCGCGTGTTGGTGGACGTCACGCGGCGCAAGTACGTGCGCAAGATCAAGGGCGGCAAGCCGGGCATGGTGACGTACCGCAACGAGGAGCCGGTTGAAGTCAGCCCTGCCGGAAACGGGCAAAGGTGACTTTCGCGTCCGGTCGATTTGTTATAGACTTTCGTCAAATCTGATGAAACTTGGTGAGAACGTCCATGAGCGCACCCCATGAACCCGCAGACGTGCTTGACATCTTCGCCCGCTACGTGACCTTGCGCCAGGTCGGGCAAACGCCTGACGAAGCGCTACTGAGTTTGCGCTCTCAGGCCTCCAGGCTCTCGGTGGAGCAACGGCACGAGCTGGGGTCGATGATTGGGGCGTGGGAGACGCGCGAAGGCAAAATGCACCGCCCCGCCTCGCTCCAGGAGCCGCCGCCGACGCCCGGCCCGCCGCCAGAAGCCTCGGTGACCTGTCCCAACTGCGGGAAGCTCAACCACCGAAAAGAGTTCTACTGTTACGCCTGCGGCCACATTCTCACCACCGCCCCGGCGACCAGGAATCTCAAAGGCAACTTCGACGCGCTGGACCCCGATGTGCGCTGGGGCACCTCATACTTCGATGAGACGATGCTTGTGGTCCTTGAGCCACGCAACGGCGGCACCGCGTTGGTTATCGAGCCAAAGGCTGACCACGACCTGATCATTGGGCGGAGCGCGCGCGATAGCATCATGCTCCCGGACGTGGACCTTTCACCCTACCACGCGGATCGGCACGGGGTCTCCCGTCTGCACGCCGCGATGCGGCTGAGAGAGAACACCGTCACCATCGCGGACCTGGGGAGCGTCAACTACACGTACATCAACGGGCAACGGCTGCACGCGCACGAGGTCCGCTGTCTGCGCGCTCACGACGAATTGCGGCTGGGCCACCTGGTGCTGAGGGTGCACTTCAAGAGAAAGTCCGCCGGTCGCTAGAGGTGCCGGCAAAAGACAGTGAGCTTAGGCCCGCTGCCCATTGCTGAAGCCATTGCCTGTGACCTGCCATAGCGACCGGCGGCTTCTTACCCGGAGAGCACCGCTGACACGGCGGCGAGCACCTGCTCGACCGCGATGTCGCGCACACACGGGTGTCTATCCGGGTCATCGCCTGACCAGTCCAGCACCCCACACGGGATGCAATCCATCAGCCGGCTTTGCAGCACAGCGTGACGCTCGACCGGCCCCCACGGCCCATAGACGGCTGGGTCGGCAGGGCCGTAAAGGTGGACGGTCGGCGTCCCCACCGCCACTGCCAGATGCAGCGGACCGCTGTCCGGGCCGAGCACCAGGCTCGCCCGCGCGCAGAGCGCGGCCAGTTGGCCGATGGTGGTATCGCCGACCGCGAGGATGGGGAGTACGCTCAATTGCCCGGCGACCGCGCGCACGCTCATAGCTTCGCGCGCCGCGCCCGTCAGCACGATTCGTGCGCCCAGGCGGCGGGCCAACGTATCCGCAACAGATGCCCACCGTTCCGGCAACCAGGTCTTGTAGGTCGAGCCGGCTCCTGTGTGCATGATGACGATACGTTGACCTGAACCGCATCCTTGCTCCTGCAAATAGGCGTCAATGTAGGCCGCATCGTCATCCAGTATCGGGTAGACCAGCGGCACGGCTACATCAGCCACCGGGCCGGTCCACTGCTCGACCAGCCGCAAATTCAAGCGGACGCTGTGCGCGCCGGGGTCGAAAGAGATGCGCTCGGTAAGAAAGGGCGCGACGCCGGGCAGATCGTAGCCGAGGCGCACGGGAACCCCGGCCAGGTGCGCCAGCAGCGCGCCCCACCAGTGGTCGGGGCGCATCACCAGCGCCGCGCCCGCGCCCAGTTCGCGGAGCTTCCGCGCCGCGCGCCACGCCAGCGTATACGGAGCCAACAGGCTGCCCTTGCGGGCGCGTGTAAAACTGGGGAAGCGAAGCGTGAGGATGCGTGTGATTTCCTGAAAAGGGGTCAGCACCCCCGCCGACCATGGCCCCACCAGCGCAGTGATCTCGGCGTCGGGAAGCGCGGCGCGCAACGCGCGGACCGCCGGCGTGATGAAGAGCACGTCGCCCACATGATCGGGTCGGATGAGCAAGAGCGAGTCGGCGCGCGCGCCGCGCGACGGCGGGATCGGCAGGCGCGCCAGCGCGCTCAGCATCGCGCGGCGGGTCTGCGCGCGCAGGCCGGGGCGGTGCCTCTGCGCGGCGAGGGCTTTGTTGCGGGCGGCGAGTTCGACGCGGTTCACGGTTGTCAACCAGGGGCTTTCGCAAGAACCGGATAAAGCGCCAGCAAACGCGGGACGATTACCGACCAATCGTAGCGTTTTCTCACCAGGATTTGCGCAGCTTGTCCTAAGTCGCGCCGCCGCTCCGGGTTGCGCAGCAGATCGATCACGGCCTGCGCGAAGTCGGCTTCGGTGTCCGCGAGGACGATCTCGCGCCCCGGCGTCGCGTCGATGCCCTCCGCGCCGAGCGGCGTGCTCACGACTGCGCAGCCGGCGGCCATCGCCTGCAACACTTTGAAGCGCGTGCCGCTCCCCATACGCAATGGCGTCACGTACACAGTAGCGGCGTGCAGGTACGGCTCGACGGCGGGCACCCACCCGGTCAGTTCGACGCCGGACCTACCGCGCAGCCGTTCCAGGCGCGGATGGGGTTTCTGCCCGACGACGACAAAGCGCGCCTCCGGCGCGGCCTCGCGCACGCGCGGCAGGACGGCATCCGCGAACCAGAGCGCGGCGTCCACGTTGGGACGATAGTCCATCTTGCCGCTGAAGACCAGCGCCCCCGGCCCCAGATCAACCGGCTCAGCGGGCGGCTGTGCGTAGTGCGCGGCGTCGATGCCGTTGGGCACCACTGTGACCGGCGCGCCGGCCAGCCGGCGCAGCGCATCGGCGTCGGCCTCGGACACGGCGAGCACCTGCCCCGCTGCGCGGCAGAGGTCGCGCTCGAAGCGGCGCAGCCGTCGCCACTGGAAGAACGAGTACGCCGCGCCGGCCCAGCGCCTCGGATCGCTCCGGTCGATCTGGTACACGCGCCGCTGAAGGTCGTACTCGGCGTTGTGCGCGTCGTAGATGGTCGCCGCGTCAGGCTGCAATCGCTTGAGGACCGGCAGGTAGGCGGCCATCTCGATGCCTTCGACGTGGATCACGTCGAACTGCTGGCGCGACAACAACGCGCGCAGCGCTTCACTGAAGAAGTTGGAACGCAGGCGGCGCGCCATGTCCGCCTCGCCGGTGAGGAGCAGATCGCGCAGGCGGGCGAGCTTGCTTCGCGGCGGCGGCGAAGGCACGGCCAGCGCCGCGCTGCACAGGTCGGAGAGGGGCGTCTCTGCGGGGCCGAGCTGTCCTGTTTCTTGGAACGCGAGCAACCACACCTCATGGCCGGCCTGCGCCACGCCGCGCACGAGTCCGAAGTTACGCAGGGCGGTGCCCTGGTGCAGCGGGTAGGGGAGCTGTGGTGTCAAGAACAGGATGCGCATGGCACAATTGTACCCTGCGGCGAACCTATGCTAAACTCTGCCTTACCACACGAGGGGGTGAACATGGGCACTCTCCTGCTCCGAAACGCGCACGTTTTGATCACAATGGACGACGCGCGCCGCGAGATCAAAGACGGCGCGCTCTTTGTACGTGATAACATCCTTGAGGCCGTCGGCGCGACCGCCGACCTCCCCGCGGTTGCCGACGAAGTGATCGACGCGGACGGCTGTGTGGTGATGCCGGGCCTGGTCAACACGCACCACCACCTGTACCAGACGCTCACGCGCGGCGTGCCGGCGGCGCAAAACGCCGAACTCTTCCAGTGGCTCAAGACGCTGTACCCGATCTGGGCGCGCTTGGGGCCGGAGGCGGTGTACGTCAGCGCGCTGGTGGGCCTGGCGGAGATGATGCTGAGCGGCTGTACCACGACCTCCGACCACCTGTATCTCTTTCCCAACGGCGCGCGTCTCGATGACGAGATCAGGGCGGCGCAGGACATTGGCGTCCGCTTCCATGCGATGCGCGGCAGCATGAGCCTGGGCGAGAGCAAAGGCGGGTTGCCGCCGGACTCGGTGGTGGAAGAGGAAGAGGCGATTTTGCGCGACAGCCGGCGGTTGATCGAGACGTACCACGACCCGAAGCGCTACGCGATGCTGCGCGTCGGGCTGGCGCCGTGCTCGCCTTTCAGCGTGACGCAAGACCTGATGCGCGAGAGCGCGGTCGTGGCGCGGGAGTATGGCGTGCGCCTGCATACGCACCTGGCCGAGAACGACAACGACATCCGCTACAGCCGCGAGCAGTTCGGCAAGCGGCCCGGCCAGTACGCCGAAGACCTTGGCTGGGTGGGCGACGACGTATGGCACGCCCACTGCGTCAAGCTGAACTGCGAGGAGATCGGGTTGTTCGCGCGCACCGGCACCGGTGTGGCGCACTGTCCCTCCTCGAATATGCGCATCGCCAGCGGCATCGCGCCGATCCGCGCCATGCTCGACGCGGGGGTGCGCGTGGGCCTGGGTGTGGACGGCAGCGCGAGCAACGACTCGAATCACGTGCTGGGCGAGGCGCGCCAGGCGATGCTTCTGCAACGAGTGGGGGGCAACCCCGCCGGCCTGACGGCGCGCGAGGCGCTGGAAGTCGCTACGCGCGGCAGCGCGGGGGTGCTGGGCCGGGACGACATTGGCGCGCTTGCGCCGGGCATGGCGGCGGACTTCATCGTTGTCAAGCCCGCCCCGCTCGCCTGGGCCGGCGGCTGGCACGACCCGGTCGCCAGCCTGGTGCTCTGCACGCCGCAGAACGTGCACCATTCGGTTATTAACGGACGTATAGTAGTAAAAGAGGGTCGCCTCACGACGGTTGAGATCGAGCCGGTCATCGAGCGCCATAACGCCATCGCGCGCGCGATGGTGAACGGCGATTGACGGAGCATTCAGACAAGAGGCTTAAACCCCTTGTCTGAAACATGGATAGAGCAGATGCAGATCAGGCGCGTTCACGTCATCGCCGACCCATTAAAAGGGGAGCCTCACAACGAAAGAGGAGAGGGGAAATGCAGAAGTGGGAATACTGTCTGATTGGGCCGATCAAGAGCAACGAAAACAAGTTCGATGGCTCTTATCCACATCTCACCCATTTCACGGATAAAGGCATCGACAGTGTGCGCATCCGACCCCCGATGACGGGCGAGCGCGGCACCGACTACAGCCTGGCCCGAACCATCGCCGAACTCGGCGAGGAGGGTTGGGAGCTGGTGGGGTGCGGAAACGTAGCGGTGGATATGCACTTTTTGTATTTCAAGCGACTGAAGGTCGAAGACGACGGCAAAGAAAGTTGATTGTGGTTAAGTGGGAATAGAGACCATGCCCGGCAGACTCATCGTTCAGGGCGGGACGGTTATCACCCCTGAGAGCGAGATACACGCCGACGTGATCGCCCACGACGGGCGCATTGTGGCCCTCACGACCGAGGCCGATGCCGCGCCCGGCGACGCCATCCTCGACGCGCGCGGGTGCTACGTGCTGCCCGGCGTGATTGACGCGCACACGCACATCAAGCTTGACACGGGCGTCTACCGCACCGACGACGACTGGTTCGCCGGCACGCGCGCAGCGGCCTTCGGCGGCGTGACCACCGTGATCGACTTCGCCACGCAGTTTCCGGGGCAGAGCTTCGCGCAGGCGATGGAGAACCGCCACGCTGAGGCTGCGCGCGCCGCCATCGACTACGCGCTGCACTGCATGATCACCGACCTGCCGCCGGGCGAGGAGGACCGGCTGGGCGAACTGATCGACCTGGGCGCGACCGCGTTTAAATTATACACGACGTACCGGCCCAACTACTATTGGGACGACGCGCAAATCTGGCGGTTGCTCTGCGCCAGCGCGGAGATGGGCGCGCTGGTGATGGTCCACTGCGAGAACGACGCGCTCGTCACTGCCGCAACCGAAGCGCTGGTGAAGCGGGGCGAGCGCGGCTGGCGGTTCCATGCGCAGGCGCGGCCCGCGCTCGCCGAACAGGAAGCCATCGCGCGCGTGCTGTTCCTGGCGGATGAGGCCGGCGCGCCGGTTTACATCGTGCACAACTCGACCGCGCGCTCGATTGAGATGGTGCAACAGGCGCGCGAGGCGGGCCAGGCAGTCTACAACGAGACGTGCCCGCAATACCTGCTGCTCGACGACCGGGTTTACTGGGAGGCGCACCCGGAACATTTCATTTTGCAGCCGCCGCTGCGCGCCGCCGGCGAAGGCGACCTGATGTGGTCGCTGATAGCCGAGGGTGCGGTAGACGCGATCTCCACCGACCATTGCGACTATGCGTTGGAACAGAAGCAGGCCGCGGACGACTTCACGAAGACGCCGGGCGGGCTGCCGGGTGTGGAGACATTGCTGCCGCTGATGTACACCTACGGTGTCGAGGCGGGGCGCATCCCATTGCCCCAATTAGTGGGGCTGCTCAGCGCGAACCCCGCGCGTATATTTAAGTTGTACCCTCGGAAGGGCGCGGTCCTGCCCGGCGCGGACGCCGATCTGGTGGTGTATGACCCCGCGCCTGAAGGGAGGGTGCGCGCGGACGACCTGCATTACGTCGCCAGGTATAATCCTTACGAGGGGATGCGGATCAAGGGCGCTGTGCGCGCGACGATCAGCCGGGGCGAAGTGATTGTACGAGATGGCGCGTTTTGCGGGAGGCCCGGACGTGGGCAGTTCGTCCCGGCGCGTACCACAGGGTAGCAGGAGTTTTGCGGAGGCGGCAAGATGAACAACAGGCGCGATGAGTTGAAAGCCTCGACAATCAGCGCGGCGAGGCAGGCGTTTGGGGTGCTGCTGATCGTCTGCCTGGCGCTGGTTCTGGCAGCGCCAGCTTTGCGTCTGTGGGCAGGGATCGCGCTGGTGGCGTTGGTCACGATCTATGTCATCCTCGAACAGGCGCTGGCAACTTATGGCCTGAGTCCAGATGAAACGGAGCGCCAGGACAGGCCGAAGGTCGCCGACCCAGACTTCTGGCAGGCGTCCGTTTCGAGTGTGGTCGATGTTGAGAAGCGGCTGAAGACTCTGCGCCATGCGGCTTACCACGCGAACGCGGGCTGGCTTTGTGCGCGGACAGCCAAGCGCGAGATGCGCGCGATCTCGCCGGAGTGCCGGCCCTATTACGAGCGCATGATGCTTGCCGAACGGTCGGTGTACACGATCCTGAACACCGTGCGCATCAGCGGCGTCAAGCCCAAAGATATGATGAAGCAGGTGCAGCGGCTCAGCCAGCAAATCGCTGTGCTCGTGGAGCAAATCCAGTTGGCGGACCGGCTCAGCGCTCTCTATGACGAGGGGTCCGACGAGGCCATTATGGTGGCAAGGGCGCGCGGGCGGTTGATCTGGCGGGCTGACCGGGCGATGCACGTGCTGGAAGGCGTGCCGGCGCGGCTGCTGCAACTGGGGACTGCTGCGAGCGCGCGCGGGCTATCGCGGCTGAGCGACGAACTAGACAGCGTGAACACGACTCTCGAAGGCAAAGCTGAGGCTTACGAGGAGATGATTAAGCCGGCTCCATACCTTGAAGAGGCTGAATCGCGCTTGAAACAGAATCGCTAACGGCAGGGGCGGGTCTCAAACCCGCCCCTGCTGCAAAAGGGGACAAGAGGGCAAAGGAGGCCGCCTGTGGACGTTGCGGAACTGATTGCAGTCGCGCGCGGCGACGCCGCTGCTGACCTGATCCTCAAGAATGCCCGGCTTGTGAACGTGTTCACCAGCGAAATCTGCCCGACCGACATCGTCATCAAGCAGGGGCGGGTGGCGGCATTGGGCGAGGGTTACTCGGCAGCGCAGGTGATCGACGTAGGTGGGCGGTATGTGTGTCCCGGCCTGATTGACGCGCATGTGCACATCGAGAGCAGCCTGTGCACGCCGCCGGCGTTCGCCCAGGCAGTGCTGGCGCACGGCGTCACCTGCGTCATCACCGACCCACACGAGATCGCCAATGTGCATGGTGTAGAGGGCATCCACTACATGTTGCAGGAGGCCCGGCGCGGCTACCTGAGCATGTACGTGATGGCCTCCTCATGCGTACCGGCCACTCACATGGAAACCACCGGCGCGGAGCTGGAATACTACGATTTGGCGGGCCTGCTCAACGTCGAGTGGGTGCTCGGCCTGGCGGAGATGATGAACTACCACGGCGTGATAAGCGCCGACACGAGCGTGCTCGATAAGATCGAGCTGTACAAGGGGAGGGTGCTGGATGGGCACGCGCCGGGACTGACCGGCAAGGCGCTCAACGCCTACGCCGTAGCGGGCATTCGCTCGGATCACGAGTGCACGACCCCGGAGGAGATGATCGAAAGGCTGCGCCTGGGGATGACCGTCTTCATCCGCGAGGCGACCGGCGCACGTAACTTGCTGGCGCTGCTGCCGGCGGTGACGCCGGAGAACGCGCGGCGGGTATGTTTCTGCACCGACGACCGCCATCCCGCCGACCTGCTCGACGAAGGCTCGATTGACCACATGATCCGAGAGGCGGTCGGACACGGGCTGGATCCGATCACGGCGATCCGTATGGGCACGCTCAACGCTGCCGAGTACTTCCGCCTGCAAGACCGGGGCGCGATTGCGCCGGGACGGCGCGCGGACCTGGTGGTGTTTTCGGACCTGAACGACTTTCGGGCCGAGATGGTTTTCCGGGGCGGGCGGCTGGTAGCGCAGGACGGCTTGACGCTGGTGAAGCCGGATGAGCGCAGGCGGCAACGCATCCACCTGCGCGCCTCGATGAACGTGCGCTGGGATTGGGTGAACTTTGCTATACCGGCGCGGGGTGCATCGGGCAGCGCCCGCGCGCGCGTGATCGGTTGTGTACCGGAGCAAATCGTCACCGAGCACCTGATGGAGGACATCCCGGTGCGCGACGGCCACGCCGTCGCCGACCCGGACCGCGATCTGCTCAAAATCGCGGTGATCGAGCGGCACCGGGCCAGTGGCAACGTCGGCAAGGGGTTCATCCGGGGCATGGGTTTAAGGCGCGGCGCTATCGCCGGGACGGTGGCGCACGATCACCACAATCTGGTTGTGATTGGCGCAGACGATGCGAGCATGTGGGTCGCCGCCAAAACGGTCAGCGACATGGACGGCGGCCTGGCAGTCGTGGCGGACGGCAAAGTGATCGCTGGCTTGCCGCTGCCCATCGCGGGGTTGATGTCAGATCAACCCATCGGAGAGGTCCGTGCCGCGATTGATGCGCTGACTAAGGCGGCTCAAGACCTCGGTTCTGCTCTTGAAGACCCGTTTATGACGATGAGTTTCATGGCGCTTGAGGTGATTCCGAGGTTGAAGCTGACCGACATGGGGTTGGTGGACGTGGAACAATTCAGGGTCGTTGATCTGTGGGTGTAACAGAGTTGACAGACCAAGCGGGTCTATGTACAATCCGCCTAACCTCTCAACAAGAGGCCTCTCGCCGAGGTAGCTCAGTTGGTAGAGCATTTGACTGAAAATCAAAGGGTCCCCAGTTCAAGTCTGGGCCTCGGCAT